>JADYYO010000142.1 GCA_020853615.1 Thermomicrobiales bacterium
CAGAACGTGCGCGCATTTTGCGAATGCTCCCGGCGCTTGTCAATGACGAGTTCTGGCAGCGCTTGGCGCTGTCCCTACTGGAAGCCTGGCCATGGGCCCTTCTTGAGCCTGAACGGCGAGGATGAACGCGAGCGCGCTTCGGCAGCCGCTGTCCCATGCTTGTCAATCATCGGATTCGCGTGGATGATGCTCGCGATTGCACCGGTCTGGAGAACTCGATGGCTTTACCATCGCCGCCGATGCTGGCGAGCGTCGCGTCCTGCTTCCCTGTCCGGAGTTGCCATGAAGGTGGTCAGCGTCGAGCCTTTTATCGTCAGCGTTCCCTATCGCCACCGTGAAGTCAGTTCGGTGGTGGCGCGCGACGGCGTCACCGATGTGCTGGTCAAGGTGACGACCGACGACGGCGTCGAAGGCTGGGGCGAGGCCTGCAGTGGCGCCGACGTCGTCTCCGTAGAGGCCGCGCTTCGCGCCATGATCCCCTTCGTCGCCGGGCGCGACCCGTGGAACCGGGAGGCGATGCGCGCCGATCTGTATCGTCACGGTCTTTGGCAGTTTCGGCCGATGACGGGGAACTTCGCCTGGGCCGGGCTCGATATGGCCCTCGGCGATATCTGCGGCAAGGCCGCGGGCCAGCCACTGTATCGCCTGTATGGCGGCCCGCGTCGCCGAGAGGTCGACTACTTCTTCTACCTCGCCCGCGGCTCGCGCGAGGAGCTCGCCGCCCAATGCGCGGAGGGGGTCGCGGCTGGCTTCTCCGTGTTCTACCTGAAAGTCGGGCTCGACTTTGCCGCCGACCGGGAGATGGTCGCCGCCACTCGCGCCGCGCTCGGCGACGGGCCCCGCATCCGGCTCGACGCCAATGGCTCATGGACGCTTCCGGAGGCGCGCCACCACCTGCAGGCATTGGCCGAATACGATATCGAGTTCGTCGAGCAGCCGGTGCGCGACTACCCGCTCGCGCAGATGGCCGAAGTGCGTGGCTGGTCGCCCATTCCCCTCCTCGCCAACGAGGGGCTCTGGAGCGAGGCGGACGCCTATGATCGCATCGTCGCCCGTGTCGCGGACGCCTACTGCTTCAGCCCCTATTGGGTTGGCTCGCTGGCCGCATTCCACCGCCTCGCGCACATCGCCGATCTGCACGGGCTGCTGGTCTGCAAGCACACGCACGGCGAGCTTGGGGTGGCCGCGGCGGCCTGCCAGCATGTGCTGCTCACCCTGCCGAACATCACCGACGGGAACCAGCAGACGGCCTACCTCATGGCGCACGATGTCCTCCGCGCGCCGATCCCGATCGCCTCCGGCCCCCGTTGGGGTGTGCCCGAGGGGCCGGGACTCGGCATCGAGATCGATGAGGCGGCGGTGGCGGAGGCCACCCAGCGCTACCGGCGGGAGGGGCAGTTCCTGCCCTATCAGCCGGAGATGCTCGCCGGGGAGACGCGGTGATGGCGGGTCGTCTGGCGGGCAAGGTCGCCATAGTGACCGGCGCAGGCTCCGGCATGGGCCGCGCCGGCGCCGTGGCGTTCGCCGCCGAGGGAGCAGTGGTCGTGGTCGCCGACATCAGCGAGGAGAGGGCCACGCGCGTTGCCGAGCGCATCGGCAATGCCGGGGGCGACGCCATCCCCTGGGTCGCCGACATCGCCGACAGCGATGCGGTGCAGCGTCTGATGCGTGGCGCGGTGGACCAGTTTGGGCGGATCGATATCCTCTACCACTGCGCCGCCGATGTCCCCTTCATCAACAGCCAGGACCGTCGCCTGACCGAGCTGCCGGAGGAGACCTGGCAGCGGATGCTCGACGTGCACCTGACGGGGACGTTTCTGTGCGCGAAGTATGCCGGTCAGCAGATGCTGCGCCAGCACGCTGGCTCCATCATCCTGACGGCGACAGTCGACGCCCTCATCGGCACGGCCGGGTTCGACGCCTATACCGCCGCAAAGGGAGGCGTCGTCGCGCTCACCCGCTCGTTTGCCGATGGCGTCGGCAGCGAGGGTGTGCGCGTCAATTGCATTTGCCCCGGCTACGTGGCGACGGAGTCGCAAATGCGCTGGCTGGCCGACCCCGCCGCCCGAGATGTCATCGACCGCCTGCACATCCTGCCGGTGCCCGGACCTGAGGCGATTGCTCCCTTCGCGGTCTACCTGGCGAGCGACGAGTCCGCCTTCGTCACCGGCGGCATCTTCCCGATCGACAGCGGCTATATGGCGTTCAAGGCTCATCTCGGCGTGACAGACGTCGTGCAGGGTGGGGCGGGTAGCTGATGCCAGCGGTGGGCTGGCGGAACTGGTTCGAACCGCGGCGGTCATGCTCGTCCCTGCCGCGCTACACCAGGGTGACGGGCAGTCGGGCAAGCGCTGGGAGGTCGTGGTGATGCGTCGGAATGGCATGGTCTGGCAGGCGCGTTCGATCCTGCTCATGGGTCTGGTGGCGCTCATGATGCTGCCAGCGCTGCAGGCGACGACGCGCGCGCAGGAGGACGTGACGCTGACCTGGTGGTGGTGGGGGACCGGCGATATCCCGACCATGCGCGATTGGGTCGAATGGGTGTCCGCCGCCTACGAGGAGGCGCACCCCAACGTCACCATCGTTGCCGAGGAGCGGACTGACGCCGACATCTTCACTGCCTTCGAAGCCGCGGCCGCCGCGCATGAAGGGCCGGATATCGCGCCACAGTGGGCCGGCATGCCGGTGATGTCCCAGGTCTGGGCCGGGAACGTCGCCCCGGTTTCCGATTACGTCGATCAGGCCGAGATGGGGCAGTGGCTGAACATCGGCGAGAACGAGTTCGATGGGAAGATCTGGGCCGCGCCGATCTACGTCGTCGGCATTCCCCTCGCCTACAACAAGGAGCTCTTCCGGCAGGCTGGTCTCGATCCCGAGCAGCCGATGGCGACCTTCGATGAGCTGCTGGCTGCCTGCGATGCGCTGAAGGCCGCGGGAATCACCCCCCTCGTCGGCGGCAACCGGGCCGGCTATGAAGGCTCGTGGGTCTTCGGCCAGCTCGGCAAGCAGATCATGGATTCCCCGAACGACCTCAAGACCTTTATCCTCGACGAGCGCGACTGGCAGGATTTCAAGCCGTGGATCGCCCGGTTCATCGAGACCGTGGACCGCGGCTGCTGGAACGAGGATGTTTCCAGCCTCGAGCTGCAGGAGAAATACGCGGTCTTCAATAACGGGGAGGCCGCCATGGTCTGGGCGATCGATGGCGCGGTGGTGGACGCCGCCGATGCGCTTGGCGCCGAGAATATCGGGATCGTGCCGGCGCCAGTCTTTGGCGATGGCGAGATGGCGGATTGGTACACGGCGACGCAATCGATCTCCCACTTCATCACCGACTGGAGCCCGCACAAGGAGGTCGCGGCCGATTTCATGACCTTCTGGCACTCTCCGGAGTCGCTCGCGCAGTGGTTCACCTTGACCGGCACCATGCCGGCCGATAGCCGCTTCGATCAATCGGCGGTCACGGATCCGCTCAAGCAGGCACTCTTCGCGCTCAACCAGCGCCCGAGCGTCTGGCTGTCGAACTTCGAGCCACCGCAAGTCTTCGAACAGGCGGATCTCGCCGGGTCGCAGTTGATCATGTCCGGCACGGGCGATGCCGATGAGGTCCTCACCCTCTGGCAGGATGTGTCCAGGCGGTGGCGGGAGCAGCGTCCGGAGGAGGCGGCGCGCTTCGCCGAGTGGGCGCAAAAGCCGGAGTGACGTGTGCCGGGCCGCGCTTCGCCGCGCGCTCGGCGCGGCTTGGGGGCCACCCCGAATAATGGGGGCGCCCCCAGGCCGCTGCGCGGCGAGCGGCTGGCGCCAGCCATCCGGGATGGATTGACATGAAGGCGCCCGGGCGCGTCTCTGCCTTCGAGCTGGCTCTCTACCTCGCGCCGACCCTCCTCGTGGTCGGGCTGGTCTTCGGCTACCCGCTCGTGCGCGTGGTGCAGCTTTCGTTCCTCCGGGAGGGGCGCTTTATCGGGCTGGAAAACTACGCCGCGCTGGCCCAGGATGAGGTCTTTCGCGCCTCGCTGCTCCATAACGCGCAACTCCTGCTTGCCGTCCCGGTCATGATCGTACTCGCCCTGCCGCTGGCGATGCTCCTGCATCAGCGGCCGTGGGGCTGGCGCGTCTACCGGACGATCATCTTCCTGCCCTACATCGTCGCCATTCCTGTCTCCGCCATCGCCATCGGGGCGATCGTCTCCTTTCGTGGCGGCCTCAACCAATTCCTGCGCGCCGCCGGGCTGGACCCGCTGCTCCGTGACTGGCTGGGGCGGCCGGAAAGCGCGCTCTGGGTCG
>JADYYO010000143.1 GCA_020853615.1 Thermomicrobiales bacterium
CCCGCGCACGTGCCGCGTGCCAATCGTCGTGTCGTAGTGAGCGACGCGAACCATCTCGGCGCGACGGAGGCGGGCTGAGCCGCGTCAGGCGGCAGGTCGCGTCACCCCCGGCGATCTGGCTCCCCGACGTAGCGCCGCAGGAGGAGAACATCGCGGCGGGCATGGTCGATGACGTAGCGGGCGACGGGGCTCAGGGGGAAGGGGTCGGGGCCAGGGGAGCAGCCCGGCAGATTCCGCCCAGCCCCCAGCGCGATCAGCGCGGCGTTCCGCTCCTCCGCCACGCGGATGATCTCCCGCTCTGGCCGGCCGCTGGTGACGAGGATTTCGACGCTTCGCCCGCGTGCAGCCTCCCAGGCGGCGACGGCGGCCCGGACATCGGCCTCGCTCCACTCGACAACGTGGCGCACCTTCGCCGCGGCCTGCTCCCGGACGGGGCCTCGCCCGGGAAGCCGCTCCAGGGCGCGGGCCAACTCCTCCGCCGGGCGCACGTCGGCGACGTGGAGAAGGAGCCAGGCGAGCGACGGGTTGAGCGTCGACATCGCGGCGTCGAGCGCCTCCGCCACCCGGTAGCCGTCGAGACAGATCAGCGCCAACGTCATCGCAGCGTCATCCAGAGGGTCAGCGTCGTCGCGATCAGCACGACCGGGGTCGTGATCAGCGCCACGCGCAGGTATTCGCGGCTGGAGATGTCGAGCCCCCGCTGGCGGATCAGGGCCAGCCAGAGCATCGTCGCCAGCGAGCCGTAGGTCGTCAAGGTCGGGCCGACATTCGCACCGACCAGCGTGCCGTAGGCGAGTGCCTCGCGCGTCGCGGCATTCCCCCGCGCGACAAATGGGAGGGCGAGGAGGGTCATCGGCACGTTGTTGACGATGTTGCTGCCGACGGCGTTCGCCCCGACCGCCAGGAAGAGGGCCGGCAGCGGCTCCCCCGGCGGGGAGAGCGCCAGCCGCCCCAGCCAGGCGTGCTCGACGCCGCGCACGACCAGGAACATACCGATCACGAAGACGAAGAGGGGCCACGAGATGGCGCGGATCGCTGCTGGCAGCGTCACCGCTCGCCCCGCGAGCCCTGCCAGCAGCAGAACGCCGCCCCCGGCGAGCGCCGCCCACGCTAGTGGCCGGTGAGTCAGCCCCGAGGCGAGCAGGGCGACGAGGGTGACGGCCAGCGTGGCGGCCGCGGCGTGGAACCACCAGCCGCGGCACGCCTCCTCCGCGACCGGACTGGTGTCGTAGCGGCGCGGCAGGCGATCGCGGAAGAGCCAGAGGAAGAGGGCGAGGTTCGTGCCGACCGCGACAAGGTTCGGCAGCCACATGTGAGCGGCGAAGGCGCCGAAGCCGAGCCCGAGGCCGCTGTAGACGAGGAGATTCGTCAGGTTGCTGATCGGCAGCAGGAGCGAGCCGGTGTTGGCGACGAAGGTGCAGGCGAACATGAAGGGGAGCGCGTCGAGCCGGCGGCGGGTGGCCAGCGCGTAGACGATCGGGGTGAGGATCAGCACGGTGACATCGAGCGAGAGGAGCGCGGTGACGACCGCGGCGAGGAGAAAGACGAGGCCGTAGAGGGCCAACCCCGAGCCTCGCGCCAGCGCGGCTACCCCTTCTGCCAGCCGGTCGAAGACGCCCGCCTGCTCGACCAGCCACGTCAGGAGCATCATGCCGAGCAGGAAGAAGAGGATGTCGGCCGTCTCCCCCGCCACCTGCCGCAGGTCGTCGCGGTCGATGGCGCCGAGAGCGAGCATCGCCACCGCGCCGGCCCCGGCCACCCATGCCTCCCCGATCCCCTTCGGGCGGACCACGATCGCGGCGAGGGTCAGGACGACGACGATCAGGACCGCCCAGGGCACGCCGGCATCTCCTCCGTGTCGGCGCGAAGCCTACACGCGCCGCCGGCGATCCGCCGCCAGCATGACCCGTTCTACGGTGCTACAATGCAGTACCCGTGTTGCTGCCGGGGGGCGATGCCGAGGAAGATCCGTCAACTGAAAGCCGACCTGCGCCGGGCGGGGTTCATGGTGACCGACCATGGAAAAGGGAGCCACGAGGTATGGGAGCGCCCGGACGTGCCCGCTGCCTTCGTCACGCTCTCGGGCCATGACGGCGATGATGCCAAACCCTATCTCGAGCGAGATCTTCGGCGCGCCATCGCGTTGGTTGCTCGCGCGTCACGGAGAGCAACGCCGGCGGGAGAAGAGGAATGCGCGAGCAGTTGCCAGAGCGTGAGTTGGCCCCGGAAGAGTTGGCAGAAGCCGCTCACTATGCCATGGTCATTGAGTGGTCGCCAGAGGATGAGGCATTCGTCGTCAGCGTGCCCGATATTCCGGGCGTCCATACGCATGGCGCTACCCGGGACGAGGCCGCGGCGGCTGGCGATCAGGTGCTGGCCCTCTGGCTCTCGGCGCGGCGGAGGGCCAATCGTCCAGTGCCCGCGCCCGCGTTCAACGCCCGCTTTGCGACGAGCGCCATCCCTGCCTCGAACGAGCCGGAGCGCATCCGCCAGATTCGCCGCCGCCTCGACCTGTCGCAGCGCGACTTCGCGGAGCTGCTCAACGTCAGCCTCGGCACGGTCCGCTCCTGGGAACAGGGATTGCGCACGCCGGACGGCGCGGCCCGCCGCCTGCTGCAGATCGCCGAGCGCCAACCCGAGGTGCTGCTGGAGATGGCCGATGACCGGCCGCGCCGCTCGCCCCTTTCGGCGTAAGAGCAGGGGAGGGTTCCTGGCGTCTCTGCGTCTCATGCGCCGAAGATGACGATCTCCCCCGGCTGCAGCACCCGCGCCTCCGTCTCGCCGCCGAGGCGGGTGAGCGTGTCGCGGAAGAGCGTGGGGTCGAGCGTCGCCCCTTCGCCATACTGCTCATCTGGCCACATGCCGTAGTGCATCGGGACGGCCACGCGCGGGGCCACCTGCCATGCCAGCAGGGCAGCCTCGTGGGCATTCATGTTGCCGCCGACGCCGTTGATCGGCACGAACATGACGTCGATCCCCGCCCTGGCCATCGCCCGTAGCTGGGCGTCGTACTCGCTGTCGGCGACGACCCAGAGTCGCAGCCCGCCGATGTCGAGCAGGAAGCCGACGGCGTCGAGCGTCAGCGCCGCCGCCTCGTCGTGGCGGGCGAAGGTCGCCGTCACCCCCACGTCGCCGAACTGGTGATGGTCCCCTTGCTCCAGGATCACGCGCCGCTCGGCCGGCCACCCCCAGATCTCGGCACGGACCACGCACGACTCCGGGCCCGCGAAGGCGACGTCCGGCTCTTGCGCGTAGCGGCGGATCGTCGGCGCGTCGAGGTGGTCCTCGTGCCAGTGGGTGACGAGCACCACGTCGGGGGTGAAGTGCGCGGGGTCGATCACGGGCGGGATGGCCCGCTGCACGCCCCAGAACGGCTCGGCGTAGTCGGAGAGGTAAGGATCGACCATGAGCGTCATGCCGCCGGGCGACGCGAAGAGGTAGCCCCCCTGCCCCAGCCAGACGCAGGCCGCCGTCCCCGGCGTCACCTCGAGCCCCGCCAGCCGCTCCTCCAGCCCCGCCCGCTCCGTCACGCCCATCCGCTCCTCCTCCCCCTTGCGCTTCGGCCGCCAACTGCACCTCCCCACTCCACGATAGGATAGCCCTGCCGCTCCCCGACGACTCCCGACTCCCGACTCTCGACTCTCGACTTCTTCTCGACTCCTCGACTCCTCGACTGCTCGACTCGCGAAAGGAGATCCCATGAAACTCGGCTTCATGACCGCCGCCCTGCCGATGCTGACGCTGGAGGAGATCGCCCGCTGGGCCGGGGAGAGCGGCTTCGGCATGCTGGAGATCGCCTGCTGGCCAGCCGGGAAGGCCGAGCGCCGTTACGCCGGCGTCAGCCACATCGATGTCGCCACCCTCGACGCCGCCGCCGCGCAGCGGATCGCGGCCCTGATGCGCGACAACGGGCTGGCGATCTCCTCCCTCGGCTACTACCCGAACCCCATCTCCGCCGACCCGGCGCACAACGCGGCGGCGATCGCGCACCTCGAGAAGGTGATCGACGCCGCGGCGCTGCTGGAGGTGGACATCGTCGGCACCTTCGTCGGCGCCGACCAGACGCAGAGCGCCGCGCAGAACCTGGAGGCCTTCGCCCGCGTCTGGCCGCCGATCGTCCGCTACGCCGGCGAGCGGGGGGTGAAGATCGCCATCGAGAACTGCCCGATGCTCTGGGGCGACACCTGGCCGGGCGGCTCGAACGTCGCCTACTCCCCGGCCATCTGGCGCCGCATGTTCGAGATCATTCCCGACGAGAACTTCGGCCTCAATTACGACCCCTCGCACCTCATCTGGCAGATGATCGACTATCTGCGCCCGATCACGGAGTTCCGGGAGCGCATCTTCCACGTCCACGCCAAGGACATGGAGATCGACCGGGAGATGCTCTATCAGGA
>JADYYO010000144.1 GCA_020853615.1 Thermomicrobiales bacterium
GACACGGTGGTCATCGCCGGCGTCGGCAACATCGGGCTGTGCATGCTGCAGCTCGCCCGCCGCTTGGCCCCGGGGCAGCTCATCGCCCTCGACACCAAGGACTACCGGCTGGAGTTGGCCAAGCAGTTCGGGGCCGACGTGGCCATCAACGTGCTGGAGGAGGAGGCGGTGGCGCGAGTGCGGGCGTTGACGGACGGCTACGGGGCCGATGTCTATATCGAGGCGAGTGGCAACCCCGCCGCCGTTGGCCAGGGGTTGCAGCTGATCCGCAAGCTCGGCACCTTCGTCGAGTTCAGCGTCTTCAACGAACCGGCCACGATCAACTGGACGATCATCGGCGACACCAAGGAGCTGACGATCCACGGCAGCCATCTCGGCCCCTACTGCTACCCCAAGACGATCGCCGCCCTCGCCGATGGCTCTCTCGATGTCAAACCCCTCGTCGCCGAGGCCTACCCCCTCACCGCCTTCGCCCAGGCCATGGAAGCGTCGCTGAGCGGCGGCGTCATGAAGAACATCATCGTTCCGGTTTAGAGCCGGCATTGACGATGGGAGGAGGGCGGTTTCCCAGGGCACCGGCAGAGAGTGAATCTGCTTTGGGTGCTTCCCGGATAGGGAGCGACAGTCGGTGGCGCCTCCGGTTGGCCCACGGCCGCACAGTTCGGGCGCACGACACCGGGCGCGAGCTGGCCTGTGGCGACCGTCCTCCGACAGTCTACCGCTGCACGGGCGCAGTTCATGCCGCGGTGGCGCCCAGCGGGACATGTGACGCTGTTTTGGACTTGGTACGCTTGCTGCCTGGAAAGGCAAGGCTCTTCCCGCACGCCGCAGCCGACTGATGTGAGCGACGAGGAATAGAGATGCGCCTCGCCGTCCCTTACCGTGGCGTGGCCCGGTACCCGGGATGGAGGACCATGAACCGGTGCAATACAGCCAGGCTTCAGGGCTGGATACCGAAACGGACCCGCGCGACGGGCGTTAGCCTCCTGTTTTGTGGCATTGACCGCTGATGTGGACTGTCATTGCTGCACTCGCATCGGTCATCACTGCCGTTCAACTTATTCCTCAAGCATGGAGTGCCATTAGAGCCAGCGATCTCAAAAGTGTTTCCTTGCTGACATTTGCTACCATTAGCTTTACAACATTCTTGTGGGTAATGTATGGAACGCACATTGGAGACACTGCCGTTGTCTTTGCCAATGGAATCACATGCCTTTGCGCAGTAACCATAAGCCTCATGAAAATCAGAAAAGGATAGTGTGATTCTGGCTTCGCTCATTTTCATCTCCAAGGCTTGCCAGGGAGATAACGTTGCCGCACACAAGCAGAATGGATGGCTGCTCGAGGTGTGGCGGAAAATATTGCAGACGAACTATTCGCGAAAGAAATTTCGGAAGTGAGGTTCAGCGACGGGTAACGCTCATCTATTGACATGTGCCGAGGCGACGTTTAGAGTTGTGCCCGTTTGGCCATCAATCGGGGCGTGGCGCTTCGCGAAAAATCTTGCGGAGATGCGCATCCTCGGCATTGCCTTGTAGCACGGTCCGGGTGTGGTCATCCACGGAGCAGCACGCTGATCCCCAGCCGGGGAATTGCGGCCGGGAGTCGGCCGTGAACCGTAGCCGGATGCGTTCTGGCGAGCAACCGGGAGGAGTTGGATCGATGAGTGAGCGGCAGGTTCAGGAATTGGTGCAGGCGCTGCACGCGGGGCGAATCGATCGTCGCGGCTTTCTGCGCCGTGCAGCGGTGTTGGGTATCTCAGCGCCGGCCGCCATGTGGTT
Organism: Thermomicrobiales bacterium; assembly: GCA_020853615.1. Taxonomy (GTDB): domain Bacteria; phylum Chloroflexota; class Chloroflexia; order Thermomicrobiales; family UBA6265; genus JACCXM01. The sequence goes on from JADYYO010000144.1 coordinate 1,782, forward strand.
CCTGCGTGGCGCGCCGGGTGCGGCGGCGCAGGATGCGACGCCCGCGAGCAACTTCGACTGGAAGCAGGAGAGCGGCAAGACGATCTATCCGATCCTGGTCGAGCACCCCTACACCGACGCGATGGAGCCGTTCTTCTCGGAGTTCGAAGATCTGACCGGGATCACGCTCAAGTACGAGAAGCTGCCGGAGACGCAGTTCCGCGAGAAGCTTCTCCTCGCTCTCTCCACTGGAGCCGGCACCTATGACGTCTTCATGACCGGCTATATCGACGACTTCCGCTATGTCGGCGGCGGCTGGATCGAGCCGCTCGACGGCTACGTCGCCGACCCGGCGTTGACCAACCCCGATTGGGACTTCGGCGATTTCTACGAATCGCTGATCGAGGTCAACCGCTGGAACGGCGAACTGGCCAAGGGCGTCGGCGAGGGGAACCTCTGGGCGCTGCCGGTGAACGAGGAGGGGTACGCCCTCTTCTACCGCAAGGACATCTTCGAGCAGGAGGGGATCGAGGTCCCGAAGAGCTACGACGACCTGCTGAAGGTCGCCGAGCAGTTGCACGGCAAAGAGTACGACGGGCAGAAGGTCTCCGGCTTCGTGGCCCGTGGCGACCGGACTTGGCCGTCGATGACGACCGGATATGGCACGATCTTCTGGTCGTGGGGCGCCGAGGTGATGGACCCCGAGGCGTGGAAGTCGACGGTGAACAGTGAAGCGGGCGTCGCCGCCACCGACTACTGGGGCAAGCTGATGAAGTTTGCCCCGGAAGGGGTCTCCGGCTTCACCTGGTACGAGGCGATGCAGGCCTTCATGAGCGGCACCGTCGCCATGTTCATCGATGCCGACCACATGGCGGGGAGTTTCGAGGATCCCGCGCAGTCGAAGGTGGTCGGCAAGGTCGGCTACTCGCTGCCGCCGGAGGGACCGGGAGGCATCCACACCAACATCTGGATCTGGTCGCTCGGCCTCGCCTCGGCAGCGAAGGAAAAGAACGCCGCCTGGCTCTTCATGCAGTGGGCGACCAGCAAGAAGATTCTGGCCGACTCCGCGGTCAAGAACAACATCAACCCGACCCGGAAGTCGGTCGCCACCGATCCCACGGTGCTCGAGTACATGTCGAGCTGGGGCGACTATCCCAAGGTCTACCAGGAGCTGATCGAAACCTATTCGCGCGTCATGGTGCCGGCGCTGCCCGAGTTCGCCCAGCTCGGCGATGTCTGGGCCAAGTCGGTGCAGGAGGTCGTCCTCGGCCAGAAGGATGCCAAGACGGCCATGGACGAGGCGGCCGCGGAGATGGACAAGGTGCTGGCGACGATCCAGCACTAGCCGTCCTGGCGGGGCGTCAAGGCGTCCAGACCTGTGACGAGGGAGTTGCCGCCTCGCGCGGCAACTCCCTCAACGGTTCAGGAAGGAGCAGTTTGCCAGGGTGAGCATGCGAGCCGTCACCTTTCTGGGCGACCGCGCCATGGCCTTCGTCGAGGCGCCGAAGCCGCAACCCGGTCCCGGCGAAGTGCTGATCGAGATTCAGGCCGCCGGCATCTGCGGCAGCGATCTCGGCTTTCTTTATCGGCCTTCGGCAGAGGAGACCGCCGCGGCGCCCTCGGCCTACGATCAATGGACACCGAGTGTAGCCGGGGTGATCCCGGGGCACGAGCCGGCGGGCATGATCGTCGAGGTTGGCCCCGGCGTGAGTCACCTGCAAGTCGGCGACCGCGTCGCTTGCTACCACATCACCGGTTGCAACGAGTGCCGGGCCTGCCGCTCCGGGTGGATGCTCCACTGCCCGACCTATCGGTCGTACGGATGGCAGCGCGACGGCGCTTTCGCCGATTTCATGGTCGCCGACGCGAAGAGTTGCATCAAACTTCCCGAGGGAGTCAGTTCCGTCGAGGGCGCCTATTGCGCCTGCGGCGCGGGCACCGCCTATCAGGCGACAAAGCGGGGCGCGCCCGCCGGTGGAGAGACGGCCGCACTCTTCGGGCTCGGCGGGGTGGGCCTGGCGGGGGTCATCTTCGCCAAGGCCGCCGGTGCGCGCGTCATTGCGGTCGATCCGATTCCATTGCGGCGCGAGCTTGCCACGGCTCTGGGCGCGGACGTTGCCCTCGACCCGGCGGCCGGCGATGCGGTGGCCGCCATCTACGAACTGACGCACGGCGAGGGCGCCGATCTGACGATCGACTATTCGGGAAGCTCCCCAGGGCGCCTCGCGGCGCTCGACAGCGCCCGCGTCTGGGGCCGCTCGGTCTTCGTCGGCGAGCGCAACCTGACCACGATCGATCCGAGCCCGCAGATTCTGCACAAGCAGTTGACTCTGCATGGCTCGTGGGTCTGCAGTTGGCCGGTCATGGACGAGTTGATCCAGCGGCTCGCGCGGGAAGCGCTGCCGCTGGAGCGTGCGGTGACGCATCGCCTGCCGTTCGACCAGATCGAAGCGGCGTTCCGCATCGCCGATAGTGGAGAATGTGGCAAAGTCGTCATTACCAGAGATGCCGGATAGGGGGAGGAGCCGCGGGAAGGATGCCCGCTGGTCTTGGGCGATGACTTTTCTGAGGAGATCGTTCGGTGAGTAGCGTACAGAATGTTGAGGCGGCACGACCGACCCTCGAATCCGCAGGGACGCTGCGTCCCGGGGCCGCGCCGACGCGGAGATGGTCGAGTGAGCAGAGGCTGCCATACCTCCTGCTTGTACCGGCCCTCGTCGTCCTGGTCGGGCTGATCGTGCCGTTCCTGATCGGCGCCTACTGGAGCCTTACCGACTACAAGCTGACCTCGAGCCTGCCGAAGAACTTCATCGGCCTGGCGAACTATCAGACCCTGCTGACGAGCGCAACCTTCTGGAATTCCGTGCGCGTGACTTTCACCTACGTGATCGTGGTGCTCGCCATCGAGCTCCCGCTCGGCCTCGCGGTGGCGCTGATGCTCAACCGGCAGAATCGTATCGTGCGCCTCTTTCGGGCGGTGTTGATCCTGCCGCTGATGATGCCGCCGGTCGTCGGGGCGTTGATGTGGAAGAGCATGATGACGCCCGATGGCATCCTGAATTACCTGCTCGGCCAGATTGGCATCGGGCCGCTGCAATGGTTGGGGAGCCTGCAGTTGGCGCTCCCCTCGATTCTCCTGATCGACATCTGGCTCTACACCCCCTTCTCGGCGCTCGTGCTGCTGGCGGGGCTGCAGGCGCTGCCGAAAGAGCCCTTCGAGGCGGCCATGGTCGACGGCGCCTCCCCCTGGACTTCGTTCCGCACGCTGACCGTGCCCATGCTGCTGCCCTTCCTCATCATCGTCGGCACCTTCCGCGGCATCGACTCGCTGAAGATTTTCGATCTGATTTACGCCACGACTCAGGGCGGCCCTGTCGATGCCACGAACAGCCTCGCCATCCAGACCTATTTCGAGGCGATCCGCTGGACGAACTTCGGGACGGCGATGGCCTATTCGATCATCCTCTGGGCCCTCTGCTACAGCCTGGCCTTCTACTTCATCCGGCGTTGGCGCCGGGCGATGGCCTAGCGGCGGGCGAGGAGAGCGCGAGACATGACACACAAGCAGACGTGGACCATCGGCAATATCGCCTACTGGATCGGCTTTACCCTCTTCTTCATCTTCACCCTCTTCCCGCTCGTCTGGGTCGGGATGATGGCCTTCAAGACCCCGGTCGACATCTTCGCCGTGCCGCCGAAGATCATCTTCACGCCGACGCTGGACAACTTCCGGGATGTGCTGTCGGGGGGAGACTTCCTCGACTACTACCGCAACACCTTCATTATCGCGGCTGGCGCGGTGACGCTGACGTTGGTCGTCGGCACGCCGGCCGCCTACGTTCTGGCGCGCTACGACTTCCGGTTCAAGGAGGATCTCGCCTTCACCTTCCTCAGCTTCCGCTTCGCGCCGGAGCTGGCGGTCATCATTCCTCTCTTCGTCATCTTCCAGCGCTTCAATCTGTACGACAACTACCTGGGCCTGATCCTCATCTATCAGGCGATCACGCTGCCGCTGCTCATCTGGCTGATGCGGGGCTACTTCGAGGATATCCCGAAGGATATCGAGCAGGCGGCGAAGGTCGACGGCGCGGGGTGGTGGCAGATCTTCTCCCGCATCTCCATCCCGCTCGTGCTGCCGGGCGTTGCCGCCGCCGCCGTGCTCGCCTTCATCTTCTCCTGGAACGCGCTGGTCTTCGGGCTCGTGCTCGGCGGCCGGGAGACCTACCCGGTCACCATCGCCCTGCTCGGCTACATGGGCTACCAGAATGTCGACTGGGGCCCGATGGCGGCCGCGACCCTGATCACGATCGTGCCGGAGTTCATCCTCGCCTTCTTCGTCCTCCGGTCGCTGGTCCGTGGCCTGACGTTTGGCGCCGTGCATGGCGGATAGGCGCAATCGAGTCGCGTTTCGACAGAGCGAATGAGGAGAGCGTGACATGCGAGCGGTCGTGGTTGACGGGCCGGGGGTGGTTCGCGTGGCCGAGGTGCCGGAGCCGGCGCCGGCGCCCGACGAGGTCGTGGTCGAGGTCGGAGCTTGCGGCATTTGCGGCACCGATGTCCACATCATCGATGGGGAATTCCCGCTGGCAACGTACCCGATCATCCCCGGCCACGAGCTCGGCGGCACCGTGGTGGCCGTCGGCTCGGAGGTCTCCGGATTTGCCGTCGGCGATCGGGTCGGTGTCGACCCCACCCTCAATTGCGGCGCCTGTTACTACTGCCAGCGGGGGATGGGGAATCTCTGTGAGCGCTTTCGCGCCGTTGGGGTGACGAACCCCGGGGGCTTCGCCGAGCGTGTCGCGGTGCCGGAGCGCACGCTCTACCACCTGCCCGAGGGGATGTCGTTCGCGGCCGCGGCGCTGATCGAGCCGGTCTCCTGCGTCGTGCACGGCTTCCACCGCCTGCAGGCGCAGCCGGGCGAGACCTTCCTCATCTACGGCGCCGGTCCAATGGGCCTGCAGAACGCGCAGATCGCCCGCTTCGCCGGGGCGAGCCTGGTGGCGATCGTCGATATCAACCCGGGGCGGCTAGAGCGGGCGCGGCAGGAGTTTGGCTTCGAAACGCTTGGCGCGTCGCTCGACGAGGTGCGCGAGCACGCGCCGCGCGGCTTCGACAACGTGATCGAGGCGACGGGCGTGACCAAGGTCGCCGAGATGGCGATCGACGCGGTGAAGCGGCGAGGCAAGCTCCTCCTCTTCGGCGTCTGCCCGCCGGGGGAGAAGGCCGCCTTCGACGCCTTCAAAATCTACAACGAGGAGATCACCATCCTCGGCAGCATGGCCGTGCTCAACTCTTACGGCCCCGCGCTCGATGTGCTAGCCGCTGGCGCGGTCGACGCGGACCGGATGGTGACCCACACCTTCAGCCTCGAGGAGTTTCCTCAGGCCCTGGAGACAGTGCGCAAGGGCTCTGGCCTGAAGGTGCAGGTCGCGGGCAGGTAGCTGCCGCCTCACCCCTCCCGCGCGAATGTCGGTTCGCTGGTCGCGATCGCTGGCCGGCGGTCCGCCCAGGGCTGAATCGCCTCGAAGGCGGCCGCCGCGCGCAGTACCCGCGCGTCCTGCCAGCGGGGTGCGACGATCTGCAATCCGACCGGGAGGCCGTCGTCTGTCCAGCCGGCTGGCACGCTCGCCGCGGGATCGCCGGTCAGGTTGAAGGGGAAGGTGAAGGCGGTCCACTGCATCCCCGTGACCGGCTCCCCGCCGACCTCCGAGGGAAAGTCGATCCCGACCGGGAAGGGCGGCAGGGTCATCGTGGGCGTCAGCAGCAGGTCGTACCGCTCGAAGAAGGCGGCCCCGATCGTCTGCAGGTCGTTCCGGATGACCTGCGCGCGGGAGACATCGAACGCGCTCAGTTTCCGGCCGGCGTCCGCGATTCGCTCCAGGCCCGGGTCGAGCTGGCCCTGCCACTCCGGCAGCAGCTCGTCGACCGTGCCGCCGACCAGCGCGTAGAAGAGGGTGTGAAAGAGCTCGTAGGGGTCGGGCCAGCCGGGGGAGGCCTCCTCGACGTGCGCGCCCAGCTCCTCGAAGCACCGGGCGGCACGCTCCGTGATGGCGCGCACCTCGGGGTCGACGCGCGCGTAGCCGAGGTCCGGGCTCCAGGCGACGCGCAGGCCCTCGATTCCTCCCTCGCATGAGGCGACATAATCGAAATGCTGGTCCGGCTTGGAGAAGAGGTCGCGGGGGTCGTACCCGGCCATCGCCTGCAGCATCAGCGCGCCGTCGCGGACGGTCCGGCTGAGTGGGCCCTCCGAAACGAAGGTGGCGACGACCGATGGCGGGAACATCGGCACCAGGCCGAAGGTCGGCTTGATGCCGAAGACGCCGCAGAAGCTCGCCGGCTGCCGGATGGAGCCGCCGCCATCCCCGCCGCTGGCGAGCGGGCCCATGCCACAGGCGACGGCTGCCGCCGAGCCGCCGCTCGATCCGGCGGCGGTCCGTTCCAGGTTCCAGGGATTGCGGGTCGGGCCGAAGAGGGAATTGTCGGTCGGCGATTTCCAGCCGAACTCCGGCGTGTTGGTCTTGCCGAGGATCACCGCGCCCGCCGCCTTCATCCGCGCCACAACCGGCGCGTCGAAATCGGGGACGTGGTGCTCGTAGACGCGCGACCCCATCGTGGTTCGGACGCCTGCCGTTTCCGAGAGGTCCTTGATCCCGAGCGGGATGCCATCGAGGGGGCCGAGGACCCGGCCCTCGGCGAAGCGGCGGTCCGATTCGCGGGCCGTGGTCCGCGCGAGGTCGGCAACGACCGTGATAAAGGCATTGACGACCGGGTTGACCCGTTCGATCTGCCGCAGCACCGCTTCGGTCACCTCGGACGGCGTTACCTTGCGAGCCCGATACGCGACGCCAAGCTCGAGCGCCGAGAGAAAGCACAGTTCGTCCTCCACCATCGTCGCCCCGTTTTCGTTCTGGCTCACTCCGTCCCCCCCCCGCTCTCGTTTCGTCGCGCCGGCGCTGCTCGCGCAACCGCGGAACGCGCGGCTCTAGCCATGCGTGGAACGCCCGCTTACACTGTAGGTTATCGAACGTCACGAAGCGTTGTGCCCGGGTCACCGCCGATGTTCGCCCGGCACGGGTCGCCGGCAGATCGCGCCTGGCGAGCGTGCGCGAGGCGACAAGGGTGGCCCGCTCGTGCAGGCCGTGAGAAGAGGGGCAACGGGTGCTCGCAGGCTACGTCGCGCGGCGTCTCGTTGGCGCGATACCGGTCCTCCTCGGCGTGTCGCTGGTCGTCTTCCTGGCGATGCAGCTCGTGCCGGGCGATATTGCCAAAGCACTGCTCGGGCCGTTGGCCACGCAGGAGACGGTCGAGGAGTTCCGGCACTATCTCGGGCTCGACCGGCCGCTTCCGGAGCAGTACGTGAATTGGCTCTGGCGCGCGCTGCATGGTGATCTCGGCCGCTCCTTCTCCAGCAACATGCCGGTGACCGATCTGCTGGTGGATCGTCTGCGCAACAGCGCCATTCTGCTTGCCGGCTCGCTCGTCATCGCCATTCCCCTCGGCATCGCGGTCGGCCTCATCTCCGCGATCCGTCGCGATACCCCGTTCGACCGCGTTACGATGGGTGCGACGCTGATCGCGGCGAACATCCCGACCTTCGTCTTTGGCCTCGGTCTGGTAATTCTCTTTGCGGTCCAGGTCAAGTGGTTTCCGGTGCAGGGGATGGTCGATCTGCGTGGGGAAGGGGGCCGCTTCGATCTGCTCAAACACCTCGTCTTGCCCGCGGTGACGACCGCCATCCCCCCGGCCGCGATCATCGCGCGCATGGTCCGCTCGACGATGCTCGAGACGATGAGCCAGGAGTACATCAAGGCCGCCCGGGCCAATGGCCTGCCGGAGCGGACCGTTACGCTCCGCTACGCGCTCCGCAACGCGCTGCCGCCGATCGTCACCATCTCCGGGCTGCAGATCGGCTTTCTGCTGGGCGGTGCGGTCTTCACCGAGTACATCTTCGCCTGGCCCGGCGTCGGCGACGCGCTCTACAAGGGGATCCTCTCGCGCGATATCGCCGTGGTGCAGGGGGCGGTGCTGGTGGTCGCCGTCTGGTTCGTGCTGGTCAACCTCGCGGTCGATGTCATCAATCTCGCCCTCGATCCCCGGGCGAGGGGGTAGGCGCGGATGCACGGCAGCCTCGAAGTCACCCCCACGGTCGCGGTCGACGCCCCGGCGGTTTCGGCCGAATCGCGGCTCGGCGAGGCCTGGCGGCGTTTCGCCGGCGATCGCCTCGCGTTGATCGGCCTGGCGATCATCCTCGTCGTCACCCTGGCGGCGATCTTCGCGCCGCTCGTCGCGCCCGATGATCCGAACTTCCAGTACGAGGGGTTGCGCCGTGCCGCGCCCGGCGTGGAGGGCCACCTCCTGGGCACCGACGAAGTGGGACGCGACATCCTGAGCCGCCTGATCTACGGCGGCCGGCTGTCCCTCTTCGTCAGCGTGACGCCGACAGTCATCGCCGCCGTGATCGCTCTCCTGCTCGGGCTGGTTGCCGGCTACGCGGGCGGGAAGACCGAGCAGGTCATCATGCGGGCGCTCGATGTCTTCTTCGCCTTCCCGGTCGTGCTCCTCGCCATCCTGATTGCCGGGGTGCTCGGCCCCGGGCCACGCAACCAGATCATCGCCATCGTCTTCATCCTCGTGCCCTACATGGCGCGGGTGGTCGGCACGCAGGTCTCGTCGCTGCGCCGGCAGGATTTTGTCGAAGCGGCGCGCGCGACGGGCGCCGGGCCAGTAGAGATCATCGGGCACGAGTTGCTGCCGAACGTCATCGGGCCGCTGATCGTCTACGCCACGGTTCTGGTCGGCTTCATGATCCTGGTGGCGGCCGGCCTCAGCTTCTTCGGGCTCGGCGCCAGCCCGCCCGCTTCCGATTGGGGCTACATGGTCAATACCGGCAAGGGGACGCTCTCCACCTCGCCGCACGTCGTGCTGATGCCGAGCATCATGATCGTGCTCGTCGCGCTCGCCTTCACCTTTGTCGGCGACGGCCTGCGCAACGTGCTCGATCCGCAGGGGCACGCCGCATGACGACCGGCGAATTGCGCGAGCCGCTGACCGATCAGGGGCGTACCGCGGGCGACGTCCTCCTCGACGTCTCGGGCCTGACCGTCGAGTTCGAGCGGCGGCGCCAACCGCCGCTGCGCGCCGTCGACGACGTCGGCTTTCGGGTGCGACGCGGGACCGTCGTCGGCATTGTCGGCGAGTCGGGCTCGGGCAAGAGCATGACGGCGAACGCCATCATGCGCCTCCTGCCGTCTGGCGGGCGGATCGTCTCCGGGGAGATCACGTTTGGCGGCACGCCGCTGCTTGGGCTGCGCGAGGAGGCGATGCGGCAGATGCGTGGCAAGCGCATCGCCATGATCTTCCAGAACCCGATGACGTCGCTCAATCCGGCATTCACCATCGGCCGCCAGATGACCGACATGATGGTCCACCACGAGCGACTCGACCGGGACGCGGCCATGACCCGGGCGCGCGAACTGCTCCAGAGCGTCGGCATCCCGGCCGTCGACCGCCAGTTGGCGGCCTATCCGCACCAGCTCTCCGGAGGGATGCGGCAGCGTGTGATCATCGCCATGGCGCTCTCCTGCCGGCCCGATCTCCTCATCGCGGATGAGCCGACGACGGCGCTCGATGTCACCATTCAGGCCCAGATTCTGGAGCTGCTCGACGAGATCGCCGCCGACCCGGCGCGGGCGATTGTCTTCATCTCGCACGACTTCGGCGTCATCGCCCGCATGTGCGACGAGGTGGTCGTCATGTACCGCGGCAAGATCGTCGAAACCGGGCCGGTCGCGCGCGTCCTCTCCGAGCCAGAGCATCCCTACACCCGCGCACTACTGGGCGCCATCCCGCGGCCCGGACAGCGCGGCCAGCGGCTGGCGACCGTCGAAGATCAGATTGGCGCAACGCAACCACTGGGAGCGCGACGATGAGCTCGCTACCGGCGGAGTCCCTGCGAGACGGGATGGTGATCGATGCCGTCGCGCCCGAACCGCTACTCCGCGCGCGGAACCTGGTGAAGCATTTCCCGGTCTCCTCCGGCGGATTCTTCTCGCGCGCCGTCGGTGCGGTGCGCGCTGTTGATGATGTCTCGCTGGTCGTTCCCCGCGGGCAGACGGTCGGGTTGGTCGGCGAGAGCGGCTGCGGCAAGAGCACGATGGGGCGCCTGCTGTTGCGGCTGATCGAGCCGACGGCGGGCGAGATCTGGTTCGATGGCCGGGAGATC
>JADYYO010000145.1 GCA_020853615.1 Thermomicrobiales bacterium
GTCGCCCTGCGGCGTGAACTGGATGGTGTAGTCGGTCGGCTCGAGCTCCGCGACGACCTTCCCGTTCGCGCTTACCTCCAGCACGCCCGGCACCGGCTCGTTCAGCGCGTGCCAGTTCGCCTTGTACTCGTTCGTGATCGGCCAGAAGTAGATCTCTGTCATGCGCGGCGAGATGACACTCGTCTCTCCCGCGAGGAGGTAAATCGTATCGACCGAGGGGGGAGCGAAGGTCCCCGTGTAGGTGTTCGGGAGGGCGGCGTTGATGCCGTAGACGAAGGCGGGCGCGGCACCCGACGTCTCGGTCGCCGTCTGTCCGGCCGCGCCGTTCGCCGCGCCGAGGAGCGCGAGCAGCAGGACAAACCCCGTCAGTATCAGCCGTCTCATGGCAGGACCCCCCGGCGGCGCACCGCCCAGACGGCGAGGGCGGACCAGGCCGCGCCGCCGCCGAGCCCGGCGAGCGTCTGCAGCCCGAGCTCGCGCGTGCCGCCGCGACAGGCGGCGTCGAGGCCCCCGCTGAGGAGCGCCAGCGGCGAGAGCCACTGCAGGGCGTCCCGCAGCACCCGCGCCGTCTCGCGCAGGAAGAGGAGGGCGTCGTAATAGCGGCTGGTCGGCGGGATCTGCAGCAGCGCACTGTAGCCGATCTGGACGGCGACGATGAACGCCAGAACGATGACGAAGAGGAGGAGGGCGGAGCGGCCGGAGGGCGCGATCGCCGAGATGAAGAGGCCGATGCCGACCGCCGGCAGGACGAGCATTGGCGAGGCGATCAATCCCGGAAGGAGCGCTGCGGAGAGGGGCAGGTTGGCGATGAGGCCGAGCAGCGCCAGCAGCGGGACGGCCATGAGCAGGATGAGGCCGTAGACGACGAGCGCCGCCAGCAGGTGCGCCCCGACCAGCCCGACGGCGTCGACCGGACCGAAGAAGAGGACGCGCAGCGCCCCTTGATCGCGCGGGCGGGCGATGGCGAGGGTCGACCAGGCCGCGAGGAAGAGGGCGGCGAGCGACGCGGCGGCGAGGAGGGGCGAGAAGAGCGCGCAGGAGACGATGCCCAGCCCGCTCTGCGCGACCGAGCGGAGCTGGTTGTAGACCAGCACCGCGCCGGCCAACACGGCCGCCGCCGCGGTCAGATAGAGGGGCCACCCGAAGATGGCATCGCGCAGCTCCTGCCGCGCGACCTCGATCATCACCCGCCAGCGCAACGCCCAGAGGGAAGAGGGGCGGGCGATCGCGCCGCGCGGCGCGGCGGAGCTCGACGCGGGCGATGCGGACGGGGCGGCAGGGGGGGAGATGGTCGCTTTCATCACTGCGCGCCGGCGAGTCGAGTCACGTTCTGTGTGGTGATCGTCACGAAGGCTTCTTCAAGGCTCATCTCCTCGCTCTCCATGCCGAGGATGACGCCGCCCGCCTCGGTGATGATCCGGGAAATGGCGGCTCTGGCATCGTGCTGGCCATCGAGGAGGAGTTCGAGCCACGGCGCGGACTCCGCCACCGCGACCTCCATCACGCCCGGCTCCCCCGCGAGGCGCGAGACGAGCGAATCGGGGATGCTCGCCAGCTCGATCGCCAGCGTGCGGCCACGCCCGATCCGCTGGCGGATGCCGGCGAGCGTGTCCTCGATCAGGAGGCGTCCCTGATGCATGATGCCGATGCGGTCGGCGGTCCGCTCGATCTCGGAGAGGATGTGGCTGGAGATGAAGACGGTGCCGCCGCGCTGCTGGTAGGCGGAGACGATCTCGCGCACCTGCCGGATCCCCCGTGGGTCGAGTCCGCTGACCGGCTCGTCGAGGATCAGCAGCTTCGGCTCGTGGACGAGGGCGCGGATGAGGCTCAGTTTCTGGCGCATCCCGCGTGAGTAATCGTGGGCCAGCGCCTCGCGCGCGTCCCAGAGGTCGAGGGCGTGAAAGAGCTCCTCCATGCGCGGCTCCGGCTGCTTCACGCCGCAGAGCCGCGCGAACGCGCGGACGACCTCCCAGCCGGTCATGCGAGAGATCTCGACCGGCTCCTCGGCGACGACGCCGATCTGCCGCCGGTAGGCAAACGAGCCGGGGCCGACCGGCTCGCCGAAGAGGCAGACCCGCCCGGCCGTCGGCCGGACCAGATTCAGCAGCATGTGAATCGTGGTCGTCTTGCCGGCGCCGTTGGGCCCGAGAAAGCCGTAGATCTCTGCCGGCCGGACATCGAGATCGAGCGCCTCGACCGCCGCGTGCTCGCCATACCGCTTCGTCAACTGCTCTGTCGCAATCATGATCGCGCGTCTTCCTCGCCGCCGCGTGCTGGGGGATGTTCCGGGGGATGCTAGCATCAGCGGCGGGGATCATGGGCCGGAGTCGCGAGGCCGCGGCGAACGCGGGCGTTCGGCGGGCATACGTTCGGAGCGGCCCGACGAGGGAAGCGGGGGAGCTGGGATGCGTCTCTTCGAGAATCTGGGCCGCAAGAAGGTGGTCCTCGGCATGGTCCATCTGGGGGCGCTGCCGGGAACCCCATTTTTCGAGGAAGGGACGTACCCGGCCATCCGGGCCAAGGCGATCGCGGATGCGCGCGCGCTGGAGGTGGGCGGCGCCGACGGCTGCGTGGTGCAGAATCGGGGCGACGGCGTCTACGCGCTCGACCACGCCGACCCGGTCATCACCGCGGCCATGGCCGACGTCACGCGCGCCATCGACGAGGCGACGGGGACGGCGTTTCAGATCGGCGTCCAGATCCTGCGCAACGACCTGAAGGCCGCGCTGGCGGTCGCCCATGTCTGCGACGGCTCCTTCATCCGCTGCGGCGCGCTGGTCGGGGCCACGGTGACCGCCTCCGGCATCATGCAGGGCGACCCCTACGACGTGCAGGCCTACCGCTCGCGCATCCGGGCGATGAACGTGAAGCTGATCGCCGAGATTTATTCGATGCACTTCGCATGGCTGGGCGGGCGGCCCGTCGGCGACGTTGCGCTCAACGCGCGCGCAGCCGGCGCGAATGCCGTCGCGCTTTGCGACCCGGACGAGGAGGTGACGCTTCGCCTGATCCGGGAGGTCAAGGCCGTTGCGCCCGACCTGCCGGTCATCATCAGCGGCTACACCACGCTGGAGAACGTCGATCGCCTCCTCGCAGGGGCGGACGGGGCGATCGTCGGCAGCGCGTTCGAGCGGGGCGGGCGCGGCGGCGCGGTCCAGGCTGACGCCGTGCGCGAGTTTGTCAACCGCGTCGCTCGCCTCTGACCGCGCGTGGTCGATTCCGAAGGGCCGGCGCCTCCGGTCGAGATGCTCGACTACGTGATCTACGGGAAGATCATCATCGACGACATCGAACTCGCCGATGGCCGGATTGCCCGTGGCTTGCTCGGCGGCGGGGGGCCGCAGGCGGCGTGCGGCGCGCGCCTCTGGAGCGAGCGCGTCGGGTTGGTCACGCGCACCGGGGCCGATCTGACGCCCGGCCAGGTGACGGCGCTGCGCGCGCTCGACGTCGATCTGCAGGGATGGCGGAAATTCCCGGGCATCCCGACTCCGCGCACCCTGATGCGCTACGACGGCGAGGAGTACCTGACGGGGGGCCTCATCAGCAGTCAGGAAGACTGGACGCGCCTGCTCGCCCAACGCGTGCCCCTGCCGCCCGCCTACCACCAACCGAGGGCCATCCATCTCATCACCGAATTCCCGGAAGAACCAATGGTTGCCGATGCGCTCGCGCTGCGCTCCCGGGGCGCCATCGTCTCCCTGGAGCCGCTACTCGCGAACATGGCGACGGCGGCATGGGATTGCATGCTGGCGCTCGTGCGGCAGGTGGATCTGGTCACGCCCGACTGGCCCTCGGCGAGCGCCGTCGCCGGCAGCGACGACCCGACGCGCGTGCTCGAGGCGTGGAGCCGGCTCGGGCCTGCTGCCGTCGCCATCCGCCATGGAGCCCGCGGCTCGTACGTCTGGAGCGGCATGCGCGACGAGGCGTGGCACGTCCCCGCTGTCCCGGTCGATGTCGTCGATCCAACCGGCGCCGGCAACGCCTTTGGCGGCGGCTTCTGCGCCGGCTGGGCGGAGTCGGGCGATGCCCTGGCTGCCGGCTGTCGCGGGGCGGTGGCAGCGGCGGTCCTCATCCGGCAGGTCGGCCTGCCGACGATGTCGACGGCGCTGCGCGACGACGCGTCGGCGCTAATGGAGCCGGCGCTCGCCTCGGCGCGGCCGATGTGAGCCCTCGGATCGCCGTGGTGCGGGCGTCCAGAGCGCCCTCATGCATGCGCGCCGCGAATCGCGCATGATCGCGGCTCGCACTTCGTGCTGCCGCGGATGGCGATCGACAACACGGGAAGCCGGCCGCTGCAGTTCGACCCGTCGACGGTGGCCGTGCAGGATGTGGAGGGCTTTCTCTATCGCCCCGGCTACGTCTCCCGGACGCCGGAGTCGATGGAGGCCGAGCCCGACTTCTCCTATGGCGAAATCGCGCCGGGCGCATCGCTGCAGGGCGCGCTGGAGATCCCGGTCATCAACGGCACGGAGCTGGCACGCGTTATCTTCCAGCCGGCGCACGACCGGCTCATCATCCTGGCGAATCTCGGCCGGGGCGCCGGTGGCCGAGCCGGCCGCCGCGCCGCCATCGGCGCAGGAGGGTGCGAGCCTGGGGGCGGCCCGAACATTCCCAAGCCCGGGCGAGTGCCGGGGGAGCGTCGGCTGGTTCAACGGCGCCCGTGGCCGCATCGGCGGGGCGATCGACCTGCTGCTGGCGCTCGACGACGAGGCGATCCCGATCGACGTCGAAGGGGCGATGGCGCAGATCGACGAGCTGATTGCCGGTCAGGAGGCGAGCAATCCTCCCGACCGCTTCGTGGAGGCCAACCAGGCGCTGGTGCGCTGCGGCACTACCGGGCGGTGCTGCAGACGGCAATCGACGTGGCCGAAAGCGGTGATCAGGCCGACATCGACGCGCTGTTCACCGACCTGGCCGCGGCGAATCAGGGGTATCACGCCGCCTGGAACCAGATCTCCGATCTCGGGCAGGACTGCGTGCCCCTCGGATAGCGGCTCGCGCGCACGGCGTGGGCCGGCAATTAGCAGATGGATCGGGTTGACGAATGCGCCGGCACGGAACCCCGTGCCGGCGCAATTGTTCGGATCGTCCTGCTGGCCGGGGCGTGCCTTTGTCGCCCTGTCGGTGCTTCGCGCCCTGGCGAGCCCGGCGACGAGACTGAAGCTGGAAACGGAGACGACAGCAGAGCGACCGGGCGTATGCGTCCAACAGTCGACGGTCGCATGCCCAACAACCTTCATCCCCAGCGCCACCCAGAGGGTGCCCGGCCCTGTGCGCAGGGAGAAGGGAGCCTGATGGGAGCAGGGTTGCCACCACCAGTCGGATCTGCAGCACCATGCGGAAGCGGTGTCATCCTGAGCGAAGCGAAGGATCTCGGCTCCCCGGACCATCGCGTCCCTTGAGCCGAGATGCTTCGTGCCTCAGCATGACACGATTTGCGCACGCCGCTGTAAAAGAGGCTCATGTGGAGCGAAGTGCAGCGCATGACCGGATCCGGAGGCAACTCTCCAGAGCCATTGGATTGACTGGATTTTCAATCAGGGAGATACTCCGGGCAATCGTTTACCAGTCAAGGAGATCGCACTGGAGATGACTGAACCTGCCTCAGGAACATTGCCGCCCATCGCCGACGGGTTGTCCGGTTTTCGCGTGCCGGGCGAGTGGGCGCCGCACGAGCGCTGCCTGATGGCCTGGCCGACGCGCCCCGAGCTGTGGGGCGGGGAGTTTGCCAACGCCAAAGCCGAGTACGCCGCCGTCGCGCGGGCGATCGCCCGCTTCGAGCCGGTCCTGATGGTCGCTGCCCCGGGGCTCGGCGACGATGCGCGGCAGCAATGCGGCCCGGATGTCGAGGTCATCGAGTTGCCGATCGACGACTCGTGGCTGCGCGACTCCGGGCCGATCATCGCACTCGGCCCGAATGGCGAGCGGATCGGGCTCGATTTCCGCTTCAACGCCTGGGGCGAGCGGTTCCATCCCTATGACGATGACGACCGCCTCCCCGAGCGGCTGCTCGGCCATCTCGGGATCGCCCGGCAGGCGGTGCCGATGGTGCTGGAAGGGGGCGGCATCGCCATCGACGGCGAGGGGACGCTGATCACGACCGAGCAGTGCCTGCTCAATCCGAACCGGAATCCGGGCTGGAGCCGCGAAGCGATCGAGGAGACGCTGCGGCGCGCGCTCGGTGTGGAGACGATCGTCTGGCTGCCGTACGGAGTCGCTCCCGACTCGATGACGGACGGCCATGTCGACGGCGTCTGCGCCTACATCCGGCCCGGCATCGTCTTCCTGCAGACGCGAGAGGAGCCGACGGCCAGCGAGCAGGAGCGGATCGAGGCGAACCGCCGCGCGCTCGAGCAGGCGCGCGACGCGGCCGGCCGCCGATTCGAGATCGTGGAGATGCCCTATCTGGCCCACGCCGAGATCGGCGGACGGCGGGTGCGGGTCCCTTCGCTGAACTTCTACCTGGCGAATGGCGCGGTGATTGCGCCGGTGGCGGGTGCGCCGACGGACGAGAAGGTTCTGGCGCTGATCGCCTCGGCATTCCCGGAGCGCGAGGTCGTGCCGGTGCTGGCACGGGTGATCGGCTTCGGCGGCGGCGGCATCCACTGCATCACGCAGCAGGTCCCGGCGGGAGGTGGC
Organism: Thermomicrobiales bacterium; assembly: GCA_020853615.1. Lineage (GTDB taxonomy): Bacteria > Chloroflexota > Chloroflexia > Thermomicrobiales > UBA6265 > JACCXM01. The sequence continues at coordinate 6,640 of JADYYO010000145.1, forward strand.
GACGATGTCTGAGCATCTGTTGCTGAAGGCCCTTGAGCCCATGCCGTCGCCGGCGCGGAGCGAGCCATCGCGGCGAGCGCCGCTCCGGGTCGGGCTGGTGCAGGATGCGTGGCACGAGGATCCCGAGGAGCACGAGGCATCGCTGGCGGCGGGGATTCGGCTGGCGACCGGTGAAGGGGCGCGGGTCGTCTGCCTGCAGGAGCTGACCCTTTCGCCCTACTTCGCGACTTCGCCCGATCAGCTCGAGTCCGCGCGGGCGCGCGCCGAGGTGATCCCGGACGGGCCGACGACGCGCTTTGCGGCGCGCATGGCCGCCGAGACGGGCGCCTGGATCCACGCGTCGCTCTACGAGCGGCCGGAGGACGAGGGGCTCGGGTTCAACACGGCGATCTGCGTCGATCCCGCTGGCCGCGTCCTGGCCCGGACGCGGAAGATGCACATCCCGGCCTTCCCCGGCTACCACGAGGATCGCTACTTCCGGCCGGGCGACACCGGCGTGCCGGTCGTCTCCATCGCCGGGGCGGCGTTCGGCTTCCCGACCTGCTGGGATCAGTGGTTTCCGGAACTGGCGCGCATCTACTCGCTGGCCGGGGCCGAGGTCCTCGTCTATCCGACGGCGATCGGCTCGGAGGTCAACCAGCCCGATTTCGATACGCGCCCGATCTGGGAGCAGGTGATCGCCGGCAACGGCGTGATGAACGCGACCTTCATGGTGGCGGTCAACCGGGTCGGCGCCGAGGGGCCGCTCCGCTTCTATGGCTCCTCCTTCATCTCCGATCCCTACGGGCGAGTGATCGTGCGCGCCCCGCGCGGCGAGCCGGCCGTCCTCGTCGCCGACCTCGATCTCGACCAGCGCCGGGACTGGCTGCACTTCGGCCTCTTCTCGACCCGCCGGCCGGAGTTGTACGGGGCGCTGACGGAGGCCGGTGTCGCCGGCGAAAGGTAGGGGCGGCGCCCGCGTCGCCCGGGCTGATCCGCCACGAATGCCCCTGCTGGCAATGATGTTGCCAGGAATACAGCGGCGTGCGCAAGACGTGTCATGCTGAGGAACGAAGCATCTCGGCGCAGGGGACGCGATGGTCCGGGGAGCCGAGATCCTTCGCAGCGCTCAGGATGACACCACTTCCGCAAGGCGCTGTAAACCGCCTGGCAGGGGAGGCGGGCGACGCGGGCGTCGCCCCTACAGCGCCTGGATTGCTTGCCCAACCCGGTGATGCCGGTGATGTCGGAGAGCAGGAGGGTTACGGGCGTTCGGGGCGGGCCTCGCGCCCCGAGCGGCGCAGCGCCATGCCGGAGAGGGCTTCCAGAACGACCCGGTGCGCGGCGAGCGCGGTGACGCCGGCGGGGTCGTAGGGTGGGGAGACCTCGACCACGTCCATGGCGCAGAGGTCGACCTCGCTGGCGATCTTCCGCACGGCCCAGAGAAGCTCGCGCGTCAGCAGGCCACCTGGCTCGGGCGTGCCGGTGCCCGGCGCGAAGGCTGGGTCGAGCACGTCGACATCGACCGTCAGGTAGGCGCGCGGCGCGCGCGACGCGGCAAAGGCGATAGCATCCGAAACGACCGGCGCCAGACCGCGCTCGATGATCTCGTCCATCGTATGCCAGCGGAAGCCCTGTTCGCGCATCCACTGGAACTCGACCGTCCCGGGCCATGCGCCGCGCAGGCCGATCTGGACGATGTTCTCGCCCCGCATCGCGTCATCGACCACCGCCTGGTAAAAGGGCGTGCCGTGGGAGTTGAGGACGTCGTACACCTCGGCGCCGGTGTCGGCGTGGGTGTCGAAATGGATGACCGCGTAGCCGTCCGGCCCGAAGCGCTCGCCGAGCGCCTGCAGGACCGGCAGCGACAGGGAGTGGTCACCGCCGAGGACGACCGGCGTCGCGTCGGCATCGAGGACGTGGCCGACGTGCTCGCGCAGGAGCGCATGCGACCGGGCGAGGTCGGACGGCGGCGCTTCGATGTCACCGTAGTCGACGACCGCCATCTCGGCAAAGGGATCGATGCCAAGCTCCATGTGCGGGCGCGAGGCGGGGCCGGCCGAATCCTCCGCCATGCGGATGGCGCGGGGGCCGAAGCGGGCGCCAGGGCGAAAGGAGACACCCTCGTCGAAGGGCGCGCCGAGGATGGCCACATCGGCGCCGGAAAGACCGGCCGGGTCGAGGACGAGCGGGGTCCGGCAGTAGGTGACGCCGACGCCGGCGTAGCCAGTCTCGTTCGGGCGGAACGGCAGCACGCGAAACTCCTCCTGCATGCGGGCGGCGGAGATGCGCCGCCCATGAACGCCTACTCGCCCCGATGGAGCCGGTAGAAGTCGAACGTGCCGATGTAGATCGGGTTGAAGACGAAGCCGGCAATCTCCTTGCGCACCACGAGCGGCCATTGCGGCTGGATGTAGTAGATCGCCGGCGGGTCGTCGCGCGAGAGGATCTGCTGCACCTCGGCGTAGGCCTTGTCGGCGGCGGCCGGGTCGGCGGCGTCGCGCCCCTCGCCCAGGAGCTCGTCGACGCGCGGATTGCAGTAGTAGCCGGCGTTGGCGCCGAGGGAGCCGGCGGCGGCGCAGAGGACCTGCGCCCAGAGGTGATCCCAGGCGTCGTTGTAGGCCGGCCACCAGCCCCACGGCATCAGGTTCGGCTGCTCCTCGGCGTCGACATCGCGGAAGAGGATCCCGGTGAAGGTGCCGTAATCGACCGTTTCGATCGAGAGGTCGATGCCGAGCTGCGCCAGGTTCGCCTGGAAGAGCTGGACCATCGCCGCCTCGTCAGCCGAGTCCGAGCGCATGGTCAGCGTGAGCTGGGTCCCCTCGGCGATACCCGCCTCGGCGAAGAGCGCTCTCGCCTTGTCGAGATCGGTCTCGTAGGTGAAGGTGCCGGGGGCGAAGCCACGGCACGCCTCCGCGACCGGGCCGATGGCGCGCTTGCCGTACCCCTTGTAGATGCCATTGATGACGTCGTCGTAGGGGAAGGCGTAGCACATCGCCTGCCGGGCCTCGGGCGTCTCCAGCGGGCCGGCAACCGTCATGATCAGGTAGTCGACCTGCGTGCTGTAGGAGCGGTTGACGATCAGATCGGGGTTCCCCTCCATCGCCTGCAGCGCGTCGGGATTCAGCCCGTCGGCGAAGTCGGCCTCGCCCCGCTCGATGAGCTGGCGCCGGCTCTCCGGCTCCGCCACGACGCGAATCAGAATGCGGTCGAAGTGGGGGCCGTCCCAGCCGCGCCAGTAGCCATCGAAACGCTCCAGCGTCACCAGTTGCTCGGGCTCGAACTGGGTGATGCGGTACGGGCCGGTGCCGAGCCCCTCGGTGTTGAGCTGCGCCCACTGGTGTCCCCAGTCGCCATCCTTCTCGTGCTCGCGCGCCAGCCGGGCGTTGACGATTTGCCCGCCGTACTGGGCCGAGACGGCCGCCTCGAAGAGAGGTTGTGGCCGGCCGAGATCGAAGACGACGGTCTGAGCATCGGGCGCGGTCACCTGCGCCGGGTCGGTAATGAAGCGCTTCAGCTCGAAGCCGGGCCCGAGATCGAGGGTGAGCAGGCGCTCGAACGAGGCGCGCACCGCCTCGGCGTCGCAGGGCGAGCCGTCGTGGAAGGTGATGCCCGGCCGCAGGTGGAAGGTCCAGACGCTCTGGTCGTCATTGGCTTCCCAGCGCTCGGCGATGGCGGCCTCGTACTCGTCGGTCTTGTCGTCCTTGAGGGTGATGAGCTGCTCGTACGGGCCGCGCAGCGCGAGAGCGGAGCGGTCTTCGGCCGCGGAGTGGGGGTCGAGATCGACGGGCGAGCCGTACGAGGCGATGGTCAGGGTCGCCGGATCGGTCTGCCAGTGCGCGCTCGCTTCGACGTCCTCGACGGTGTTTGGGGCAAAGCCGCGAGAGTCGTTCGCCCGCGCGGTCAGGCCGAGCGCGGCAACGCCCGCCAGGAGGTGGCGACGGGTCAGGCCCACCGGGGACGTGTGGGCGGCGGAATTTGGGGCGCTGGCGCGCCGCTCGGTGTCGTCCGTCATGCGGATCCTCCCGTTTGGATAGGGGCAAGGGTCGCTCGCGCTTTGCGCGGCACTATAGGCATGACTGAAAATTCAGTCAACACCGGCTGACGCGCCGCCGCGGTGGCGGCGCAATGGGCGCGGTTGTAGGCTAGCGGCCCATGAGCGAGCGCAAGCAGGAGATTCTCGAGGCTGCCTGCCGGGTTATCGGCCGCCGCGGCGTGCGCGGTCTGCGAGTCGAGGAGATCGCGCGCGAGGCGGATGTCTCGGTCGCGCTGATCTATTACTACTTCGATGGGCGGGCCAATCTCCTCCAGCGCGTGCTCGAGTACGTCAACGACCGCGCCGGGCTCTACACGGAGACGCGGCCGGCTGCCGGCGCCTCCGCCCGGGAGCGGATCGACGACGTGCTTCTGCGCGAGATTCAGGATGACCCGGCCGTCATCGAGAATGTGATCGTCTGGTCGGAGGTCACCGCCTCGGCCCTCTTCGAGCCGAATCTGCGCGACGCCGTCTGTCGCAGCAACGAGCGCTGGGCCGCCAGTCTGGCCGAGTTGATTCGCACGGGGCAGCAGGAGGGGACAGTCCCGGGCGGGATCGCCGCCGATGATGCGGCGGTGCGTTTGACGGCGCTCGTCGACGGGCTGAGCAGCCGCTGGCTGACCGGCGCGATGACGGCCGAGGTGGCGCGGGACCTGCTGCAGCAGGCGATTGCACGCGAGTTGGGCGTGCCGGCCTGAATAGCACGAGAATCCGCATCCTGATCCGGGTGATCTCCGATGCGCCGTTCAATTGCAGCGTCCCTCTGGCCGTTGCGCCATTCCGGGGGCATTTCCGCGCCGCTGCTATGATTGACAGTTGGGTCTGGACTCGCGGACGAGGCGAGGATTCGTCGCCGGCGGCGGCGCGATGCGGGGAGAAGTCGTTCCGGAATGACTGATGCTGGGCCATTGACGATCGCGGTTCTCATCAAGCAGGTTCCCGACATGAACGCGCTGCGCGTCGACCGCGCCAGCGGGAGCATCGTCGCCAGCGGGCAGCGGGTCATCAGCTCGTACGACGGCTACGCGATCGAGGCCGCGCTGCGCCTGAAGGAGGCGCATGGCGGCGAGGTGATCGCGGTGACGGTCGGCCCGGCAGCCGCCCGCGATGCGGCCACCCGCGCTCTGGCGATGGGCGCCGATCGCGGGATGCACCTCGAGGTCGCCGATCCGAACGCGACCGACTCCCTCGGCATGGCGCAGTTGCTGGCCGACGCGCTCATGCCCCTTCGCTGCGACATCATCCTCGCCGGCCAGACCTCCGACGACGTCGAAACGGGGCAGGTCGGCGCGCAGGTCGCCGAGATTCTCGGCCTGCCAGTGATCTCGAACGTCGTCGAGGTTCGGGTCGACGCGCAGGGGGTTCAGGCCCGGCGCGATATGGAAGACGGCTACCAGACGGTCCGGTCGCCCCTGCCGGCAGTGATCCTCTCGTCAACCGGGCTCGATGAGCCGCGAACGCCGTCGGTGAAAGGGATCATGGCGGCGAAGAAGAAGCCGTTGGAGACGGTCCCCGCCGCGCTGCCGCCCGAAGACCGCCTCGCCTGGGAGCCGCCGTTCGCCCCGGCGCGCTCGGCCAGCGGCGTCATCGTGCAGGATGTCCCGGCGGCAGAGGCGGCCAGCCAGCTCGTGGCGTGGCTGCGGGAACAGAAGTTGATCTAGGCGCGGCGCCCCGGCGCACAGGGGCGTGACGGAGGAGACTGGCGGATGCCAACGGGTTCAGGCGTGCTCGTCGTGGGCGAGGTCGACGCGAGCGGCGCGCCGCGGCCAATTTCGTGGGAGGTGCTCGCGGCGGCGAAGTCGGTCGCTGGCGTGGCCGGCGGCGGGGTAACGGCGCTCCTGATGGGGAGCGGCATTGCCGATGCGGCGCGCGCGTGGGGATCGGCCGGGGCGGATCGCGTCCTGACGGCCGACGCCCCGGAGTTCGCGGGACTCCTCCCCGCGGTCGCTGCCGCGGCGGTCACTGAGGCGATCCAGCGCACGAACCCGGCGGTCGTCCTGATGCCGGGGACGACGTCTGGCCGCGACTACGCGCCCCTCGTTGCCGCGCGGCTGAAGGCGGGACTCGCCGCGGACTGCGTCGAACTGCATGAAGCGGATGGCACGTTGACGGCGACGCGGCCCGTGCTCGGCGGGCGCGCGCTCACCCGCGTCACCTTTCCGGACAGCCAGCCGGCGATGATCACCATCCGCGCCGGGAGCTTCGCAAAGGCGGGGCCGGGCGCCACGAGCCCCGAGGTGGAGCCGTTCGTGGTGACGCTGGCGCCGGACGATCTGCGCGTCTCGATGGTCGAGCTGGCGGCGAAAGGCGCGGTCGGCTCCCGGCTCGACTCGGCGGCGGTCGTCGTCAGCGGCGGTCGTGGCCTGAAGGAGCCGGCGAATTTCGCGCTGGTCGAAGAGTTGGCCGAGAGCCTCGGCGGCGCCGTCGGGGCCACGCGCGCCGTGGTTGATGCCGGCTGGCGGCCCCATCACGAGCAGATCGGGCAGACGGGGCGGACCGTTTCGCCGCGCCTCTACGTGGCGGTCGGCGTCAGCGGGGCTGTCCAGCACAACGTTGGCATGCAGGGCTCGGAGCAGATCGTGGCGATCAACCGCGATCCCGACGCACCCATTTTCAAGATCGCGTCATTCGGCATCGTCGGCGATCTCTTCGAGGTTGTCCCCGCGCTGACCGCGGCGATCCGGGACGCGCGGAGCTAGCGCCTTTTTCATGCACGATATCGATCCGTCCGTCCGCACCGATCTCTGGACGCTGCCCGCGGACACCAGGGCGCGGTTTTTCACCACGCTCGGTCGAGCGCTGACGCGCCGTTGCCCCTACTGCGGCGGCGGCCACATATTTGCGAATTACTTCGTCCTCAAGGATCACTGCCCTACCTGCGGTGTGCGCTTCGCGCGGGAGGAGGGATATTTTCTCGGGGCCTACGCGGTGAACCTCGTTGTCTCGGAGTTCCTGGGGCTGGGGCTCGCCATCTGGATTGTCTTCAAGACCGATATTCAGCACCAGGACCTCGTCGTGCAGATGCTCATCGCGGTTGCGCTGGTCATCGCCTTCCCGGTGTTCCTCTTCCCCTACGCCCGTGGCATCTGGATGGCGCTCGATCTGACGTTCCACCCGCCCCGTGGCGTCATCGAGCGTCAGTTGCGCGGGATCATCCGGGGCCCGGATAGCTCGCCGCCGAGGTGACCGACGGGGCGCGGCCCCCGGGTCAGGTCGCCGGCAACGATGCGGTGCAGCGTTCCGGTCGCGTCCCGGAGCAGGAGCGCGCCCTCGTCATCGACGCCAGTGAAGACGCCGGTTCGTGTCTCGTCCCCGACGACAATGGAGACGTGCTCATCCAGCAGCGCCGCCCGCCCGCGCCACGCCTCGAGCGATGCGCCTCCGCCCCGGTCGAGGAAGTCTCGATACCGGTCGTCGAACTGCTCCAGCAGGACCGGCAGCAGCGCTGACGGGGCGATGCGGATTCCCGTTGACTCCAGCAGGCTCGTCGCGCCCGGCGGCAGGTCCGCCGGGCGTGTCGTCAGGTTGATGCCGATGCCGCCCAGGGCGACCTCGACCCCGGCCGGGCCGAGGCGGGATGTCATGAGGATGCCGGCGACCTTCTGTCGGTCTGGATCGGCGCCGATCCAGACGTCGTTCGGCCACTTCAGCTGCGCCGGGGAGCCGGCGAGCTGCTCAATCGCCTCGGCGACGGCGACGGCGGTGACGAGGGAGAGGAGCGGCAGCCGCCGCGGCGCGACGGCCGGGCGCAGGATGAGCGTGCAGAGGAGGCCGCTCCCCCGGGGCGCGAGCCAGGAACGCCCGGCCCGTCCCCGGCCGGCGGTCTGCTCGTCGCTGACAACCGCCGTGCGGTCGGCAGTCCCCGCGCGGGCGAGCCTCTCCGCCACGTCCATGGTGCTCGTCACTGTCGCGAAGTGATGAATCGCCCAGGGGCGGGGGGGGCTCACGACGCCGCTTGCGGCGGCTGGTCGTTGACCGCCGGGTCGAGCGCCGCTTCGCCCTCGTCGAGCCGAGTCAGGCGGAGATGGCGCAGGCGGTGCCCCTCCATGTCGAGCACCTCGGCGCGGATTCCCTGTGCGTCGAAGCGGTCGCCCGGTCGCGGCAGCCGGTCGAGATGCCAGTGGACGAAGCCGGCGGCCGTCCCGTAGGAATCGTCCTCGCCGGTGAGCTGGAGGCCGAGGGCGCGCTCGACATCTTCGATCGGCAGCCGGCCATCGGCGATGATCTCGCGGTCGCTCACGTATTCGAGCAGGATCGTCTCCTCGTCGTATTCGTCGTGGATCTCGCCGACGATCTCTTCGAGGATGTCTTCGATCGTGACCAATCCGGCGGTGCCCCCGTATTCGTCGGCGACGATCGCGATATGGACCCGGTTGCGCCGCAGTTCGGTCAGCAGATCGTCGATCCGCTTCGACTCGGGCACGACGTAGGCCGGCCGCACCAGCTTCCTGAGGGGGAGCATCCGCGTCGAGCCGATGACGAACGGCAGGAGGTCCTTGGCGTAGAGGATGCCGACGATCTGGTCGATCGATTCGCGGTAGACCGGGAGGCGCGAGTGGCCGTGGGCGATCACCGTGTCGACGATCTCCGGGGCCGAGGCCTCCTCGTCGACCGCCACGATGTCGACGCGAGGGACCATGATGTCGCGGGCGGTCTTCTCCTCGAGGTGGAGAACATTGTCGATCATCAGCCGCTCTTCCGGCTCGATCACGTCGTCGTCGATCCCCTCGCCCCCTCGCTGGAGGAACTCGTCTTCGGTTCCCGCGGGCAGCGTGTCAGGACGTTCGCCGCCGAGGAGCCGGGTGAGGAGATTGGCCGCGCCGTCGGAGATCGCGGAGAGGGGCCGGACGAGCGTCGCCATCACGCGCGCGGCGCCGAGCAAGAGATTCGCGGCGCCCGCCGGGCGGGTGCGGGTGAGGGCGCGCGGGATCGCCTGCCCGAGGAGGAGGAAGAGGAGGGCGACGACGATGACGGCGATGGCGATGGCAGCGGGTCCGCCGTGGCGCAGGATCACGACGGCAATGCAGCTCGCGGCGAGGGCGATGGCGATCGCCTGCACGAGCTGGAGCGCCGAAATCAGGGAGCGGCGAGGATCGAGGAGGCGTTGCACGCTTCGCTCGCGCGCCGGCCCCGTCGCGCCCTGCCGCAGCCGGTGGCGGCTGATCAGGCCGGCGCTCGCCTCGACCGTGGCGGCGGCGGCCATGGCGATCATCGACAGGGCCGCAATCGCGATCAATGTCCAGCTGTAGCCGTCCAATCGAGCGATGGCCTCCCGCCGGCGCGCCCTCCTCAGGTGAAGAGGGCGCTGATACTCAAGTCCTTGTGGATGCGGGTGATCGCCTCCGCGAGGAGGGGCGCGACCGTGACGACCTCGACCTTATCGGTTGGACCATTGGCGGGCAGGGGGAGGGTGTCAGTCACCAGCACCTTGTCGATCGGCGACTGGTCGATCAGTTCGAGGCCGTCCTGCGCGAAGATGCCGTGGGTCGCCGCCGCGTAGATCAGCGACGCGCCGCGATCGCGCAGCAACTCCGCCGCGAGGGCGAGGGTGCCGCCAGTCGAGATCATGTCGTCGACGATGATGGCCGGCTTGCCATCCACATCGCCGACCATCTCCAGCGCCTCGGAGACATCGGGGCCGGGGTGCCGCTTCGAGATGATTGCCAGCGAGCCGCCCGTGCGGCCCCGCAGATCCTCGGCGCGCGCGACGCCCCCGGCGTCGGGGCTGACGACGGCGATATCGCCGAGCCCCTGGCGGTTGAGATAGCGGGCGAGGATCGGCGCGGCGCGCAGGTGATCGACCGGGATGTCGAAGAACCCCTCGATCGCCGGCGAATGCAGATCCATGGTGAGGATTCGGTCGGCGCCAGCGGTCGCGAGCAGGTTCGCCACCAGCTTGGCGGAGATCGGCTCGCGGCCGGAAGTCTTCTTCTCCTGCTTGGCGTAGGCGAAGTAGGGGATGACGGCGGTGATCCGCGCCGCCGAGGCCCGGCGCAGGGCGTCGATGATGAGGAGCGCCTCCATCAGGTGATGGTTGACCGGGTCGCTCATCGACTGGATGACGAAGACGTCCGAGCCGCGGACGTTCTCCTCGAGTTTGACGCGCGTTTCGCCATTCTTCCAGGAGCCGACGATCGCCCGGCCGAGGGGCGCCTCCAGCTCGGTCATGATGCCCGCGGCGAGCTGCGGATGCGACGTACCCGTGAAGACCTGCAGCCGCCCGTCCAACTAGCGCCCCCCCGCTTCCTGGCCGCGTTCGACCACCGCGCGGCGCACGACCCGTGCCGGCACGCCGACGACGGTCGCCCCGTCCGCGACATCTTTCGTCACCACTGACCCCGCGCCGGTCCGCGCGCGATCGCCGACCCGCACCGGCGCGCGCAGGATCGTATCGCTGCCGATGAAGGCGTCCGCGCCGATCTCCGTTCGGTGCTTCCGCTCGCCGTCGAAATTGGCCGTCACCGTGCCAGCGCCGATGTTCACTCCCGCGCCGAGCGCGGCGTCGCCGAGATAGCTGAAGTGGCCGACCTTGACCCCGGCGTCGAGGCGGGCATTCTTCAGCTCGGCGAAGTTGCCGATGTGGACGCGCGGGCCGACCTCGCAGCCGCCGCGCAGATGGGCATAGGGCCCGACGTCGGTATCGTCGCCGATGCGCGAATCCTCGACCGTCGACGAGCGGACGACGACCCGGTCGCCGAGCTCGGAGGCGGCGATGACCGCGCCCGGGCCGATGAGGCATTCGGCGCCGATCACCGTGCGCCCCGTGAGCTGGGAGTGCGGCAGGATCTCGGTATCGACCCCGATCTGCACGTCGTCCTCGATGAGAATCGTCTCGGGCAGGCGCATGGTGACGCCGGCCAGCATGTGGCGCTGGCGGATCCGTGCGAGCGCTCGCGCGTCGGCGCGCGCCAGGTCGAGGCGATCGTTGACGCCCTGCGCGTCGTCGGGGGAGCCGGCGACGGCGACCACCGGCCACGGACCGTCAGGCGACGCCTCGCGCGTGGCCAGATCGACGAGATCGGTCAGGTAGAGCTCGCCGCTGGCGGCGCTCGGCCGCAGCGCGCGCAACGCCTCGCGCGCCCAGCGCGCGTCGAGGGCCATCATGCCGGAGTTGATCTCCGTCTCGCCCTTGCGTTGCTCGGGGTCGTCGTCGCGCCGCTCGGCGATGCGGACGACCCGGCCGGCACCGTCGCGGACGACGCGCCCGTAACCAGCGGCGTCGGGGAGGCGGGCGCTGAGGATCGCCACCTTGACGCCGGGAGGCCGCGACCCTTCGAGCAAGGCCGCGACCGTCTCCGCCTCGAGGAGGGGGTGGTCGCTGTAAAGGACGACGGCGCGATCGATCTCCGGGAGCGCATCGAGCGCCAGCCGGACTGCATCGCCGGTGCCGCGCGGCGGGTCCTGGACGACCGGCGTGATGGGCGCCGAGCGGCCCGATTGCGCGGCGATCTGGGCGGTTTCGGAGCTGACGACGAGGGCGATCACGTCGGGGCGGGAGCCCGCGCCGGCGCGCAGGACGCGCTCGACCATCGGCACGCCGGCGACCGGATGGAGCGGCTTCGGGACGGCGGAGCGCATGCGGGTGCCGGCCCCGGCGGCGAGGATGATGAGGCCGACCCGTTCGGTTGGAGGCTCAGCGGTCACCACGATGCGCGCGCGTGCTCCCGGCGGGGACTGCTGGCGGAACGATGGCGTGGCTGGCGGGCCAGGATTCGAACCTGGAACAAAGGTTCCAAAGACCCTTGTGATACCATTTCACCACCCGCCAATGAAACGGACAGATTCGGCCGGCGCGCTCTCGCGGGGCGGCCGCTACCCGCCGCGCGAGTATACCAGCGTCGCCCCGCGCCTTCGTGCTGGACCGGATCGACGGTCACGGCGCAGCCGGCCCGGGCGTGGCGCCCGCGCGGGCCGGCTGCGCGACGACTGGCCTTCAGGCGCGCAACGCGTCCTTGACGCGGGAGAAGAAGTTGCGCTCGCCTTCGACGCGTGGCGCTTCCGTCTCCAGCGAGTCCGCGAGTTGGGCGAAGAGATCGCGCTGCTCGGCGGTCAGCTTGCGCGGCGTCACCACCTGGATGGTGACGATCTGATCGCCCCGGTCGCTCCCCCCGATCGAGGGGGCGCCGCGTCCCTTGAGGCGGAACTGCTGGCCGCTCTGCGTTCCTTCCGGCAGGCGGAACGCGACCGGGCCGTCGATCGTCTCGACCTCCA
>JADYYO010000146.1 GCA_020853615.1 Thermomicrobiales bacterium
ACCCGCCTCTCGACCGGCGAGGAAGGCCTCGTACCAGCCGACAACGACGGAGCGGGGGACAATCGCGCGTGCATCAGGATGGAGCCGCTCGTAGAGGGCGTCGAAGTCGCGCGCCTCTTCGAGCTGCGAAAACTCACGCACCGCCTCTTCGGCCCCGGCAAGCGAGTCTTCCTGGAGACTCGCGTGGCGCGGCGATGTGACTTCCGCGGGCAGCGCCACGACGCGCGCAGGGGCGAGGAGCGCCAGCACGAGCCCCAGCGAAATCAGCACAATTCGAGATGGCGTCAACCGCACCTCCAGCCACGGGCCATGAGCCAGCTCCCCTCCGCGTGATGTACGCGCGATGCGGCGAAGGGGATTGCCGCGGGAGCGACCAGGCAGCGTCCCGCTACACCCGCGGTCTGGTTCAGACCAGTATCGAGGCCATCGCGGCCGTTAGCGGCAGGCGATGTCGACGAACTTCTTGTCGACCTCACCGACAAACTCGGACTGCGGCCGGATCAGCCGGTTGTTGGCCACCTGCTCCAGGACGTGCGCCGTCCAGCCAACGACGCGCGAGGTGGCGAAGGTCGGCGTGAACATGTCGCCCGGAAGCCCGACAGCCGAGAGGACCGCGGCCGAGTAGAACTCGACGTTGGTGTAGAGCCGCCGGCCCGGCTTCCGCTCGTGCAGCATCTCCAAGGCACGCTCCTCGGTGCGCCGGGAGAGCTCGAAGAACTCGGGCGTGCTCGCCTCGCGCGCCATGCCGCGCAGAATCTCCGCCCGCGGGTCCTCCGCCTTGTAGACGCGATGGCCGAAGCCCATCAGCCGGTCGCCCCGGTCGAGCGCCTCGGTCAGCCAGGCGTCGACGTTCTCGGCGGCCCCGATCGCCTCCAGCATGTCGAGCACCTTCGAGGGCGCGCCGCCGTGCAGCGGCCCCTTCAGCGCGCCAACCGCGCCCGTGATCGCCGAGCTGAGGTCGGAACCGGTCGAGGCGATGACCCGCGCGGTGAAGGTCGAGGCATTCATGCCATGGTCGGCCAGCAGCGTCAGGTAGACCTCGAGCGGCCGCCAGTGCTTCTCCTCCGGCTCCTTGCCGAAGAGCTGGTAGAGATAGCTCTGGGCCGTGTTGTGCTCCGGCTTCGGCCTCACCGGCTCCAGGCCCTGCCGCAGGCGGAAGAAGGTCGCCAGAATGCCGGGGAACTTGGCGGTCAGGGAGATCGCCTCGTTCAGATCGGGTGTGTCATCGAAGACGTTGGCATCGCTCGCGCCGAGCGCCGAGACGCCGGTGCGCAGCGCATCCATCGGATGGGCCGAGGTCGGAATGTCGCGGATCACCGCGACGACATCGTCGGGCAGTTGCCGCTGCTGGCCGAGCTTCTGCATCAGCTCGCTCAGCTCGGCGCGGTTGGGCAGGTGGCCCATCCAGAGGAGGTAGGCCACCTCCTCGAAGGAGGCCTTGCCGGCCAGCTCGTGGATGTCATACCCGCGGTAGACGAGCTTGCCCTCTTCCCCGAACACATGGCTGAGCGCGGTCGAAGCGGCGACCACCCCTTCCAGCCCCTCCGGCTTGGGGAGGGCTGGCTGGTCGGAAACGGCCGTGCTGCCGTTGGACCCCGTCATGGTTTGCTCCTGCTGGTCGTGTGCGCCGCCAAACCGACACCCTCATCGATTCGTCCCAGTCGGCGCAGCAGCGTGGCGCCATCGCCAGGCGATGGGTCTCCTGCCCTCAATCGTAGCATGCCCAGGGCCCCGCGCAGATTGCCCCCTTTGGGTGTTTTCGCGACCGGCGATGAGTGGTACTGTAGCGGTGCCGAGCGCCACTTCGGGGAGTCGCTCTTCGTTGTTCTGGCCGCGGCGCCCCGCAAGCGAACAGCAGCGGAACGCACGGAGCAACGGCGTTGCGGCACCTTCCTGGCGGGTCGACAGCGAAATGGATCCCCCGTGCCGCCCGGGCGGCCGGCGTCCTGGCGCTCGCCGCCTGGTTGACCATCTTTCCCCTTGCCGCGGACCAGCACGCCGGCGCGGCCCCGCCCTCCGGCAGCGCGACGTCTCCCGCCAGCCTCGCCGACTCGGCCCCGCCGTCAGAGAAGCGGGGCGACGAACGCCCGGCGCGCACCGGCGACGAATCGATCCAGAACGCCAACGCCGGGAGCGCCAGCAGCGTGCGCCCGCGCGGGCTGGAAGCGCCGGTCCAGCTTCGCCCCGAAGCGCGGCCGGCCGATGTCGAAACGCGGGATGGGCCGGTTCCGCCCGCGCGCGATTCGCGGCGGCCCACCGGTAACAACAAAACGCCGGACTCGCGCCAAGCCGAGCGTGCGTCGACGCCGAACCGCGTCTGGCCCCTGCCCCGGGGCGAATACATCTTCACCCAGCGGTTCGGATGCGTGGCGCAGATCGCGGCTTTCTACCAGGCGGGAAGCGGCTGCCCGGCCGACGCCCCGGTCGTGCACACCGGCATCGATCTCGCGGCGCCGGAGGGAACACCCTTCTACGCCGCGGCCTCCGGCTGGGTGACCGAGGCGGGGCCCGATCGGCAGGTCGGCGTCGCCAACACCCGGATCATCATCCAGCACGATGGCCGCAATGAGGGGATGGCCACCGAGTACCTGCACTGGATCGCAACCTTCGTGAAGCCGGGCGACTATGTCCGCGCCGGTGAGCCGATCGGCGAGGTCGGCTCCGTCGGTTATTCGACCGGGCCGCATCTCCATTTCGGGCTGATCGACCTCGACTCCGGGGAGCATCTCGACCCAATCCGCTGGCTGCCGAAGCAGCCCGGCTCCGAGGGCTACCGCGGGATCACCCCGGCGATGAAGGCGCACCTGCGGCTCCCGGCCGGCACGACGGCCGGGCTGCCGGAGACGGCCGACCCCTCCCCGCCGCCGCCGCCAGCGCGGCAGGACGTCCCCGACCGGCCGCCGCGCGGCAAGGACGAGAAGGCCGCGCGCAAGAAGGCGAAGCGCAAGCGCGACACTCGGCAGGCCGATCGCCATGGCAACGCGGCGGCGGAAGGGTCCGCCCCGGCCAGGGCGGACCGCTCGACGGCACGCGGAAACGCGCCCGCCTCCGAGGAGTCGGTCGACGGGTCGGAGAAGCAGGGCCGGAACCGGGAGCGGACGCGCAAGCGGGAGCGGAACAAGGACGGCACGGCGAGCGAAAGCCGGGACAGCGGCGCGAGCGAAACGACGGACAAGCCGAAGGTCGGCAAGCGCGACAACAACCGCCGCAACCATCGTGGCGGCGACAACGCGAGCAAGCGCGACGACAAGCCGAATCGCAAGAACGACCGCGGCAACCAGGACAAGGGGAGCCAGAAGCCGTCTGGCGGCAAGAAGAACAAGGACAAGCCTGCGGACGAGACCGGCAACACCACCGACCCCGGCAACGTCACCGACCCGGGTACCGATGATACCGGCGCCGACCCCGGCGACGGAAGCGGAGCCGCCGACCCGAGCGAGATCGGCAGCGACACGGCGACCGGCGCCAGTGAGGGCGAGGAGAGCGCCAGCGCCGCGCAGACCGCCGGCCGCGCTGACAGCGACAAGGGCAAGCGCGGCAAGAAGAACGGCGGCGACAGCGAGGCGACC
>JADYYO010000147.1 GCA_020853615.1 Thermomicrobiales bacterium
ACGGCGCACGGGCACGGGAGCGTCGTGCCCAGCCTGACCGAAGGCCAGATCCTGCTCCTCCTCGTGGACCTGGCGGTGATCCTGGTCGTGGGGCGCGGGGCCGCCGAGATCGCCCGGCGGCTCGGGCAGCCCGAGGTGCTGGGCGAACTGCTCGGCGGCTTTCTGCTCGGCCCCTCCGTCTTCGGCGCGCTCGCGCCCGGGGCGCGGCAGACCCTCTTCGCCAACGACGCGGTCGGCATGGCGCTCTCCGCCTTCTCGTGGCTCGGTGCGATCCTGTTGCTGCTGATCGCCGGGCTCGAGGTCGACCTGAACATCGTGCGCCGGCACGCGAGGCCGGGCGCGCTCGCCGCAGCCTTCGCCATCGTGCCGTCGCTCATCGCCGGCGCCGCCTTCGCCTGGACCATGCTCGGCATCCGGCCGCCGGCCGGGCTCTTCCTCGGCATCGTCCTCTCGGTCACGGCGGTCAGTGTGGCCGCGAAGATCCTGATCGAGCGCGACGCGCTGCGCCGCGATTACGCGCAGGTGATCCTGGCAGCGGGCATCGCCAGCGAGGTCCTGGTCTGGCCGCTGATCTCCGTCGTCGCCTCGTTCCAGCAGGGTTCGGCCCTCCGCGCCGGGCTGCAGAGCGCCCTCTTCGCCGTCGCCTTCATCGCCGTCATGATGACCGCCGGCCGCCGCTTCACCTTCTGGGCGATGCGGCGCATGGCCGACATGACGCAGATCGCCAACGGCCAACTCTCCCTCGTGCTGGTGCTCGCCTGCCTGGCGGCGGCGCTGACCGCCGGACTCGGCCTCCACCCGCTCCTGGGCGCCTTCATCTTCGGCGTCCTGCTCGGCCAGTCCCCGCGCGCGACCATCCCCCTGAAGCAGAACGTGCGGTCGCTGACCGTCGGCGTCTTCGCGCCCATCTTCTTCGTGCTGGCCGGCATGCGCGTCGACATCTTCGCCTTGGGTTCGCCTCAGACCCTCGCCGCCGTCCTGGCGCTCTTTGCCGTCGCCACGATCGTCAAGGTCGGGTTCGGCTCTCTCGGCGCTCGTCTCGGCGGGCTCGGCTGGTGGGAGTCGGCCATCGTCGGCGTCGGCGTCAACCTCAAGGGCGGCACCGACGTCATCGTCGCCATCCTGGGCGCCGAGCTCGGCCTCCTCTCGGTGCAGGGATACGCGATGTACGCGCTGGTCGCCATCCTGACGGTGTTCGTCTCGCCGCCGGTGCTCGGCTACCTGGAAGCGCGCGTGCCCCCCTCGCATGAGGAGCGGGCGCGGCTCGACCGGGAGGAGGCGCGGCGGCAAGCCTACCTGCCAACGGTCGAGCGGGTGATGGTGCCGCTGCTGCCGGAGCTGTTGCCGGCGGCGGCGGCCAGCGTGGTCGAGACGATCGCCCGGGCCAAGGGCGAGGAAGAGGAGTTCTTCGACATCACCGAATTGACGGTCGATCGGCCGGCGGCGGACGGTTCGCCCGAGCCGGACAGGATCGCGCGGGCCCGGGAGCGCCTCGGCAAAGCCGCCGGGCAGGCCCAGGTCGAGCTGATCGACCGGCAGGTAGCGCATGGCGACGCACTGAACGAGATAGTCGCCGCGTCCAAAGAGGGCGTCCTTCTCGCCATCGGCGCGCGCACTCCCGTGCCCTCCGCCATCATGTCGCTTGGCGTGCTCCAGGATCGCATCATCGACGGGGCCGCCGGCGACATCCTGGTGGCGCTCCTCGGCGAGGCGGCCTCGCTGCCGACGATCGACCGGATCGTGGCGCCCGTCAATGGTCTCGAGCACTCGCTCAAGGCGGCGGATGTGGCGGGCTACCTGGCCAAGGCGCTCGGGGTCGAGCTGGTGCTCTTCACGGTCGTGAGCTCGAAGCTCGATGGCCTCGTCTGGAACGCCGGCAACCATCACCAACTACGGGAATCGGGCGAGCGCATCGTGCGCGCGGCCGCCTTCCGGCTGGAGCGTCTGGGCGTGCGCATCAGCGAGCGCGTCGAGCTGGGCAACGACCTGGACAAGCAGCTTGCGCGGGAGCTGCAAGGGGGTGGCCATCCCTTGCTGGTCATGGGGGTGATCGATCGCGGCGGCGACAACCGGCTCAACCTCGGTGCCACGGTCCAGTCGGTGCTGGCGCGATCGCGAACGCCGGCCGTGCTGCTCATCTCGCGCGAGACCGTCAGCAATGCCGAGGCAACCTGAGGACACTGATTGCCCTCCCGCGCGGCCATGTATCGCCGACCGCGCGGGTCCGCGCGGTGACGGAATGCGAACGACTTGCCGCTCGGCTTCGCCGGAGACATCCTGGCGGACGCCCGACCTGCCCCGGAATGTCGATCGCGTCATTGGGACTCCTGCCGGCAGCGCTCCCTTCCGGCCCGCCGCGGCGTACCGTAGAGTACGAGCGGGGAGAGGGAACGCGATATGGCACATCTGCTGTGTCTTCTCCGTGGTCACAAGAAAACGCCGGTGGTCTTTTCCAGCAGCCGCTTCTATTGCCGGCGCTGCGGCCTCACCCTCGAGGGGAGCGCGGAGCCGGGGAAAGCCTCCCGCGCCGGAGAGGCGCGGGGAACGCCCCGAGTATCAGCGGCCCACTCGATCGGCCCGCGCCCGCCTAGCGCACGCGCCGGCTTCCCTCGTGACGGCATCCACGACCGACGCACATTCGGCGGCTGAACCCGTGGCCTCTCAACCTCCAAGGGCAGCGCGGGAGCGTTGGGAGGCGTTTGCTCAACAGGGTCTTGACATCAGGCATTCCAGGGTGTACGTTCACTCCATGCTAGACGCGTCAGGGAGTTGATTCCTGACGCGGACGGTGCAGCAAACGCCGATGGGGCTGGCGCGCAAGCGCCGGACTTGTCGGCGTTTTGCTGTGCCGCGATCGGGAATTCGGGACGCGTCGTGATTCGGCACATGGCAGAGGGCGCCGCGAACCACCTCGGCACGGCGCCGGCGCGGCAGCGATCCATTCCCGGTCCATGGGCCGCCCCCTCCAGGCTGTTCCCGAGTTGACACCTCCCCTGTACCCCGGTTGATCGCCACCACACCGCGCGACGCGCAGCATGCGCACAACGCCACGAGGCGTCGCGAGTCGTAGCAAGCGTCAGAGGAGACGACGATGAATCGGCCCCAGCGCATTTCACAGATCGTCTTCGGTCGGCAGGTCGCAGCGCTCCCCAAGGAAGGCGAGCATGAGGGGAACTCGGTTGGCATGGGTGGACGGCGCGTCCTGGTCCGGGCGCTCCTTCTGGTGGCGTGCCTGGCGCTGCTCGGGCAGGGAATGACCCCGCCAGCGGGGGCGAAGGACACCGATACTCACGGCGCCGGGCAGGCCAACGTCCAGGTCTGCGAAGCGGCCGGCGGCGACGCGAACGTGACCGAATGGGATTACGCGAACGGCTCTCAGTACGTGGTTGTCGAGTGCAACGGCGGATTCCTCGATGGGTGGGACTGCTATCACTCCACCGCCACCGGGACATGGCAGTGCTCAACGGCGATCATCATCCCCGGCGACGGCGGCTCACGACCCGTCGGCGGCGGGCCGATCATGGACAATCCGGTCGTGGCCGGCGGCCCAACCGGCGGCAGTCCGGCCGGGAGGCTTCCCGCGTTGGATCACGCAAATCTCTCTGGCCGCGACAATCACCCCGGTGCAACCGATTCGCGCGCCCACGGCAAGCACAACACGCACGGGAGGCACCAGAAGCACGGCGGCAAGCATCGCAAGCACTAGGCGACGCGGAGCGAGGGAGGCGACATGCGACCGCCTCCCCTGATCGGACGGGTGGCCCCCGCTCCGATCTCGCCACAATCGGCCCCTTCGCCAATACTCCAGGCGAGCCGTGGCAACGATCCGATCCGTTGCTTGCCGGCTCGCCGTCTTGCCGTCTCGCCGACTGGAGTGAAGCAACCGTGACAACCGACACGTCGTGGGAGAAGGTGCTGGAAAAGGCCGGGGCGGCGCGCGAGCGCTATCACGTGCCGGGGGTGGCGATCGGGGTGCTCGCCGAGGGCGAGGAGCGGTTGACGGGGCTCGGCGTCACCGACCCCCGCGCGCCGCTGGCAGTCGATGGCGAAACCCTCTTTCAGATCGGCTCGATCTCGAAGACCTTCACCGCCGCGCTGGCCGCCCTCCTCGCCCAGCAGGGCCGGCTCGACCTCGACGCGCCGCTGCGGCGCTACCTGACCGACTTTCAGGTGGCCGATGCGGACGCCTCGGAGCGGGTCACGCCGCGGCTCCTCTTCTCGCACACCGCCGGCTGGCTCGGCGACTTCTTCGAGACGGAGAACCCCTCGCTGGAGAGCGCGACCGCCCGCATGCGCTGGCTGCCGCAGCTCTACCCGCTCGGCGCCTACTGGTCGTACAACAACGCCGCCTTCTACGCCGCGGGCCGCCTCATCGAGGTCGTCACCGGCAAGCCCTTCGCGCACGCGGTCCGCGACGAGCTGCTGCAGCCGCTCGGCATGCAGAACACGGGGTACCGCCTCACCGACCTCCTGACGGCGAAGGTGGCGATGGGCTTCAGCGCCGTCTATCAGGAGGGGGATACCGCCGAGCCGGGGCGCTGGTACGGC
>JADYYO010000148.1 GCA_020853615.1 Thermomicrobiales bacterium
AAGACGGCTTCCAGCGCCTGCCGATCCACTGGATGTGGTGGCCAGCGATCGGCGGCGTGGTCATCGGCATCGGCGGCCTCATCTTTCCCCAGGCGCTCGGCGTCGGCTACGACGTGATCGAGACCCTGCTGCAGGGCAACGCGACCAACGAGATCATCGTCGGCGTGCTGCTCGTGAAGTCGACCATCTGGGCGGTCTCGCTCGGCTCGGGCACCTCCGGCGGCGTGCTGGCGCCCCTCCTGATGATGGGCGGGGCGCTCGGCGGACTCGAGGCGTTCGTCTTCCCCAATTTCGGCCCCGGCTTCTGGCCGACGGTCGGCATGGCGGCCATCCTCGGCGGCACCATGCGCGCCCCGCTGACCGCGATCATGTTCACGCTCGAGCTGACGCACGACATCAATATGCTGCTGCCGCTCCTCTGCGCGACGATCGTGGCAGACGGCTTCACCGTGCTGGTGATGCGCCGCTCGATCCTGACCGAGAAGGTGAGCCGGCGCGGCTTCCACCTCAGCCGCGAATACGCGGTCGACCCGCTGGAAGTCCTCTTCGCCCGCGAGGTGATGCGGACCGAGGTGGTTGCCCTGCCGGCCGACATGCCGCTGAGCGAGCTGACCGAGCCGCTCCACCTCCAGTCCGAGCGGAGCGGCCTGCGCCAGGGGCTCTACCCGGTCGTCGACGATCAGCAGCGGCTGGTCGGCGTCGTCACGCGCTCAGACCTACGGTCCATCGCATCCGGCGAGAGGCAGAATGGGCACGGCGGCACCCTGGCCGACATCGCCAAGAGGCACCCGATCGTCGCCTACCCGGACGAGCCGCTGCGGGTGGTCATCGAGCGGATGGCGGAGACGGGGCTGACCCGCCTGCCGGTCGTCGCCCGGGACCACCCCGACCACCTGGTCGGCCTGATCTCCCTCTCCGACTTCCTGCGCGCGCGGCAGCGGAATCTGGAGGAAGAACGGACGCGCGAGCGGGTGCTCACCCTGCGCTTCCCGGGCCGGGCGCGCCGGGCGCGGGCCGCGCCCCCGGCGCGGCGCGAAGCGGTGGGCGCTGGCGCGGAGTCGACCTCATCCTGATCCGGGTGGGGGGATCACGCCTCGCGAGCGGGTGGTGATGCGCTCGTGTCGTCGCTGGCGTCGGGTGGCGGCGCCAGGGCGCTGATCCCCGTCTCGCCGAGCGAGGCCGATTCCGCCTCGACGATCAGCCGTTGCAGCAACTCCTGGAGCTGCCGGTGCTCGCGGCGATGGGCGGCGGTCAGGGAGCGGAGCACCGCTTGCCCTTCGGGCGTGATCAGGACGTGGACGCGGCGGCTATCGACGGTCGACGTCTCGCGCCGGACATAGCCCCCCTGCACCATACGGTCAACGAGGCCGACGGCGGAGTGGTGGCGGATCTGCAGCGCCTCGGCCAGATCGCCGATCGTCGGCGGCTCGGGGCCGACGTGCCCGCGAATGGCGACGAGGAGTTGGTGCTGCTGCGGGCTGAGCCC
Organism: Thermomicrobiales bacterium; assembly: GCA_020853615.1. Classification (GTDB taxonomy): domain Bacteria; phylum Chloroflexota; class Chloroflexia; order Thermomicrobiales; family UBA6265; genus JACCXM01. The sequence continues at coordinate 1,487 of JADYYO010000148.1, forward strand.
GACGGCGCGCGCGGCATCCTCGCTGAAGCGGACGAAGCGCCGCAACCCGGCGCGAAACGCCGCGATGGCCCGGTAATCCTCGTCGCTGAACGGACGCTCCTCCGCGATCTCCGCCATGGTCCTCCGCCTCGATCTGGATCGCTCGCCCGGCTCCGGCACGGGCAATCCTGCCTCCACACGCGTGAAGAGAGTCTAGCAAGCCGAGCCAGAAACACCGCGCCAGAACGTGGCTTGGGACGCTCTTCACCCGGTTGGCATCGCATGGTCGCCCAGCCAGCGAACGAAGGGGAGACGATCGCGCGTCTGCCGCGCGAGCCGCAGGTCCGCGGTCCAGAACTCACACGCCATGAACTCGGCCAGGGCGAGGTAGTGCGCGTCATAGGTCGCCGGCAGCCCCAGCGCGTTGGCAAGGACGAGCGCGCGCCGATGAAGCCCAGGAGGGTTCTGGATCGTGATCGGCAACGAGAGAACAAGGTCGAGGAGAGCGCCAGCCTCCCCGATCGATAACCCGTTCTGGAGTCGCGTTCGTTTTCGAAAGACGTTGGTCATCTCGATCGGCAGCAGTGGAGGCGCAATAATCGTCGTGCGGTTCAGCAGCAGAGCGTCGTACAGCGAGCGCGCCAGGTCGCTTTGTTCCTCATCGAGAATGATCTTGACCACGACGGATGAATCGAGGCAGATCATCCCAGTTCGCGCAGGCGCTCTTCGCGCATCTGGCGGATGATCTCCACGGATGATTCAAACGGCTTGCCACCTCGCCTCGCGAGGATCTCCTTGTTGATTTCTTGTGCCCGCTCCAATGCCGCCAGCCCGCGCTCGACCTCCTCGGGCGTCAGCTTGCGATGCTCAATGGGGAGCTGATCGGCCGCATCCCGAAGCGTGCGCGGAGGTTCCTCACTGATGGGGCCAATCATCGCCTCGAGGTCCGCTCGTTTCAGCGCTACCCGCCGCTTGCCGATCCGATAGGCGGGCAGATCGCCCTCGCGGATCCAGCGGCGAATCGTCGAGGAGGCGACGCGCAGCATCTCCGCGGCCTCGGCCACGGTGACGAAGTCGTCATCGAATGCAGGTATCGCCATGCGCCCTCTCCGGATTCCATAGGCGAGTGTTCATTGCTGCTCATAGTACATCACTGGTATCCATCCCCACAGCCCAACAGGGACCTGAGTCAAACTCAGGTCCCTGCCAGGGGAAGAGGGGGGTTGGGAGGCGCGGCGGCCGGGAACGCCGTCGCGGTGCTCCGCCTGGTCGCCGGGCGCGGCTGGGAGGGGGAAGACCGCGCCCGGCAGGACATCGTCGATTTCCTGTTTGTCCACTGATTTAGTGGACAATGGGGATGATATCGGGTTGACTGCCGCGTGTCAAGCGGATGGTGGTGGGGTCGTCGGGCAGCCTTCGTCCAATCTGGCAACACTGACGAGATGACGCGGGTTCTGGACCCGGGGCTGCCCTCGGATCACTCCTCCGCGCTGGTCGCGCCCGGCGCTGGGGTGCCTGACGCCCGAGTCGCTGCCACGACCCGCTGCTCGACGAGGGCCAGCGGCACAGGAAAGGCGCCCGCTCGCAACGTGATGACAAGATCATCGAGGTCATCCGGCGGAACCCCCTCGATGAGCCCTCGCGCCGCGACAACTCCGGTGATCCGCGGCGAGGAGATCACCTGCTTGTCGAGCAGGACGGAGAGGGTCTGGCCGCGATGGCTGCTGGTATAGGCATGGAGGCGACGCGCGGCGGCGTCGTCGAGGATAAAGCCGATCGCCGGATCGCCAGATGCGTTTGCCGAGACGAAAACGTCGCGGAAGTCCGCCCCGCTGACGATCGTCTCGTAGACCGTGTCGTCCAGCGCGCTCGGGGTTGAGGCGGCAGCGACGGGCGGTCTGCCCAACGTCGTCGCGACCACCGTGCCCGGCGCCAGAAACCGGCCCATGGGATCGATGATCTCCAACCGTGCCGTGCTGGAGAGGACGCGGGTGAGCCGTTCGGGATCGCTCGTGGCGTCGACCCGCACAAGGATCCGGCCATCGCGCTGCCGCGTCACACTGCCAGTCAGACCGAGCATTGCCATGCGGCGCAACAGCGTCGCGCGAATGCCGAGGAGATCCGGCGGCCAGAGCGTTGCTCCGGGCGCGGGTCTCGCCTCGAACACCAACTCGATCCTGACGACAGCATCCGGAAGGGGAGTCGCTTCCTTCGCAACCGCGCTGCTGATCGGAGCCGCTGGCAGTGGAGCAGCAACCGCGACGAGAGCGAGCGCGATCAGGAGTATTGCGGGGCGCATCCTGGCACCTCCGTCGCATGAGCACGAACGGCGACACCTCGATTCTCCCCGCTGGCGCCCGATCCTGCACCCGTACCGGGTACGGGGATTGCGCCTCCCGCCGTCGCTGGCGCCGCGCGCCCGGTCTACCCGAGCCGGCGCGCTTTCCAGACCTCTTCCACCGGCCAGCGCCGCGCCCACTCGGCGCTCACGTAGGGATAGCGCGTGGTCGCCCCCTCGGGGATCTCGACCTCGATCAGCGCGTCGACCTCGAAGCCGCTGTCGCGCAGCAGCTTCAGCATCTCGCCGTGCGGCAGGTGGAACTCGACCGAGCCGTCGCGCCAGGCGAAGCGGTGCATGCCGAAGAGGGGGCGCTCCAGCCGCTCCGTCACTGGCGCATCCTCATCCTCCACCGGCGTGGCGAGCATGAGGAGGGACGAATTGCCAAGGAAGTGGAGTCGCCCGCCCGGCCGCAGGATGCGCGCCGCCTCCGGGATCCAGCGGTAGGGGTCGCACCAGATCGCCGCGCCATACTCGCTGATGGCGAAGTCGAAACTCGCGTCGGGGAAGGGCGTCTTCTCCGCATCGCCGAGGTGGAGCGGGAAGTCGACGCCGAACTCCGCTTGCAGCCGGCGCGCGGTCGCCAGTTGCTCCGGCGAGTTATCGATCCCGACCGGCCGCGCGCCGCGCCGCGCCATCCAGGCGGAGACGTAGGCGGTGCCGCAGCCGAGCTCGATGGCGTCCTTGCCGGCGAGATCGTCCGGCAGCAGGTCGAGCGTCACCTCGGGGACATCGAAGATGCCCCATGTCACGGCGTCGGTCGCCCAATTGCGCCGCCCCGCCTGCTCGTAATCGGGGGCCCAGCGATCCCAGGCCTCCCGGTTCCGCGCGGCGTGGTCGTTCCCCTCCGCCGCGGTCATCACCGTCTCGTGCATCATTCCCGCTCCTGTCGTCCGGCAGATCGACGGGAACGATACAGCGGGAGCGGCCACGATCGTGGCCGCTCCCGCCCGGTCATCAGAGTGGAGGTCCCGTCAGCCGATGGCGCGGCCGTTCCCATCCTCCATGCTGATATTGGTCGTCGTCGACTCCGTGAACGTGGGCTCGGAATAGACCGGCGCGGCCGGCGCGGGCTCGGTGGTGACCGGCGCCGCGTCAACCGGGGCCGTATCGGTCGGCTCGACGTAGGTCGCGCCATCGCTGGCGGCCGTGTCGGCGACCGGGGCTGGCGCCGGGGCATCGGAGACCGTCAGGGAGGGCGGCTCGTAGACGACCGTCTCGCCCTGCACGCCGCCGGTGTTGATGTCGCCGTAGATGACGGTGTCGCCGGTGCCGTCGGCCACCGGGTTCGCCCCGCTGGCGGCGGCGCGATCGCCGTCGGCGTTGACGGTGTTTTGCGGCAGTTCGACGACCTGGCCATTGCCGTCGTAATTCTCGAGCCCCGCCTGCTGCTCGGGCGCGTTCAGGTTCTGCGGCGCGCCGCTCGCGTCGACGCTCTGCGCCGGTACGGCGGCCGGAGCGCCCCCGCCACCGAAGTCGGCGGTCCAGTACCAGCCGTAGTAGGAGGCATCGCCGTAGACGCGGCCGACGCCGATGTCGGTGAACTCCGGATTGCGCATGGCGGCGTCGTGGCTGGGGCTGTTCTGCCAGGCGATCAGCACGTCCTCCGCCGATGCCATCCCGGCGGCGATGTTCTCGCCGAAGGGAAGCGCTGTGTAGCCGAAATTGCGGATGTTGGTCCCCGGGTCGGTGCCGTCAAAGAGATAGTGATCGAAGTAGTTGTTGGTGGCCATGTCGGCGCTGTGGTACTCGGCGGCCGCGCCGAGCTGGTAGTTCAGGTTCAGCGGGGCGAGCCCGAGGCTGCCGC
>JADYYO010000149.1 GCA_020853615.1 Thermomicrobiales bacterium
CGCCTCTTCGATCACCGCCGGCCCCTCCAGGCGGGCTCCGGCCGGCAGATCGTACCGCCGGAAGACCGCGGCATCGACCGCGCCCATCCCCCGGAAATGGACCCGCCGCGCGTGCGGCGCGTTCGGGAGCGATTCGCCCAGCGGGGCGACCAGCCGGGGACTCGGGCGCCGCCCCGTCAGCGTGACGTGGAACGCCACCAACTCGATCTCCTCGCCGGCGATCGCGTAGCCGTACCGCTCCTCGTGAATCCGCTCGAACGACCGGAACGCCTCCTGCAGCGTCGCCTCGGTCAGCGACTCGGCCGCGATCGGCACCAGATGCTCGTAGTTCTGCCCGGCGTAGCGCATGCTGATCGCATAGCCGACCTCCGGCGTTCCGCTGAACCCCTCCTCGCGCAGCTCGGCCTCGGCCGCCTCGCGAATGCTGGCGAACTGACTGGCGACGAGCGGCGCATCGACGCGGCTGGAGCGGAACGCCTGCGTCCAGACCTTATCGACGCGCAGGTCGGCCAGCAGCATGCCGAGCGCCGAGGCGTTGCCGGGGAACATCGGCGCCAGCACGCGGGGGATGCGCAGCGCCCGCGCGACCGCCGCCGCGTGCAGCGGCCCCGCCCCGCCGAAGGCGAAGAGGGTGAAGCGCCGGGGGTCGTGCCCCCGCTCCAGGGAGACCATCTTGATGGCGCTGGCCATGTTCTCGTTGGCGATCTCGACGATCGATGACGCCAGGTCAATCGTCGACATCCCCGCCTCGTCCGCCAGGCTCGCCACCGCCGCCTCCGCGAGATCCCGATCGAGCCGCATGCGGCCGCCGAGGAAGTAGCCCGGGTCGAGACGGCCCAGGAGCAGGTTGGCGTCGGTCACCGTCGGCCGCTTGCCGCCGAGCCCGTAGCAGGCGGGCCCGGGCGTCGCGCGGGCGCTCTCCGGCCCCACGCGCAGGAAGCCGCCGGCGTCGATCCAGGCGATGCTGCCGCCCCCCGCGCCGATCGACTTGATGTCGATCAGCGGGATCGCGGCCGGCAGCCCCCACTCGATCTCGTACTCGGTCGTGTGCCGCTGCTCGCCATCGAGGATGATGCCGACGTCGGCGCTCGTGCCGCCCATGTCGAGCGTGAGCAGATTCGGCAGCCCCGCCTGCCGCCCCAGCGCGGCGGCGACGAGCATGCCGCCGGCCGGCCCCGACTGCGCGGTCTGGATCGGATTCGTGGCGGCGACGGTGGAGAGCATCGCCCCCCCGTTCGACTTCATGATCGTCCAGGGCCGGCTCAGCCCCGCCTCCGCGAGCATCCCCGAGAGGCTGTCGACGTAGCGCTCCATGAGCGGCTTCAGATAGGCGTCGGCAACCGTCGTCGATGTGCGCTCGTACTCCCTCCAGATCGGCGCCACCTCGTGCGAAACGGAGATCGGGAGACCCGGCAACTCCTGCTCGACGATCTCGCGCACCACCCGCTCATGCTCCGGGTTGACGTACGAGAAGAGGAGGCTGATCGCCACGGCCTCGACCGGCCGCTCGCGCAACTCCCGGCAGGTGGCGACGATCGCGTCCCGGTCGAGCGGGCGCACGACCTGTCCCTCGGCGCCAATCCGCTCTGGAACGCCGACGCTATCCTGCCGGGTGGCCAGCAGCGGTTTCGGCTTCTGCCATTTCAGGTCGTAGAGCGTCTTGCGGTTGATGCGCTGGATGTAGGGGATGTCCTCATGGCCGGCGGTGACGAGGAGGAGGACTCTGGCCCCGGTGCGCTCGATCAGCGCATTCGTGCCGACGGTCGTGCCGTGGACCAGCGCATCGATCGCCGGCGCCGCCAGATCGGCGGCCGCGATGGCGTCGATCAGCGCCTGCCCCGGTTTCGATGGCACCGATGGCGTCTTCGATGTCGACAGCGCTCCGGTCCGGGTGTCGAAGGCGACCAGATCCGTAAACGTTCCTCCCGTGTCGATCCCGACGACAAGGCCTCCGCCTCCGTCCACCATGAGCGAACCATCTCCGTTCGTGATACGAACGCGCGAGCAGATCCCGTCCACCCACGCGCACGCAGAGATTGACAGCCTCTAATACTACCCATAGACTCCGATTGGTTCTGCCATGTCAAGAGTGTGCCGTGCCGGCGCCGATGCTGGTTGCCCCGAGGGGCAGCGGTGCGCGAGAGGACGCGGAGTGCGGCTCGTCCATGCGCGGCGCGTGCCGAGTGCAGTGGCGAGGCGATGTCGACACCAGGACGGAGGAGAGTTCGAGCATGGGCAAGCGCATCCTGAGCTTCGCGGATCGCCGTCGGCTGCGCGATGAGGCCGTTGTCGACTTCCGGCACGGGTTCATCAATCGCCGCGAGTTCATGCTCCGCGCCACGGCCGCCGGCGTCTCCGCCGCCTTCGCCGGCAGGATCGCCGACGCGATCTCGGCACCCGCGCCGATGCCGGCGCCCAGCCGCTGGGCGAAGCAGGCCGACGCCACGATTACCTTCATCAAGGGCCCGCACCACCCGGACGACCCCAAGTTCTGGGACACCCTCAAGCAGGAGTTCGAGGCCTCCCATCCCGGCATCACGCTCAACCCGACCTTCTTCAAGTGGGAGACGATGGACGCCGAGCTGACCGCCGGCTACGCCTCGCAGCCCGCCGACGTCGTCTATCTCGTCGACCTGGTCCTCGCCAAGTTCGTCAATGCCGGGCAGGTGGCGGACATCTCCGCCGACGTCAATGCGGAGGACTTCGCGCAGGAGAAGGCAGCCATCGCCCCCTTCACCTGGGACGTCACCGATTTCGGCGGCAAGACCTATGGCGTCGGCGCGCTCGGCGCCGCCTTCGGCATCTTCTACAACAAGGATCTCCTCGACAAGGCCGGGATCACCGAATTCCCGCAAACGCGCGACGCATTGGTCGAGGCCGCGAAGGCGCTCACGACCGATCGTGTCTGGGGCTTTCAGTTCCGAGACTCGTTCCCCAACTACGCCCACTGGGATTGGCTCCCCTACGTGCATGACGACGGCGGGGACGTGATGACGGCCGACTTGACGGCGCAGAACCTCGACCCGAAGGCGGCGGCGGCGACGCAGTATCTCGCCGACATGAAGCTCGTCCACAAGGTCTCACCGGAGGCGGGCGCCTACGAGTGGCTGACAGGCAATCGTCCGCTGTTCGAAGCCGGGGGCATCGCCATCCTTCACGATGAGTTCCCGCAGGCCGCGGTCTGGGAGGTCGACAAGCCGGTCTCCTTCAATCTTGGTGTCGCGCAAGCGCCGGCGACGACCGAGGGCGGCGAGCAGACGACGATGGGCAACTTCGGCTACGCCACCATTTCGGAGAAGAGCCCGAACAAGGAGGCCGCCTGGGAGTTCGTCAAGTGGTGGACGAGCGCCGACGTCATCAACCCCTACGCGGCCGAGATCGGCCTGCAGACGGTGCGCACCGACTCGAGCCCCGACTTCAAGAGCAAGCTCCTGCAGCAGGTGCAGACGGAGTTCGTCCCGAAGGTGCAGGGCGTCCAGCTCGCCGAGAACTACTACGAGATGCTGACCAACATCTGGCCCGAGGTCGAGCGCGCCTACCGTGGCGAGCAGACGGGCGAGGAAGCGATGAAGAAGGCGGGCGAGGTCGTCACCGGGCTCCTCGGCTCATAGCGACTACGACATGCATGACGGCGCGCTCCCGGCGGGGAGCGCGCCGCCCGGAACTGTGATTCGCATGGCAACGCTTCTCATCGAGCAATCGACCGCCGAGGCGGCGCCCATCCCGCACATGCGCCTCTCCCGGCAGGAGCACGAGCGCCTGCGCCGGGCGCGCGGCCGGCAGCGCGCGCTGACCGCCTACCTCTTCCTCCTGCCGAACGCGGTCTTCTTCACGGCCTTTCTCATTATCCCGATCATCTTTCTCTTCTACCTGACCTTCCACAATGGCGGCATCATCACCCCGGCAAAATTCGTCGGTCTCGACAACTGGCGGCGCGCCTGGAGCGACGACCTGGTGCGGACGACGATCCGCAACACCGTCTACTACTGCCTCCTCGCCATCCCGTCCGTCTTCGTCATCGGCATGATCCTGGCGCTCTGCCTGCAGCGCATCCCGCGCGGCAGCGGGCCATTCCGCTCCCTCTTCTATCTCCCCACGCTCACGCCCTATGTCACCGCCGCGTTGATCTGGCTCTTCATCGTCCAGCGCGACTTCGGCGCGCTCAACGTGACCCTCGGGCTCTTCGGCATTCCGCCGCAGAACTGGCTCGGCAGCACGTCGCTGGTCATGCCCTCGATCGCCATGCTCGAGGTCTGGCGCGGCGTCGGCTTCTGGACGCTCCTCTTCCTCGCCGCGCTCCTCGCCCTGCCGCCCGAGCTCTATCAGGCGGCGACGATCGACGGCGCCAGCGCCTGGCAGCAGTTTCGCCATATCACGCTGCCGCTCATGCGCCCGACCTTCTTCTTCGCCGTCGTCATGGCCACCATCTGGAATCTGCAGCTCTTCGACTCGGTCAGCATCCTCACCGATGGCGGGCCATCGAACGCCAGCGCCACCGTCGTCTGGTACATCTACAAGGCGATGTTCCAGTTCAACGACAAGACCGGCTTCGCCGCCGCGCTCAGCTTCGTCCTCCTCCTCTTCATCCTCGTGCTGACGCTCATCGAGATTCGCCTGCTGCGCAAGCCGGCGTAGGGAGATCACTCAGGCTCATGGCCATCGAAACCGAGTTCGCCGAACTGCGGCCGCCGGCCGACATCACGCGAGCCACTGCCGCCCGGCGCAAGGGGCCATCGCTCTACCTCATCGCCATCTACGGCATCCTCGTCATCGCCGCCTTCATCGCGCTGGTGCCCTTTCTCTATGTCATCTCCACCTCGTTCAAGGACACCATCTCCCTCTTCCAGTATCCGCCCGAGTGGATCCCCTCCGAACCGACGCTCGACAATTTCCGGGGACTTCTCGCGGACTATCCCTTCGTCCGCTGGATGCTCAACTCCTTCGTCGTCGCCTCGGCGGTGACGATCGTCAAGGTGGTCATCGACTCGATGGCCGGTTACGCCTTCGCCAAGATGACCTTCCCCGGCAAGGACGCCCTCTTCCTCGTCGTCCTGATGACGCTGATGGTCCCCTTCGCGGCGACGCTCATCCCCCTCTTCATCATCGTCCGCGACCTGAACCTGACCAACACCTATGCCGGTCTGATCCTGCCCGCGCTCGCCAGCCCGATCGGGATCTTCATGATGCGCCAGTTTATCGAGACCCTGCCGACCGACCTCGAGAACGCGGCCCGGCTCGACGGCTGCTCCGAGTTCCAGATCTTCCGGCGGGTGATCCTGCCGCTCATCCGGCCCGGGCTGGTCGTCCTCGGCGTCTTCACCTTCATGACGCAGTGGACCAGCTACCTCTGGCCGCTGGTGATCGGCACCAAGACGGAGATGTTCACCCTCACCGTCGGCGTGCAGAGCCTCCGCTCCCTTTTCACCGTCAACTGGGGGATTCTCTCCGCCGGCGCGGTGCTGTCGATGCTGCCGCTGGTGCTGGTCTTCCTCTTCCTGCAGCGCTATTTCATCGCCGGATCGATCGCTGGCGCGCTCAAGGAGTAGCCTGGGCGCCTCGATGTCGTCCCCTCCCGGGGCAGAAAGCGGAACGCGTGGGTCAGGTAGATCTCATTCAGGTCAGCAAGCGCTACGGCACCGCCGAGGCGGTCTCGGCGGTGAACCTCGCCATCGCCGATCACGAGTTCATCGTCCTCCTCGGCCCCTCCGGGTGCGGTAAGAGCACTCTCCTCAAGATGATCGCCGGGCTCGAGGACGTCAGCGACGGCGAGATCTACATCGATGGCAACCTCGTCAACTACGCGCGGCCCGCCGACCGCAACGTGGCGATGGTCTTCCAGAACTACGCCCTCTATCCGCACATGACCGTCTTCGACAACATCGCCTTCCCGCTCAAGATGACGGGTGTGGCGAAGAGCGAGACCGACCAGCGCGTGCGGCAGGCGGCGGGCGCGCTGGGGTTGGAGACGCTGCTCGACCGTCGCCCGGAGCAGTTGTCGGGCGGCCAGCGGCAGCGCGTCGCCCTCGGCCGCGCCATCGTGCGCGAGCCGTCGGTCTTCCTGATGGACGAGCCGCTCTCCAACCTCGATGCCCAGCTCCGGGTGCAGACGCGCGAAGAGCTGCTGCGATTGCACGCGCGTCTGCAACGGACCACCATTTATGTCACACACGATCAGATCGAGGCGATGACGATGGGGCACCGGATCGTCGTGATGCGCGGCGGCGTGGTGCAGCAGGTCGGCCCGCCGCAGCAGGTCTACGACGAGCCGGCCAACACCTTCGTCGCCGCCTTCCTCGGCAGCCCGCGCATCAACCTGCACGCCGGGAGGCTCGATCAGGGCGGCAGCGGCGCGACCTTTGTCGCCAACGGCACGGCCATCCTCCTGCCGCCGCGTCTCGCCGAGCTCGCCCGCGCGGCCACCACCGAAGCCGCCCTCGGCGTCCGGCCCGAGAACATCCACGTCCTGCTCGACCCGGCGGCGACCGACGGCGCCTCCAACGCGCTGCCGGCGACCGTCTCGCTCGTCGAGCCGGTCGGCTCCGACCTGTATGTCACGGCGACGACCGGCGATCTCTCCTGGACGGCCCGGGCAGAGCCGCGCCTGCCGGTCACGCCCGGACAGACGATCGGGCTGCGGCTCGATCTGCAGCGGGCGCACCTGTTCGGGGAATCGGGCCGGAATCTCGCCCTCGCGGGCTGAACGTATACCGTGGCGTGCGCAAGACGTGTCATGCTGACGAAGGAAGCATCTCGGCCCAGGGGAAACGGCGTTTCGAGGAGCCGAGATCCTTCGCAAGCTCAGGATGACACCTCTCTGGCACGGCGCTCGAGACGCGCAATCACACGAGGTGGACCGAATCGCGATGGCTGAAACTCGTCAACTCGACGCCAAGACCGTCGAATCGCTCCTGCGCGCCGTCGAGGGAGAGCGCGAGGCGCTGCTCGACCTCACGCGCGCCCTGGTCGGCTGCCGCACCGACAGCCAGTCGGCGGAGAATCCGGAGTTCGCCTCGGAAGCGGAGCGCTGCCAGGGCATCGTCGCCGACTGGCTCCGCGATCTCGGGGCGCGGGTTGAAGCGTGGCAGGAGCCGCCCCGCTACCCGGTCGTCGCCGGCCGGCTGCCGGGCGAGGGTAGCGGCCGTTCGCTGGCGTTCAACGGCCACGTCGATGTCGTGCCCGCAGGCGATCGCGCGGCATGGCGGCACGATCCCTGGTCGGGGGCGATCGAGCAGGGGCGCTTCTGGGGGCGCGGGGCGGCCGACATGAAAGGGGGCGTCGCCTGCGCCCTCGTCGCCATGCGCGCGATCAGGAAGTCCGGCATCGCGCTCGCCGGCGACCTCTGGGCGCACATCGTCGCCGACGAAGAGGTCGTCGGCCAGAGCACGCGCAACCTCCTGCGCCACCTGCCGCCCGTCGATGCGGCGCTGGTTGCCGAGCCGACCGATCTGGCGATCATGCCGGTCGAAGGCGGGCTGGTCCATTTCCGGATCGAGATCGACGGCCGCGAGAGCCACGCCGGCAACCGTTACATGAGCGTCCACGCCGGCGGGCAGGGCGAGCGGGCGGGCATCAACGCGATCGAGAAGGGTTTCCGCGTCGTCGCCGCCCTGCAGGATCTGGAGCGCCAGTGGGGCAACCTGCGCCACCATCCGATGCTCCCGGCTGGCTTCAACACCATCATGCCCGGCATCATCTCCGGCGGCCCCGGGGGCGGCGCGGATGGCCAGATCAGGATGGTCTCCAACCCCGGCACGTCACCCAACTACTGCTCCATCGAGTACAACCTCTGGTTCCTGCCGGGCGAAGCGTTCGATGACGTCCGGGACGACGTCGAGGGCCACGTGGCCGCGGCCTGCCAGCTCGATCCCTGGTTGCGCGAGCACCCGCCGCGCTTCACCTGGAAGTTGCGCGACATCTACTTCCCCCCGGCGGAGACGCTTCCGGACCACCCCTTCATCGGAGCGCTTGCCTCCGCGCTGGAGCAGGTTGGGCGGCAGCCGGCGATCGAGGCGTTCACGGCCGCGTCGGAGCTCGCCTGGTATGCCGAGCGCGACATCCCCGGCGCAATTTTCGGCCCCGGACGGATCGCGCAGGCGCACTCCGCCAACGAGTACGTCGAAATCGAGCAGTTGCAGGCCGCGTGCGAAGCGATAGCCCTCTGCGCCGCGGCCTGGTGCGGGGTGGCAAAC
>JADYYO010000150.1 GCA_020853615.1 Thermomicrobiales bacterium
ATCTCGTCACGAGCGACCGCCTCTGGATCGCGCCGAGCGAGCGCGTCGCCACGATCTCGACCTCGGGCCGCATCGGCATCAGCCGCGGCCAGGAGCGCGACTGGCGCTACTGGATCACCGGCAACCCGAACGTCTCCGCGCACCGGAGGGGGACGATTCTCACCGGAGATGACTCGCGGTCGCGGTAGCCGCGCGGTCGGCGGCCGGCAGCGGCGGCATCTCCGCGAGGAGGCGACCGAACCCGGCAATCGGGGCGTCGAGCCCGGCCATGCGCAGCGCCATCCAGAGCGTCGCCTGATTGCTGGTGATGACCGGCTTGCCGACGTGCCGCTCCCAGCCCGCGATCAGCGGGGCGGAGCGGAGATTCGTGCAACTGACGAGGCAGGCATCGGCGCTCGGGTCGAGGTGCTGCCGCGCAAACCGGTCGGCCTCATCGAGTGTGACGTGGGCGATATCGCCCCCGTTCGGAATCTGCATCCCGGCGATGCCGACGACCTCGAAGCCGAGCGCGCTGAGAAAAGCGACCTCGCGCTGGTTGTCGATGTCGATGTAGGGGGTGGCGATGGAGACCGTCTTCGCGCCCAACGCCCGCAATGCCGCGCCGACGGCCGTTGCGGGCGTCGTCGCCCGAATACCGGTCAGCGCCTCGATCCTGCCGATCAATTCGCGATCGAAGCCCGGCCCGCCGAAGAAGCTGCCGCCGGTCGAGCCGGACGTGATCACCTCCACCCCGGCGTCGGCCAGCAACTCCGCCGCGCGGACGGTGTCCTCGGCCAGCCCGACGAGCGGGGCGGGATCGGGGCCGAAGCGATAGCGCGCCCGCGTGAAATGGAAACGCGCGCCGGGCGGCTTCATCAGCCAGAACTCCGGCTCGATCACCCGGTTGACCGACGGCACGATGACGCCGATGCCAACCTCTCTCACGTCGCTCCTCCTTCAGGCATCCCACAGGCTGGCCGCTGCCGCGAGCGGCAGTGAGACGACCTCGCCCCGCCGCGCGGCGCGCAAGGCAGCGATGACGACCTCCAGGCTTGCCCGGCCGACCCGGCCGGAAACCAGCGGCTCCCGCCCGGTAACGATACTCTCGAGAAAGTGGTCGATGACGCCGCTCGGGGCCAGCCCGCTCGTCGCGTTCGTCTCGATCGCGGGCACCTCGACCACGAGTCTCCTCGGCACAGGCTTCTCGAGGACGACGGACAACGGTTGCGCGGCCGTGCCGTCGACCTCGATCCGGCCCAGGTCGCCGTAGAGCGTCAGGTCGTTCTGCTCGCCGCCGAACGCGGTCCAGCTCGCGCTCAGCGTGCCGATCGCGCCGTCGCGCATCCGCAGAAGGCAGACGGCGTTGTCCTCGAGGGGCGACGCTTTCACGAACGTGCCGGCCAGCGCCGAAACCTGCGCCACGCCCGTCTCGAGCAGCCAGAGCAGCAGGTCGATCTTGTGGATCCCGAGGTCGAGGAGCGCGCCCGCGAAGGCGGCGTCGCGGTCATAGAACCAGGTGGCCGGCGGGCTCCACGACTCGGGGCCGCTGTGCCCATACTGCACCGCAAAGCGGTGGACGCGCCCGATTGTCCCCGCGGCCAGCATCTGCTTCACGGCCTGATGGACGGGCATGAACGGCTGATTGAGGGCCATCATCAGCGTGAGACCCCGCTGGTCGGCCGCCGCGATGAGCGCGTCCGCCTCGGCGAGCGTGCGCCCCATCGGCTTCTCGAGCAGCAGATGCTTCCCCGCCCGCAGCGCCGCGTGCCCGACCGCGAAGTGGTAGCGGTTGGGGATGGCCACGACCACGGCGTCGACGTCGTCGCGCGCAAAGAGCGCCGCCGCATCCGGCTCGGTTGTCGCCGCGAACTCGATACTCGCCTGCCGCGCGCTCGCCTCGTTGACGTCGGTGACCGCCACGATCGCCGCGGCCGGGTTGCGCGCCAGTTCGGGCAGATAGCGGCGCCGCGAGATCATCCCGCAGCCGACGACGCCGACGCGAATGGGCGCCATCCTAGCGCGGGAACTCATAGAGCCGCGCGCTCGTGTCATACAGCATCCCCTCCGCGAGGCGCAGCGCATCGCTCGCGGTCATCGCGCCATCCCGCACGAGATCGCCCAGCACCTCGGCCAGCGCCTGCTTCGCCAGCTTCGCCGCAATCCAGTAGCGCTCCGGCTCGAAGCAGCCATCGCTCCCGAAGATCAGACGGCCCGGCGGCGCAAAGGCCAGCAACTCGCGCAAGCGCGCCGAACAGGCCGGATAGCTATAGGGAAAGAGCATCGAGAGGTCGCAGTAGACATTGGGAAAGATTCCGACCAGCCGGCCGGCCGCCGTCAGATGCGGAAAGCCAGCATGCAGGATGACAACCCGGGCGCCCCTGAGCCACGCCTGCTCCAGCAGGCCCAGCAGATGCCACGGGCTCTCCTGGTGCGCGGGAAGAAACCGGGCGCCAATGCCGGTGTGAAACTGGACGACCGCCCCGGTCTCCGCCGCCGCGCGCAACGCGGTGTGCGCGAGAAATTCGTTCAGCGCCTTCGACTGCCGCCGGGGCAAACCCGCCGTGAGCGCCTCCTGCGCGCGCTCGTGGTTTGGCGGCTGAATATCGAGCCCCGTCTCGTAGGCGATCACCGACTTGAGGCCGGCGAACCGGCCACTCGCCAGTGCCGCGAGCGTCAGATGCCGGACCCGCTCGGCCGCGTCGCGCACATCGCCGTCGTCCGCGGCCAGCGCCTCATCGCAGAGATGCTCGATCCGCTGTAGCAGCTTCACCCGCGCGGGAGCCATCTCCGCGTAGCGATCCATGCCGAACGGCAGATCGGGCCACCCCGGATCGACGACCTGGCCGACGATCCCGGCGTCGGCGAAGAGGGCCGCCGCGTCGCCTCTCCTCCCGCCGGCCCACGCCCGAGCGGCCATCCTGAGCAGCGTCTCGCCGACGCCGTCCCCCTCGGGCTGCTCGAAGCGGAGCCAATCCTCCTCTCGCGGCGGCGTCGCCGGATCGAAGGGGTGGCAATGCCCGTCGATCACGGGGATGGCAGCAAGGTCGTCCATCAGTCGGACGATGAGCTGAGCAGGCGCGCCGCGATGAGGCTGACGACGAAGGTCAGCGTGATGGCGATGGCGGCGGCATACCCGAGCTGGCCCCAGCGGAAGCCAGTCAGGAAGCTGAAGATATTGGTCGTCTGCGTCGTCGTGCCCGGGCCGCCGCCGGTCGTGCCGTAGATGATGTCGAAGGTCTTCACCGCGTCGACAAAGCGGAAGACCGCGGCGATGGCGATGACCCGGCCCAGCAGCGGCACGGTGATGTGGCGGAAGACCTGAAACTCGGTCGCGCCGTCGAGGCGGGCCGCCTCGAGCGGGCCGCGGGGCAGCGATTGCAGCCCGGCCAGCAGGATCAGCGCGACGAACGGCGTCCACTGCCAGGCGTCGATCAGCATCAGCGTCGGCAGGGCGAGCTGGGCGCTCCCCAGCCAGCCCTGCGGGGGGATGCCGAAGAGGCCCAGGACGTAGTTGACGATGCCGAAGGTGCTGTTCAGCATGATCCGCCAGGCGAGCGCCACCACGATCGGCGTCGCGGCCATCGGCAGAACCAGCAGCGTGCGGAAGAACCACTCGCCGGGCAGCCCCTGGTTCAGGAGGAGCGCGAGCCCGAGCCCGAGCGCCAACTCGATGGCGATGACGCCGATGACGAAGGTCGCCGTCACGCGCAGGCTGTCCCAGAAGAGGGGATCACGCACCATCTGCGCGTAGTTCTCCAGCCCGACGAACTCGTTCACGCCCCCCACATGCGTGGTGAGGCTCAGGTAGAAGGCATAGATCGTCGGGTAGACGCTGACCAGGAAGAGAACGGCGAGGGCCGGGACGAGGAGCAGATACGGATCTGCCCCTCGCCCCAGGCGAGGCCGCGCGCCGGCAACGGTCAGGTCAGGACGACGCGTTGTAGTAGCCTGCATGTTCCAGTACCGCACGAATCTGCTGCGCCGCCTTGTCGAGCGCGGCCTTCGGCTCGTCCGAGCCCGCCAGGACCGAGGAGATCGCCGCGCCCAGGTGATCGCGCGTCTGCAGATACTCCGGGAAGCGCGGCTCGAAGCTGGTGCAGACGGGGTTGCTCGCGTTCGGGTAGACCGCCTTCGACATCCCCTCGAGGGTGATATCGGCCCACTCGCCCATGCCGAGCGCGTCCCAGACGCCGCGCACCTCGGGATCGGTCCAGGTCGACGCCCGCGGGCTGTCGCCCCGGTCGCCGCTGAGCGTCGTCGCCTTGCAGACGCCCTTCGAGAGCGCCCACTGGATGAAGAGCCAGGCGGCCGTCTTCCGCTCCGTCCTGCTGCTGATCGCCAGCGACATGGCGAAGGTGGAGTAGCCGCGCTGCACCGGACCCTTCGGGGTGACGGCGTAGCCGACCTTCCCCCGCACCGGAGCCGTCTCCGCCTGATAGCCGGGCGCGAAGACGGTCGCCTGCAGCGTGTGCCCGAGGAGCGCCGCCGTAAAGGCGTTGTTCGTCTCCGGGAAGCCCCACGAGGCGATCCCCGGAGGGCCGGCCGTCTTCAGGATGTCGGCGTAGGCGGTCAGCGCCGCGACGCCGGCCTCGTTGTTGATCGTCGGGTTCCAGTCGGCATCGAGGTACTCGCCGCCGAAGGCGTGCAGGTAGATGAAGAAGATCGGCGGCGACTGGTCCTTCGACCCCCACATGGCGGTGCCGTAAAGGCTCGGCGGGTTGTTCAGCGTCTGCGCGTTGGCCGCGTACTCCTCGAGCGTCTCCGGCACGGCAAGCCCGGCGCTCTCGTAGAGATCGGTCCGGTAGTAGAGAAGATCGCTCTGGGAGTAGACGGGGAGGCCGAACTGCCCCTCCTCCCACGTTAGCAGCTCGCGCGACGGCGCGAAGAGATCGTCGACGTCGAACCAGCTCGTGTCGGTCAGCGCGGGATCGTCGAGGTAGGTCGTGAGATCTTCGACCCAGCCATTCGTGGCGTAGAGCGGCGTGGTGTAGCAGCCGTGCATCACCGCGTCGTACGTCCCCGAGCCGGACTGGAAGTCGGTCAGGATCTTCTCGTGCAGCACGCTCCAGTCGAGCTCTTCGATCTGGACCTTGATCCCCGTCAGCGCCTCGAACTCGGGGAGCACCTCCATGATGGCCGTCGTCGTCGGGTGCGTCTGCATCGGCACGCGCAGCGTCTGGCCGCTCGCCTGCTGCCAGTCGATGTTCCCCGTCGCCGGGGCTGCGGCCGCACCCCCCGCGGGCGTCGCCTGCGCCGCGACCTCGCCCGCGCGCGCCGCATAGAGGGCCGAGGCCGCGCCAAGCGACACCCCGAGCAGCGACGCCCGCGCCAGGAACTGCCGCCGCGAGAGCCGGCCGCGATCGAGCTCGTCGACCAGGGCGCCGATCGTGTTTCGTCTCATGCCACTCGTCCTTTCAACTCCATGAATCCACGCCCGGCTCACTCCGAGAGCGCACCGAGGGTCAGACCCGAAACCAGGTAACGGCGCACCGCAAACGCCAGCAGCAGCACCGGCAGCATCACCAGCACCGACGTCGCCGTCATCAACTCCCAGTCGAGCCGGTCCTGCCCCAGGTAGCCGTAGACGGCGACCGTCGCCGTCTTGGCGTTGAAGCTGGTCAGGACCGCCGCGAAGAGAAACTCGTTCAGGGAGAAGAGGAGGCAGATCGTCGCCGTGACGGCCATGCCGGGCGCGATGAGCGGCACGGTGATGCGCCGGATCGCCTCGAACCGACTGCAGCCATCGATCATGGCCGCGTATTCGATTTCGACCGACAACTGCTCGATGAAGCCGATCAGCAGCCAGATGGCGAGCGGCAGGTTGAACGAGAGATAGGCGATGGTGAGGCCGACGCGGGTATCGAGGAGGCCGAACCGATTGAACTGCACGAAGAAGGCAACCAGGCTCGTCACCGGCAGCGCCATCCGCGACGTCAGGAGAACGAGCGAGAGCGTCCTGCGGCCCGTGAAGCGGTAGCGCACCAGCGCGTAGGCCGCCGGCACCGCCAGGATGACCGCCAGCGCGGTGGCGGTGACGCCGACGACGAAGCTGTTCAGCAGATACGAGGGAAAGTCGGTATTGGTCAGGATCTCGCGATAGTTGGCCAGGGTTGGCAGAAAGAGCAGTTGCGGCGGCAGGTGGAACGAGGTCCCCAGCGGCATGAGGCTGGCGCGAACGATCCAGTAGATCGGGAAGAGGATCCAGGCGGAGACGACCAGCAGGAGCGCGTACGACACTCCGCGGCGCATCGCTTTCGCGCTCATTTGGCCTTCACCGCGACGGTCGTCCGCTGCGCGAAGTCGAGCGCCCGCGCGGTGTCGCGCGCGATGACCGCGCTGAGCAGAACGTCCAGCACATACATGATGCCGACCTTGGCGGTGAAGGCCGTCCCGGGAATCGGTCCCTCGGTGGCGGCGATGGGGAGGATGGCGTGCGCGCTACGCGCGAGCGGGGAGCGGCTGTGACTGGTAACGGCGACGCAGTACGCGCCGGCCGCCCGCGCCGCCTGCAGCGACGCCACGATCTCCCGCGTCTGACCCGAGACGGAGATGGCGATGGCCACGTCCGGCGCCTCGAGCAGCGAGGCGTCGATCATAGTCAGGTAGGCGTCGGTCGTCGCCACGACCGGCAGCCCGATACGGCTGAAGCGGAACTGCGCGTCGAGGGCGGCGACGCCGGTCGGCCCCGCGCCGAAGACGTGGATGCGGCGAGCGCCGGCCATGCGCGCCGCGACCGCCTCGCAAAGCGCCGGCTCGAGCAGCGCCATCGTCTCCTCGAGCGCGCGCCGATGCCGGCTCATCACCGTGCGCAGGGTGCGGGAGTCCTCCCCCTCGTCCGGCGGCTCCTCCTTGCGGCTCCCGGCCAGCTCCTGCGCCAGCGCCAGCTTGAGCGACTGGTAGCCGCGCTGGCCGATCCGGCGCGCGAAGCGGATGACGCTGCTCTCGGCGACCCCCGCCTGCTGGCTGAGATCGGTGATGGAGGCGAAGACGACCGATTCCGGGTCGTGCAGCAGCACATCGGCAATCCGCCGCTCGCTGGCGGGGAGCTCGGCGTAGATGCTCCTGACGGTCTGCAGCGGATGGGGCAGGGCTTTCGCCGGCGCCGGGCGGCCGTCCCCCGCGGACTGCTCGACCATCTTCTCGTGGCGGTCGGTGTCGCTCACCCGCGCTCCCGGCTCGGTCCGGAGGAAATTTTCCTCATCACGTATCATCCGGTGGAAATTTCTTTGACACCCTAGCATCGCCGTGTTAGCGTGTCAACCGGCCGATGGCGATCGAGGGGAACCGGAGTTCTCCCGTCGCTTCGGATGTCTCAGGGCGTGCGTAGGGATGGCGATTCGTGGAGATTCCGGCCGAGCAGTTGGCATTTGGGGACGTCATCGACGGCCTCGTCTGTCACGATTTCACCGCGCGCGGCGTCGTCGCCCCGCTCTATGACGTGCAGCGAGAGCGCGTCGGCGCGCCCCTCATCCTGCACGCCGCCCGCCTGCTTACCGAGCGCATTGGCCGCGGCGACCGCGTGGTTCTGGCGACGGGCTGGCCGTCCCGATCCTGGCTCATGCAGGGGCTGACGGAGACGGATGGCCCGGTCGGCGCGGCCTATCTGGCGCGGGTCCTCGAGCAGGCGACCGGCTGCGTGCCGCTCCTCCTGATGGACCGCCGGCTGCACGCGGTCGGCGCGGCGGTCCTGCGCCGCGCCGGGCTCATCCTCGCCGACCTCCCGACCGCGCTCCGCTCCAAGGAGGGCCGCCACACCGCCGCCGTCTCGGCGCTCCTCGATTTCACGACCGACTGGGAGGCCGCCGATGAAGAAGCGGAATCGCTCCTCGAGACACTGCAGCCGGCGGCGCTGATCGCCGTCGAGTTTCCCGGCGCGAGTCGCGCGCGCGAGTTCCACAACACGACCGGCCGCCTCGTCCCCTCGGAGCTCGTCCCCAAGGTCGACACGCTCTTTACCCGCGCGAGAGAGCGGGGCGCGCTGACCGTCGGCATCGGGGACGGCGGCAACGAGCTGGGGATGGGCAACATCCGCTGCGCCATCGAGCGCATGGCGCAGGCGCCGGCCGCTCCGGCGACCGAGGTCGATGCGCTGATTGTCGCCTGCATCTCCAACTGGGGCGCGTTCGGGCTGGGCGCGACGATCGCCTATCTCTGTCAACAGCCTGACCTGCCGCGAACGCCCGATATCTGCGCGATCACGGCGGCGGCCACCGAGCAAGGAGCGATCGACGGCCTCTCCGCCTATGTCGACCCGCGCAACGATGGCACCTCGCAGGCGACGAACGCCGCGCTGCAGGAGCTGCTCGCCGCGACGGTGCGCATGCATCACGCCGGCTGGATCAAGGGCTGACCGATGACGAGCGATCTCGCGTTCTCGCCGATGACCGGCCTCGGGTTGCGCCGCGTCGTGAACGCCGCGGGCAACATGACCTATCTCGGCAGCTCGACCCTCTCTCCGGCAGTAACAGAGAGCATGGCCGCGATGGCGGCGTCGCCGGTCGACATGCAGGAGTTGAAGGCGGCGCTCGGCGCGCGCATCGGCGAGATGACGGGCAGCGGCGGCGGCTTCATCTGCAGCAGCGCGGCGGCGGGCATCATGATCGCGGTCGCCGCCTGCCTCTGCGGCGCCGATCCCGGGCTCGTCGAGGCGCTTCCCAGCGCGCCCGCTCGTCGCCGCGTCCTGATCCAGCGCGGGCACGCCGTCAACTTCGGCGCGCCGATCCTGCAGATGATCCGGCTCACCGGGGCGGAGGCGGTCGAGATTGGCGCGGTCAACGCCACGCTGCCGTTCCAGCTTCAGCACGCCCTCGATCCGGAGACGGCGGCGTTCGTCTACGTCGTCTCGCACCACACGGCGCAGAGCGGAATGCTGCCGCTGGAGACGGTCGTGGCGCTCTGCCACGAGCGCGACGTGCCGGTCATCGTCGACGCCGCGGCGGAGATGGATCTCCGCGGCTACGTGGCCGCGGGCGCGGACCTCGTTATCTACAGCGGCCACAAGGCGATCGGCGGGCCGACATCGGGACTGATCTGCGGCCGCGCCGATCTGATCGCGGCCTGCATGCTGCAGGAGAAAGGACTGGCTCGGGCGATGAAGGCCGGCAAGGAGACGATGGGCGGACTCTATCAGGCGCTGCGCGACTACGCTCCCGCCGATGCGATGGCAGCGGAGCGCCAGGCCGCGCTGGTGGCGGAGCTGGAGCGGGCGCTGACCGGGGTACCGGGTTGCGAGACGCTGCTGCTGCACGACGCGACCCGGCCGATCGCGCGCGTGGCGCTGCGCGTCCGGCCGGAGGCGCCCTTTACCGCGCACGAGCTCGTGCGCCGGCTTGAGGAGGGGAACCCCTCGATCCGCGTCCGCGGCCACCGCGCGGACGAGGGGATCATCCAGTTCGATCCGCGGCAGCTCGCCCCGGGCGAGCCGGACCTGATCGGGGCGCGGGTCTACGCCGAGGTGGCGCGGCTGTCGAACGGCTCCCGCTCCTCCTGATCGCCGGGGGCGATCGACGCTCGATGGCGACGCCAGCCTTTCTCTGCTTCGACGTCGGGACAACCAACCTCAAGGGGGCGGTCGTCTCGGCCACGGGCGCGCTCCTCGCGCGGCATGCCGTTCGGCTGCGCGACGAGCCGGGCCTCTCCCGCGCCGAGAGCATGCAGCGGCGCCTGGCCGAGGCGGGGGCCGCGCTCCTGACCGACGCCGAGATCCGAGGCAGCATCACCGGGATCGGCCTGGCCACGCAGATGGCGGGGCTCGTGCTCCTGGACAGCGCCGGCGCGCCGCTCCACGACTTCGTTCCGGGCGCCATCCCCGCCACTCCCGGCGCGCTCGATCGCGTGCGCCGGCTGGAGCGGGCGGCCGGGATCGATCTCCACGATCGCACCGGCTGCCCGCGCTCCCCCACGTACCCCCTGCCGAAGCTGCTGGCATGGGCCGCGGAGCATCCCGATCAGACCGGCAAGGTGCGCTACGCCGGCAGCCTCAAGGAGCTGCTCCTCCTGGCGCTGACCGGGAGATGGCTCACCGACACGGCCAGCGCCTCGACGTTGCAGCTTTTCGATCAGCAAACGGGCCGCTGGCTCGCGCCGGCGATGGCCCGGCTCCCCTGGCTCGAAGACGCGTTGCCAGACGTACGCGCTCCATGGGAGGTCGCCGGGACGCTGCGCGACGAGTGGCGCGATCGCTGGCGGCTTGGCCGCTCGATTCCCGTCATCGTCGGC
Organism: Thermomicrobiales bacterium; assembly: GCA_020853615.1. Classification (GTDB taxonomy): domain Bacteria; phylum Chloroflexota; class Chloroflexia; order Thermomicrobiales; family UBA6265; genus JACCXM01. The sequence continues at coordinate 10,198 of JADYYO010000150.1, forward strand.
ACGGGCGACGGCCTCGCCGCGCACCTCGCCTCGGGGGCCATCCATCAGGGTCATCTCTCGGTTTCGATCGGCACCACCATCGTCGTGCGCTGGCTCGAATCGGCGCCGCGGCCGCTCCCTCCGGACCAGTTCCGGCAGATGGTCACCGCGCATGGCTTCCTGCGCGGCATGCGGATCGTGCAGCAGGCAGGCGCGAGGCGAGGTGAGGCGCGCGAGCATGAATTGGCCGCGCGCCTCGTCGACGCCGTCCGCCGAGCGAAGATCGAAGGCGGCCTGCGGCGCGTCGCCGTCACGGGTGGCGGGGCGGAAGCCTGGCTGCCGCTGCTCGATCGGCGCTTTGCCGCCCCGGTCGAACGCTCCCCCTGGAGCGATGCAACCGGCGGCGTTGCCGCCCTGGCGTTGATGGCTCTCGACGGCATGCCGCTCGAGGACGCGGTGCAGCGCATCGCACAGGCGACGGACAATCGCTGAGTCTGGCGGCAGCGGAGCCGCGCCACCGTACTATCATCTCCAGACGATGAACCCCGCCAGCGTGGATGTGGCATGACCCTTCGCCTCCTCGACGAACGGACGATTGGCAAGATCGCCGCCGGCGAGGTCGTCGAGCGGCCGGTCTCCGTCGTCAAGGAGCTGGTCGAGAACGCACTCGACGCCGGCGCGCGGCGCATCCGGGTCGCGGTGCGCGGCGGCGGCATCGAGACGATCGAGGTCGTCGACGACGGCCACGGCATCCCCGCGTCCGACCTGC
>JADYYO010000151.1 GCA_020853615.1 Thermomicrobiales bacterium
CCCTCGCCGATTTTCTCGGGGAAGGGCTTGTCTACGCCGGTTTCTGGACGAGCACGATCGCCAGCGCGATGCAGACGCTCGAAGTCTTCCGCCTCCGCACATTCGATATCGTGCTGCTCGACGCCGCCCTGGGCGGCATCGGCGCCGCCGAGCTGGCCCGCCGCTTGCGCGGGCGTTCCGACCGATCGGGACCTTTGGTGCGCACCGATATCCCCATCCTTGCCATCGCCGCGTCCAGGGACGAAATTCCGGCGCCCCTGACCGCCGGCGGGGAGATCGGGGACGTGCTGATCGCCCCGATCGAGATCGCGGATCTCGCGGATGCGCTCTGGCGGGAAATCAACGCCTGGCGCGAGGCGCACCCCGAGCGGCCATGGGCCGACGAAGTTGCCCAGGAGCGCGCGCGGTGAGCTTCGGGCTCTTGCCAAATCGCCGCTCTCGTGGCACCGTGCGCGTGTACGAACACCCGGCGTGAAGGTCGCCGGCGGAACGGCCGCGCGCCGTCACTCGTCCTTGCCAATGGCTGACCGGAGAGTATCAAGACGTGACGGGGATGGAGCAGGAGGCAGATGTTGTGGCAGCAAAGGTATGGAGAATCTTGCTCATCCTCCTGCTGGCCGGCTCTCTCACCGCCGGGTTCTCACTGAACGCTCGGTCGCAGTCAGACGATCTCGACTGTGAAGACTTCAACACCCAGGAAGAAGCCCAGGCCGTGCTGGACGACGATCCCTCGGACCCCAACAACCTCGACCCGAATCACGACGGGATCGCCTGCGCCCTGCTCCCCTCCGCTGCCGAGTTCGAGCAGGCCGCCGATTCCGGAGACGGGGCGGCGAACTCGGGCAACGGCGGCCAGCAGAACCGCCAGAATCAGCGTGCGAACCGCAATCAGAACGCTACCGACAACCAGGGCAATCAGAACGGGAATACCAGTCAGAAACGCAACGCCAACCAGAACGCCAACACCAACCAGAACAACAACAATCGGAACGCCAGCGGCAACCAGGCGCAGGAACCTTCCTGCAGCGACTTTCCGAACGCCCAGCGGGCGCAGCGAGCGTTCGACCGGGACCCGGAGGGGCTCGCCGCGCTCGATCCCGACGGCGACGGCGTCGTCTGCCAGGAGCTGGATCAGCCAAACGGCGGGGCGGCCAACGGCCAGCAGCAGAACCAGGGCAACAACCGGAACAACCGGAACACCAATCAGGACCAGACCGGCTCAACCGCCATCGATGAGCCGGCCCGCGTCCTGCCGAAGGAAGATCTCGACTGCATCGATTTCGAGTTCCAGGAAGACGCGCAGGCCGTCTACAACGAAGATACGAGCGATCCGTTCAACCTCGACCCGAACGGCGACGGCTTCGCCTGCTCATCCCTGCCGTCGCGCACGCCGCAAGTCATCCAGGTGCCCAGCACCGGCGCCGGACCTGTCACACCGCCGGCGGGCGATCTGGCCGCCGCGCTCGGCCTGCTGAGCGCTCTCGCGGCAGGGGCCAGCGTTCTTCGCCGCGGCGCGCGCTGACGCGCGGCCCATACACGCGGATTGAGGAAGCGAGCTCTACGGCGCGGGCGTTGCGGCCGGCGCGACGCCGAGCAACACATCGATCGCGCGTTGAAGTTGTTCGTCCCCCGAGGCATCGGGATCGCCCGTCACAACGACATCCGGCTCGATCCCCTCGTGCGGGATCGGCGTCTTGTTCGGTGTCAGCCAACGGGCGAAGGTAATCCGTGCCGAAGATCCGTCGTCGAATTCGTGGACCCGCTGCACAAGCCCCTTGCCGAATGACCGCTCGCCAACCAGCGTGCCCCGGCCGTAGTCCCGAATGGCTCCTGCCACGATCTCCGACGCGCTCGCGCTCCCGCCGTCGATGAGCACAACGAGCGGCGTTTCGAAGGTCGACTCGCCACCACCCACGATCGGCTCGGAGATCAGCTCCCCATTGTCATCTTCGTCGAGGTCCTGATAGAGCGCCGGTCCGGCATCTCCGGGAACAAAGCGCCCGATCATCTCCTGCGCGCTCGTGACCCAGCCGCCGCCATTTCCCCGAAGGTCGAGCACGATCCCCACGACCTTCTCTTCCTTCGCCCGCTTCAGCGCCGCGTCCAGTTCACGCGTCGTGTTGTCGCCGAAGATCGAGACGGTGATCTCGGCGATCTTCCCGTCTGCCTCCGCCTGGTACGACACGGCAGGGATGACGATCGCCTCGCGCGTGACCGTCACGTCGAATGGATCGTCCACCCCGGGGCGCTGGACCGTGAGCCGGACCGATGTCCCCGCCGGTCCCCGGATCAGGGACATCCCCGCGTCGTCTTCCAGCCCCTCGATGCTCTGCCCATCCGCCGCGATGATGACGTCTCCGGGGCGGAGGCCGGCTCGCTCGGCCGGCGAGCCGGCGATAGGTGAGACGATGGTGAAGCGCCCTTCAGGATGCTCGACCCAGACGCCGATCCCCTCGTACTCTCCCGCGAGCTCCTCCCGCAGTGGAGCGCCAGTAATCGGCTCGAGAAAGACCGTATAGTCGTCGCTCAGCGCCTCGGTCATGCCGCGAGCGGCGCCATAGTCGAGCTGCCGGCGATACTCATCGAGCGAAGCGACCGGCGTTCCCGCGACCGCGGCCATCCCCTGCACCGCTCCCCGTTCGAGCTGCGCCTCGAAATCCGCGCGCGCCTCCGGCGAGGCCGGGCGGAAGAAATATTCGTCTTCGAGGAGCTCGCGCACGGCCGCTTGCCGGGGAAAAGCCTCGTCCGACGGTGATGCCCCATCACTTTCGAGGCCACCCAGGAGCCGTCCCGAACTGAGCAGGGAGCCGCCGAAAAGGTGACGTTCGGCGACGATCCCGGCGCCGAAGCTGACGACGGCGATCAATGCCGCGAGCGAGGTGACGAAGAGCATCGGCCAGAGCCAACTCCGGCCGCCACGGTCGGGACCACCCGGTCGGATCATCGACATTCCATGCCCTGCTCGACATCGCGGGTCACGGCGGTCCGACATGCTCCCCGCCTCGCATCACGCGAGCCAGGATCGATGCACCCCACGTGTTGGAACGCCGGCACGACTACGGATAGATCCCGCGCAGGCGCGTAAACTCGGCAACCCGGTCGATCGCCCTGACCAGTGCTGCGGTTCGCATGTGCACGTCATACTTCTGCGCCGTGCCGTAGACCGCATCGAACGAGCGGCTCATGATGCGGCGCAGCCGCTCATTCACCTCATGCTCGGTCCAGGGGAACGCCTGCAGCGCCTGCACCCACTCGAAGTACGAGACGGTCACGCCCCCCGCGTTCGCCAGGATATCCGGCAGCACAAAGACGCCCTTGTCGTAGAGGATGGCATCCGCCTCCGGCGTCGACGGCCCGTTGGCCGCCTCCGCGATCAGCGAGGCCTGAATCCGCGGCGCGTTCTCCGCCGTGATCTGGTTCTCCATGGCCGCCGGAATCAGGATATCCGTCGGCAGAACCAGCAGCTCGGCATTGCTGACCGCGTCGGCGTCCCGGAAGCCGACGACCGAGCCCGTCCGCGCTTTGTGCACCGTAACCGCCGCCAGATCGAGACCGGCCGGGTTGTAAATCCCCCCCTGTGAGTCACTGACGGCGACGACCTTCGACCCCAGCTCGGCAATGAGCCGCGCGGCAACCGACCCCGCGTTGCCGAACCCCTGGACGACCGTCCGCGAGCGCGCGAGGTCGAGGTCGATGACGCGCGCCGCGCTCTCGATCGCGAAGACGCAGCCGCGCCCCGTCGCCTCGTTTCGCCCCTCGGAGCCCCCGAGCACGATCGGCTTCCCGGTCGTCACGCCCGGCACTGAATACCCGATGTTCATCGAGTAGGTGTCCATCAGCCAGGCCATGATCTGCGGGTTCGTGTTGACGTCCGGCGCGGGGATATCCTTGTTCGGCCCGATGAACGGCTGAATCTCCGTCGTGTACCGGCGCGTCAGATTCTGCAGCTCGGTCTGCGACAGGAGCTTCGGATTGACCTGCACCCCGCCCTTGGCGCCCCCGTACGGGAGCCCCACCACGGCGCACTTCCAGGTCATCCACATCGCCAGCGCCTTGACCTCGGCCAGCGTCACCGCCTGGTGGTAGCGGATGCCCCCCTTCGTCGGGCCGGGCCCTGAGTTGTGCTGGATGCGATAGCCGGTGAACACCTGCACCGAGCCGTCATCCATCTCCACTGGGAAGTGGACGGTCAACTCCCGCTGGCAATGGCTCAGGATGCGGCGCAGGTCATCGGAAAGGCCGAGCACGTCCGCGGCGATGGTGAACTGCTCGACGGCGACATCGAAAAGATCGGGCTCGGACCGCTCGACAAGGGCGAGTGCATCGTTGGCAGCGTCCGCTGGTTCGAACTTCATCATCTACTCCCGGCTGTTCCGGCGCTTCCCGTCTCGGGGCGGCAGTGAATGCGTTTCGATGGCGAGCTACTGGCGCTGCGCCAGCTCCTCCTCGAGGAGGCGCCGCACCTGATCCGGGCTCGCGCGCCCCCCGGTCAGCCGGATCGTCTCGCCGATCAGGCGCCCGATGGCGGCCTTCTTCCCCTTCGTGTAATCGGCAACGGCCGCCGGGTGCGCCTCCATCGCCTGCAATGCTGCCCCGCGCACGGCATCCTCCTCTTCGAGCACGAGGAGATTCAGCCGCTTCGCCGCCGAGCGTGCTGACTCCCCCGGCTCGAGCTGCGGCAGCAACTCCTTCGCCGCCCGGCCAGTCAATTCACCGGCATCGAGCGCGTCGAGCAACTCGGCGAGCTGCTCCGCCTCGATCGGCATCGCCTCCGGCGGCAGGCCCCGCGCCCGCTGCAGCCCCATCAGGTCGTTGACGATCCAGTTGGCGGCCTGTCGCGGCCGTTCCCCGCCGCCCGAGCCCGCCACGCGCTCGAAGTAGTCGGCGATCTCCCGCTCGGCGGTCAGCAGGTGCGCCTCGGCATCGCCGAGGGCGAAGTCCCGCGCGAACCGCTCGCGGCGTTCAGCCGGCAATTCCGGGAGGCGCTCGCGAATCGCCGCGATCTGCTCAGCCGAGACCGTGAGGGGCGGCAGATCCGGTTCCGGGAAGTACCGGTAGTCGTGCGCCTGCTCCTTGCTCCGTTGCGAGACGGTCACGCCCCGATCCTCGACCCAGCCGCGCGTCTCCTGCTCGATCTGCCCGCCAGACTCGAGGATCTCGCGCTGCCGCTCGGCCTCGAAGCGCAGCGCCCGCTCCACCGCGCGAAACGAGTTCATGTTCTTGACTTCGACCTTCGCCCCGAGCGGGGCGCCAACCGGGCGCACGGAGATGTTCGCGTCGCAGCGGAACGCGCCCTCCTCCATGTTCCCGGTCGACACACCGATATAGCGCAGGATCTGCCGCAGCGCGATCAGGTAGTCGCGCGCCTCGTCCGCCGACCGCAGCTCCGGCTCGCCCACGATCTCCATCAGCGGCACGCCGGAGCGGTTCAGGTCGACGAGGCTCGTCTCGCTGCCGTCGGGGTTGGTGCGGTGGACGAGGCGCCCGGTGTCTTCCTCGATGTGCACGCGGGTGATCCCGGCGCGGCGAATCGCCCCGTCGGAGGTGAACTCCAGGAAGCCGTTGACGCAGAGGGGGAGGTCGTACTGTGAAATCTGGTACCCCTTCGGCAGGTCCGGATAGAAATAGTTCTTTCGATCGAGCTTGCAGAAGGGGGGGATGGCACAATTGAGGGCGAGGCCGGTCAGCATCGCCTCTTCCAGTGCCGCGCGATTGAGGACCGGCAGCGCGCCGGGAAACCCGCCGCAAACGACGCAGACCAGCGTATTGGGGGGAGCATCGGCGTAGCGGGCCGAGCAGCCGCAGTACATCTTCGATGCCGTCAGGAGTTGCGCGTGAACCTCGAGGCCAATGACGGTCTCGTAAGCCGTCTCTGCGGCAACGTCTCGCTCTACCTTTGCGACCAAACCAAACCCCATGCTTTGCCAGCCCGCGGCGTCCAAACGGCGGGCAAGTCTACCATTTCCACGCCGCTTTTCGGCGATCGGTCGCGGCAATGAGCGTGGTAGACTCGCCGCGACGGCACGCGCGCCGACGCCACTTGTCGCGCGCGATCCCTGGTATTCGAGCCGCCGGGAGCAAATGACGAGACCATGGTGACAACCACGCGAACCGAGCAGAAGATGGTCACCGGGACCATCAATGGCCAGCAGGTGACCGTTCCCGCGGGGACCGTCATTCTCGAGGCCGCCCGGATGGCCGGGATCGAGATCCCGAATCTCTGTTTCCAGCCGCTCCTGCGGGCCTGGGGCTCGTGCCGCATCTGTACCGTCGAGATTCTCGGCAAGCGCGGTGGCCTGATCGAATCGTGCGCCACCCCCCTCACCGACGGCATGGAGGTGCTGACGCACTCGCCGGAGGTGATGGAGGCTCGGCAGTTCATCCTGCAGATGTACCTGATCGACCACGCGCTCGACTGCCCGACCTGCGACAAGTCGGGCGAGTGCTATCTGCAGGACAACACCTACCTCCACAACATCCACGCCAACCCGTACCGGCGGCCGAAGCTGGCGCAGCCCTACACCCACTTCAGCGAGTTGATCGACTACAAGTGGGACCGCTGCATCATGTGCAACCGGTGCACGCGCGTCTGTGACGAGATGATCGGCGTCACCGCCATCGAGAGCGCATACCGCGGCCTCGAGGCGACGATCGCGCCCGCTTACGGTGGCGACCTGGCAACGGATACGCTCTGCACCTCGTGCGGCATGTGCATCGCCGTCTGCCCGGTCGGCGCCCTCACCGACCGGCACTTCGGGCTCCACCCCTGGGAGCTCGACACCACCGAGACGATCTGCGGCTTCTGCGATGTCGGCTGCACGATCAACATCGAGGCGAACCGCGGCCTCGTCCGCCGCGCCACCCATCTCTGGGAGCGAGGCACCAACCACGGCTACACCTGCGAGTGGGGCCGCTGGGGCCACGAGCAGGTCCAGACGCCCGAGCGCCTCTACTACCCGACCATCCGCCGCACCTACCGCGACGGCCGCCCCTACCTCGAGGAGACGACCTGGGAGGAGACGATCGATCACGTCGCGGAATCACTCGCCCACTACCAGGGCGACCAGTTCGCGGCGCTGATTTCGCCCGACAACACGAACGAGGAGATCTACGTCGCGCAGCAGTTCGCGCGGGCGGTCATGGCCAGCCCGAACGTCGACCAGCACGTGAGCCCGGCGCAGGCGATGGTCGCCGAGGCGACGCGGCAGGGCCTCGGCATCGACGTCGCTAACACCAACTCCATGCAGGAGCTCTTCTCCGATGTCCGGGCCGGGATGGTCGTCGGGCCGAACATCGGGCGCGCCGCGCCGGTCGCCTCCTACTGGTTCTACCACGCGCAGATCTACCGCGAGGCGAAGTTCGTCGTCATCAGCCACGACGACTACCCGCTTGGCTGGCGGTCGCCGCTCTATCTGAAGCCGAAGCCGGGCACGATTGCCACGCTCCTCAACGGCATCGCCGCGGAGATCCTCTCGCAGGGGCTGGCGCGGCCGAGCGACGACGTGCTGGAGAGCCTCTCCACCTGGAGGGCCAGTCTCGCGTCGTACGACCTCGAAACGGTCGCGCGGACAACGGGCGTCGACGCCGACCAGATCCGGCAGGCGGCGGTCCTCTATGCGACCGGCGGCACCGGGCCGTCCGCTGACGGTGAGTATCCGCCTTCGCTCATCTACCAGACGGTGGCAAATGGCGATGGCCCAGGCTCCCGGCACGAGATCGCCGAGCGAGAGTACGGCGATGCCGGGGAGATCTCGGCCGCCTGTATCAATCTCGCCATCATCACCGGAAATCTCGGACGGCCCGGCGGCGGCGTCGCGGCGCCGCGCGGCGCCGCCAATGCCCAGGGCGCGACCGACATGGGCGCGCACCCCACCCGCCTCCCCGGCGGCTTCGCCACCAGCGACGCCAAGGGCCGGCTCCGCTTCGAGGCGGCCTGGATGCCCAACTGGGGCGAGAAGGCCACGACCAGCAACGGCTTCGTGCCGGTGCGCAACCTCCCGACAGGTTCCGGCCTGAGCATCTCCGAGCTGCCGGCGGCCATCGCCTCAGGGCAGGTCCGGGCGATGCTGATCGAGAACACGATCGCCGGCCGGTTTGCGCCGGTCAATCCCGAGCTGATGGCGGCGCTCGAGCAGCTCGAGCTCCTGATCGTCGCCGACTATTACGCCGACACCCCGCTGGCGCGGCTCGCCCACGTGGTCCTACCCCTGTCGATGTCGCTCGAGAAGGACGGCACCTTCACCTCCTTCGACCGCACGGTCCAGCGCGTCCGCACTGCCGTGCCGGCGATGGGCGAAGCGAGGGATGCGGTCGATATCTACGCGACGCTGGCGCGCCGCATGGGCTTCGGCATGCCGTACCACACGCCGGCGCAAGTCATGGTCGAGATCGCGAAGCTCGTGCCCGGCTATGGCGGCGTCACCTACGCGCGGCTCGAGCGCCAGGGGCTCAACGTCCCGACGGCCTCGTACGCGGACGCCGGCACGCCGATCCTCGAGATCGCCGCGTCAGGCGGAAACGCATTGCACCCTCGGCTCGTCGCGGCCAGCGCGCGTCGCTAGCCGGACGGGAGTGGAGATCTTCGATGTTCGATGAAGTCAAGGGATTCCGCGTCACGCTCGTCCGCTTCTTCAAGCCGAATGTGACGATCCAGTATCCCGATGAGAAGCGCCACCACGCGCCGCGCTTCCGCGGGCTCCCATCCTTGCGGACCGATCCGGAGACCGGAGAGGCGCTCTGCGTCGCCTGCGGCCTCTGCGCCCGCATCTGCCCGACCTCCTGCCTCGAGATGCACGTCGTCCCCTCGGAAGAGGGAGACCGGGAGCTGGGCGAGTTCATCCTCCGCTCCGGGCGCTGCCTCTTCTGCGGCCTCTGCTCGCAGGTCTGCCCGGTCGACGCGATCACGATGAGCCACGAATACGAGCTCTCGGTCCTCGATCGCGACGGCCTGATCTACACCAAGACCGAGCTCGCCGCCATCGGCGGCCAGCTTCCCAACTGGTGGGAGGATGGCACCGGCGACTTCGCCGGCGCGCCCGACGCCTGGGCGGGAACCCGGGACGGCAAGGCGCTCCTCAGCAAGGGCGTCTACTAGCGCCACCTACACTCGACGTTGCAGACCGGGGCCTCGTGAGAGGCCCCGTGTCGTATCATCCCTGTTGGAATCGGCGCTTTCCCAGCAGCGAAAGGGGCATCCCCGTGGCAACCACCATCCAGCAAGAGCGGAAAGAACGCGAATCGAACGCTCGGGACTTTCCCATCTACGTCGCGGGCGAATGGCAGACCTCCCCCGATCCGCTGGAGGTGCGCAATCCCTATTCCGGCGAGCTCCTCGGTGCCACCTACCAGGCCACGCGCGACCAGCTCGAAACCGCCATCGTCGCCGCCGAGGAGGCATTCGAGGTCATGCGGCGCATGCCGACCTACGAGCGCGTCTCGCTCCTCCAGGCCATGGCCGACGGCCTGAAGGCGCGGCGCGACGAGGTCGCCCGCACGATCGCCGAGGAGGCCGGCAAGCCGATCAAGGACGCCGAGGTCGAAACCGACCGCGGCATCTTCACCCTCGTCACTGCCGCCGAAGAAGCCAAGCGGATGGAGGGCGAAGTGATCGCGCTCGACCAGATCCCCTCCTCGAAGGGGCGCGTCGGCATCGTCAAGCGCTTCCCGATCGGGCCGATCGCGGGCATCTCGCCCTTCAACTACCCGCTCAACCTCGCCCTGCACAAGATCGCCCCGTCCATCGCCGCGGGCAACACCATCGTCCTCAAGCCGCCCTCTCGCGACCCGCTGACGATGCTCCTCTTCGCCGAGATCGTCGAGGCCGCTGGCGTGCCGAAGGGCGCGGTCAGCATCATGCCGATGGATCGCGAGGTTGGCGACGCCCTCGTCGAAGACCCGCGCTTCAAGCTCCTCTCCTTCACTGGCTCGCCCGATGTCGGTTGGGCGATGAAGCAGCGCGCCGGGATGAAAAAGGTCGTCCTCGAGCTCGGCGGGAATGCCGGCGTCATCATCGACGCCGACTCCGATCTCGACTTCGCCGTAAACCGCATCCGCGTCGGCGCCTTCTCCTACTCCGGCCAGGTCTGCATCTCGGTGCAGCGCGTCTTCGTCGCCGAAGAGGTCTACGACACCTTCCGCGACAAGTTGGTCGAGGCGGTGAAGGGGATCAAGTTGGGCGACCCGCTCGATCGGTCGACCGATCTCGGCCCGATGATCGATGAGAAGGCCGCCCTTCGCTCGCAGACTTGGGTCGATCAGGCCCAGGCCGATGGGGCGAAGGTCCTCACCGGCGGCGCCGCCGAGGGCGCCTTCTTCCAGCCGACCGTGATCGAGAACGCCGACCCGGCCAGCTTCGTCTGCTCCCGCGAGGCGTTCGCGCCGCTGGTCACCATCGCGCCGGTCTCATCGTTCGGCGAAGCGATCCGCAAGATCAACGACTCGGAGTACGGGCTCCAGGCCGGCGTCTTCACCAACTCGCTCGAAAAGGCGCTCGTCGCCTACGAGAACATCGAGGCGGGCGGCGTCGTCATCAATGACGTTCCGACTTACCGCATCGACCACATGCCTTATGGCGGCGTCAAGGCCTCGGGCTTGGGCCGCGAAGGGCTCAAGTACGCGATCGAGGACATGACCGAGCCGCGATTGATGGTCATCAATCGTCTCGAAAGCCAGGCGGTCTCACTCGACTAGCCGGGCTGCGCATCAAGAGTTGCTCCGAACGGCCGCCCAGCGCACTCGCGGGCGGCCGTATCTCGGCACGAGGCACGTTCCGTTGAAAGCCATCGCCATCCACGATCTGGGAGACCGTCTGATCTCCGACCTACGCGAGGATTATCCGGGCACGATGGCCACTGGCGCCGTCACCGCCGAGCCGCTCCGCGATCGCTTCGCGGAGTTCGGCGCGCAGGCCTTTCGTGCCGGCGTCCGCCTGGAAGACGCAATGTCGGCGGCGATCGCCGCGCTGCAGGACCTCTTCGACCGCACCGGAGGACAGGGCGGCGACCCGGCGACGTCGCTGGCAGCAGGCACGGCGCTGGCAGCGCTCTCGACGACATACCACGCCGAAGAAGCGTGCGCTGAGGGGAAGGATGGCAGCGGCCCTGATGCTCCGCTCCCCTGGCTCGCCGCCCTGCACCGCATCAACCGCTCCGCGACCGCCGACCTCAATCTCTCCGACCGCCTGGAAACCGCGGTGCGCGTCCTCGCGGACACCACCAGCGCCGACGCCTGCGGCATCATGCTCTACGACGAAACGACCGAGATGCTGGCGCTGCGCGCGGCCGTGGGCCTCAACCCGATCGCCGTCGGCGCCCTGACCCTGAGCCCCGGCACCGGCATCACCGGCTGCGCCGCCGCCGAGCGCCGGGTGATTGCGGCGCCCGAGGCCCGCACTCACCCGGCGTACGCGCCGATCCCCGCCACGGGTGAGGATGTCTACGCCTCGCAGATCTCGGTGCCGATGGTGCTCCGCCGCGGCAGCGATCCGGAGGTCCTCGTCGGCGTCATCAACCTCTTCACGCTCCATCGGCGCGAGTTTTCCGAGGACGAGATCTCCTTCCTGCAGACCGTCGCCGGCGAACTGGCGATCGGCATCGAAAATGCCAGGCTCTACAGCCGAACCGACGCCAAGCTGCAGCGGAAAATTGTCGAGCTCGGGACGATGCAGCGCGTCTCCCACACGATGGCCTCGACCCTCGATCTGGAAGACGTCCTGCGCCTGATCGCCGAGCAGGCGGTAGCGCTCTTCAACGTCGAGGCGGCCGCGATCTTCCGGGTTCCCAGCCGGTCACACGAGATGTCCGATCTGCCGACGATCGACTATCGCGTCGGCGTCAACCGGGATGTCGTCGACGAGAAGGGCCGCGACAAGGTCATTCGCGAGGTGATGCGGACCGGCGCCGCGCGCGCCGTCGACATGGATTATGTCGACGGCTCCGGACGCCTCTTCTGCCTGCCGCTCCGCTCGGCGCGCGAGCCCTTCGGCGCGCTCTGCCTGCGCATGGCGCCGGGAACAGAGCTCCCCGAAGATGAGCTCGGTCTCCTGCAGGCCTTTTCGGACGCCGCGACAGTGGCGATCGAGAACGCCACCCTCTACGAAGAGACACGGCGCGGGTTGGAGGTCGCCTCCGCGCTCCTGCAGGAGATGCACCACCGCGTCCGCAATAATCTGCAGACGGTGGCGGCCCTCCTCTCGATCCAGCTTCGCCACCACGAGTCGGCCCCGTGGGCCTCGCACCTGCGCGAAGCGATCAGCCGGGTGCAGGCGATCGCCTCGGTCCACGACCTGCTCAGCGACGAGCAGCGCCTCGGCGGCACCACAGTCGATGTTATCGCGCGCCACGCCGCCGACGAGGCCTTTGCCAGTCTGACTCCGCCTGGTCTCTCCGTCTCCTTCGACATCCCGCCGAGCGACGTCCGCGTTCCGTCGAAGCAGGCGACGATCCTGGCGCTGCTGATCAACGAGTTGGTGGCGAATGCCGTCAAGCACGGCTTCGCCGGGCGCGACCACGGCACGATTTCGATCCGCGCCCGGAAGGAGCAGGGGCAGGCGGTCATCGAGATCGGCAACGACGGGCGGGCGATTCCGGAGGACTTCGACCCCTCCGGCAGCCATGGCCTCGGCATGCGGATCATTCAGCGGCTGGTGACCGCCGACCTGCACGGCGACTTCCGCATCGGCCCGGGCGAAGTCGGCTCGATCGCCGTCCTGCGCTTTCCGATCGCACCGGAGACGCGCGCGGAGTCTCCCAACGGATTGGCGAAGGTCGTCTGAACCTCGCCCGGGTTGGACAGACATCACGCCCCTTCACCATCTGGTGAAGGGACGCCGTGTTTTACCTTGCGCCCTCGCGACGCCATGTGGCGACTACGGCATCAACTCCGAACTGAAGATGATCCAGGCGCTTGGAATCGTCAGGAGCACCGTCAGCACCAGGACCACGGCGAAGGAAACCTTCTCCCGCCGGTACGCCTGCCCGGTAAAGTCGATCATCATCACGCGGATCCCGTTGAGCGCGTGGTAGACGACCGCGCCGACCAGCATGATCTCCATCGGGATCAACGGCGCCTGGGCGTAGAACGCCACCGACGCGTCGTACAGATCCTTGCCGAGCCCGATCAGCGAGATGTCGATGATGTGGACGAGGAGAAAGAAGAGGATCCCGATGCCTGCCGCCCGATGCAGAATCCACGCGTACTGCCCCGGCCCCCCGAGGTAGACCGGAAACGATCCGGTCAGAAACGATCGCAGCGTGAAGATAACGAGCAGAATGATCGCGACATAGGTGACGACGGCAAACGCGTAGAGCGAAAACCCGATGGCGTCGGCAATCCAGAGCTGGCCGGAAAGCGGCCCTTCATTCGCCGCCATCATCGCGGCGTCGAACGTGAAGATGGTGACAGTCCCCAGCGCCAGAAAGACGAACCCGATCGCCCACATGATCCCTTGGGCGGCGGTGCGCGCTGTCGGTGATGGGAGATAGTCCTGGATCGAGTAGCGCAGGCCCAGCACCCCGTGCCAGAGCGCCAGCATGAGCAGGAGCCAGTCGAACGTCCGCCAGTACGGGTTCGCCCATCGGCCAGCGACGAAAGAGAAGGTGGTATCGGAGGGGACGTTGAGGTAGTGCGTGATGAAGACGTGCCCCCCGGCCAGAAGGATCAGCAGCACGCCGGAGATGCGTATGAAGTACCAGATGAGCCGTTCGGCGCCAGGAATGGTGATTCCCGCTCCGCGAACCGACCGGTGATCCGCCACCGATGCCACTCAGCCACCCTTTCAATCGTCGCGACGCGACCGTCGAACGGCGCTTCCCGCCCCAACCTATTGTACGCGCGGCCCAGCACGGAGCCGGCCGTGCCATCGGGGGTGAAGGCTCCGTGCGAACGTCTCAGCTCCGCTCTGCGTCGTCCCCACTTTCGGCACGCTCCCAGAGCCCCGAACGGCCACCCTCTTTCCGCTCGAGCCGGATCGCCTCGATCGTCATCCCCCGGTCGACGGCCTTGAGCATGTCGTAGATCGTCAGGGCGGCGGTCGCCACCGCGGTCAATGCCTCCATCTCGACCCCGGTGCGGCCGCGCGTCGCAACCGTCGCCTGGATGGCGATAGCCTCTGGTTCGAGCGCGAAGGCGACGTTGACCTTCGTGATCATCAGCGGGTGGCACATCGGAATCAGGTCCGGCGTTCGCTTGGCGCCCATCACGGCGGCCACCTGCGCCACCGCGAGGACATCCCCTTTCGCCGCACGGCCCTCCCGCACCAGGTCGACCGTTGCCTCCCTCATCGCGACGCGGCCGCTCGCCACGGCCACCCGCTCCGTCTCGCCCTTCGCGCCGACATCGACCATCCTTGCCCGGCCCGACGCGTCGAAGTGCGTCAGATCCCCTGGCGTGGGCGCCTGGTCTTCATCGGAGGGGCTTTCCTCGTCCTTCCGCTCGGGCACGTCGAGCCGCTCCCCTTTCACTCTAGTGAACCGAGACCGTCGGCTTCGCCCGCGACCAGTCGGCGGGCGCACGGGCGCTCCAGCGGTGCCCGTCGTGCCGGCATTCGACCGGCAGTGCGAAGCAGTCCGAGAGCGCCTCGCTGGTCAACGTCTGCGCGATCGGCCCGCTGGCGACCACCCTCCCTTCGCGCAGCAACAGCGCGTGCGTGCTCGATGCCGGAATCTCCTCCAGGTGATGCGTCACCAGGATCGACGTCAAATCCGGCTCCTCGATGCTCAGCCGGTCGAGCGCGGCGATCAGCGCCTCCCGCGCCGCGAAGTCGAGCCCGACCGCCGGTTCATCGAGGAGCAGCAGGCGAGGCCGCGCGATGAGGGCGCGGGCGATGCGGACCCGGCCCCGCTCGCCCTGGGAGCAGGAGCCGATCTCCCGGTCTACCAGGTCGGCGCAGCCGAAGAGATCGAGCAGCGAGCGCGCCCGCGCGTGGTCCTCGTCGCTGTAACTCCACCAGAGCGGCCGCAGCGTCGCGCCGATCCCGGTCAGGACGACGTCCTCCGCCGTCAGCCAATCGAGCGGCATCGTGCCCGAGTCAACGAACCCGATCGCTTGCCGCAACGCCGGCATGTCGACTTTGCCGAGCGTCCCGCCGAGGATGGTCACTCGGCCCCGGCTCGGGTGGCGCACGGCCCCCGCCAGCGAGAGCAACGTGCTCTTGCCCGACCCGTTCGGCCCGATCACGACCCAGCGCTCGCCGACGCCGACCGACCAGTCGAGCGCGCGCAGAATATCGAAGCCGCCGGGAGTCCAGAGCGAGACGCCTTCGAGCTCGATGGCGCGTTCGCCCGCACGCGCGCCGTTCACTTCCGCCACGATGCGCCTCACACCGGCAGCCGGATGACCGAGTTCGTCAGCGACCCGATGCGATCGATGGAGATGGTGACCTCGTCTCCGTCCTCGAGCGTGAAATCGGACGGAGGCACGAGCCCGGTGCCGGTCATCAGGAACGCCCCGGCAGGGAACTCGTTGCAGCGAAAGAGATAGGTGGCGAGGTCATCGAAGGTCCGGTGCATCCGGGACGTCGAGGTCGCATCGCTGTAGCGCGATTCCCCATCGCGGCGAATCGTGATGTCAATGGAGAGATTGCTCGCATTGTCGATCTCATCGACAGTCACGATCGACGGGCCCAGCGCCGCGGACCGTGAGTAGAGCTTCGCTTGCGGCAGGTAAAGGGGATTGTCCCCCTCGATCGCGCGCGAGGAGACATCGTTTCCGATCGTGTAGCCGACGATTTCGCCATGGGCGTTCAGGAGCAGCACAAGCTCCGGCTCGGGAACATCCCATCCCGAGTCGCCCCGCACCGCCACCGGCTCGCCCGGCCCCGCGACCCGATTCGGCGTCGCCTTGAAGAAGATTTCGGGCCGGTCGGCATCGTAGACCCGCTCGTAGACATCTTCCTCGGTCGACTCCTCCATGCGCGCGTCCCGCGAACGCTTGTACGTCACACCTGCCGCCCAGACCTCCTGCAGGTCGATCGGCGCGCGCAGGGTCGCCTCCGCCAGCGGAATCGCGTCGGCGTCGGTATCGAGCTTCAGGAGCGCGTCTCGCATCTCCGCCGCCGTGAGCTGCAGCGCCTCGGCCAGCAGCGCCGGCCCGCCGGCCCGCGCGATGTCGACCACCCGATCGTCGACGATCAGGCCAAACCGGGGATTCCCCTCCCCTCCCACAACGAAGCTGCAGAGCCGCACGACCCTCTCCTCGCGTCACTACCAATCCCGCCGTGGACCGGCCACGACAGCGCCGATCGTACCCTACAGACCGAACAGGGGGCGCATCTCCCCGACCGGGCGCTGCCTCGTCATTCGTTGCCGGCGGCGCCTTTGGCGCGACGCTGCAGCCGGTCGAGCACCGAGGCAAGCTGCTCGTCGCCCATCCCCGCCACCAGATCGAGGTCGACTCCGGCATCTTCGAGCGAGCGCCGGAAGCGGAGGACGAGCGCCAACTCCTGCGCGGTCAACTCGAAGCCATGGTTGACCAGCGCATTGGGGAGATCGGCCGCCGCCTCGGCACGGAACGCGGCGTCCGACATCGCCAGTTCGGCAAGCTGCTGCAGGACATCGATGCGTATCGTGCCATCCTCGGGAGCATTCACGTTGGCACTGCCCTCTGCTTGGAAGTGTTATGGTCTGCGCGACAGCGATTGTACATCCCCGCCGATAATGATCGCGCATTGCGTGCCAGCGGACGCGGATCGAGAACGGACAAGAGCGATGGGCCAGAGCGAAGCAGGACCGGGCGCAGTGGAGCGCCCCGGCGTCGCGCCGTCATCATCGGATGGAACACCAGACACCGATGTCCGGTGCCACCGCTGCGGCGCCCGCTTGAGCGACGACTCAGCCTTTCAGCAATTTCGCGTTTGCGGCGCCTGCAGCTTCCACGAGCGGGAATCGGCCCGCGCGGCGATCCTGCGGCTGGTCGACGAGGGCTCCTTCCGTGAGCATGACGCCCGGCTCGCCTCGACCGACCCGCTCCGCTTCGAGGACGACACCGCCTACCGCGAGCGCCTCGCGCGCCTGCGCGAAGCGACGGGAGAGAGCGATGCCCTCGTCACCGGGATTGCTCGCCTCTCCGGGCACGAGATCGCGATCGCGGCGCTCGACTTCGGGTTCCTCGGCGGTAGCATGGGGGTGGTCGTCGGGGAGAAGCTGGTCCGCATTGCCGAGCGCGCGGCGGACAAGCGCATGCCACTGGTGACCGTCTCGGCCAGCGGCGGCGCGCGCATGCAGGAGGGGATGCTCTCCCTGCTGCAGATGGCCAAGACCTCTGCCGCTGTGCAGCGGCTGCGCGATGCGGGCTCTCCCTACATCTCCATCCTCGCTCACCCGACGACGGGGGGCGTCTTTGCCTCCTTCGCCAACCTCGGCGACATCATGATCGCCGAACCCGGAGCACTGATCGGCTTTGCCGGACCTCGGGTCGCCGAGCAGGTCATCGGCGCCAAGCTGCCCGAAGGCTCCCACACCGCGGAATTCCTCTACGCCCACGGCATGATCGACGATATCGTCGACCGCCGCGAGCAGCGGGACTACCTGCGCCGCGTCCTCGAGATCGTGCGCGCCCCCCGCGAGTTCGAGCGCCGCAAGGAGCGCCGCAAGCGGGAGATGGAGACCAGCGCCGAGATCCCCGCGTGGGAAGTCGTCCAGCGGGCGCGCGCCGAAGACCGGCCGACCAGCCTCGACTACCTGCAGCGCATGCTCGGCGATTTCGTCGAGTTGCACGGCGACCGTTCCTCCGGTGACGACCCCGCCATCGTCGCCGGGCTTGGCCTCCTCGAGGGAAAAGCCGTCGCGGTGATCGCGATGGAGCGCGGCCACGCCGAGGATCGTGCCCGCCACAACGACGGCCGCCCCTATCCGGAGGGATACCGCAAGGCGCAGCGGGTGATGGACCTCGCCGCGCGGCTCGAGATCCCGCTGCTCACGCTCATCGACACGCCCGGCGCCTACCCCGGCGTCGAGGCCGAGGAGCGCGGTCTTGCCGCCGAGCTTGCGAACTCGCTCGCGCGCATGAGCCGGCTGCGTACGCCGATCGTTTCGGCCGTCATCGGCGAGGGCGGCAGCGGCGGCGCGCTGGCGCTCGCCGTCGGCGACCGGGTCCTGATGTCGGAAGGGGCGATCTATTCCGTCATCGCCCCGGAGGGCGCTGCTGCAATCCTCTACCGCGACCCGGCCCGCGCCGCGGAGCTCTCGTCGAAACTCAAGCTAACGGCCCGAGAGCTGAAGCGGCTGCAGATCGTCGATGAGATCGTGCCGGAGCCAGAGCGGGGAGCGAACGCGGACCCGGATGCCGCGGCCGCCCTCCTCGCCGACGCGATCGTCCGTGCCTTCGCGGCGGTGCAGAGCAAACGGGTTGACCGTGTCGTCCGCGATCGGTACTCGCGCTACCTGCGCATCGGCCGCTCCTATGCGAAGCGGCCGATGCGCCTGCCCCTCCCCCGGCGGCGCTTCCGGACTCCGGTCAAGGAGTAACCGCGAAAACCGCTAGGTCATCGCCGGGGTTCCGGCATAGACCGGCGCTCGCCAGTGCGCGAAGCGGGCCTCACGGCCACGCAGAACATCGGCGAAGACCGACTCGAGCGCGCGGGTGACCGCGCCGATCTCTCCCGTCCCGATCTGGTACTTGTCGATACTGACGATGGGCGTGATCTCGGCCGCGGTGCCGCAGGTGAAGACCTCGTCCGCGAGGTAGAGCTCAGTCCGGTCGACCTCTCGCTCGATCACCTCGAGGCCGAGCACCTCGCGCGCCAACTGGATCAGCGCGTCGCGGGTGATGCTCTCGAGGATGCCGCTGCCGACATCGGGAGTGATGACCTTTCCCCCCGCCACCAGCATCAGGCAGGCGCCCGGCCCCTCCGAGACTTTCCCTTGATGGTTGAGCAGAATCGCCGTGTCGTAGCCGTCACCGCGCGCCTCCATCGAGGCGAGCTGGCTGTTCCGGTAGTTCGAGAGGTTCTTGATTCGGGGCGGCATGACATCTTCGGAGATCCGCCGCCAGGAGCTGACCTTGGCGGTCTGCGTCATGCCGCTCTTCAGGTGCGAGGCCATCGGGTGCGTGTTGATGAGCAACTCGCCGTCGGTGCCGAGCTGCGAAAAACGCTTGCCCGAGGTGTCGGCCGCATAGGCGAGAGGCCGGATATACGTATCCTCGCGAATATCGTTCGCCCTGAGAAGGTCGAGCGTGATCGCGATCAACTCGTCGACGCTATGGTCGATCGCGAAGCGAACCAGGCGCATCGACCGCTCGAGCCGCTCCAGGTGTTCGCGGAGCCGGAAGACATAGAGTTCGCCCGGCGCATCACCCGTGTACGCGCGGATCCCCTCGAAGACCGCGCCGACCGTCGACCAGCCGAGCTCGGTCACATGGACAGTGCATTCGTCCCAGCGGCGCATGCCGCCCTTCCACCAGACATACTCAGGGTGCGTCGATTGCTCGTTCACTGACACCTCCGCCGGCCAGGCGCGGATTCGTCATGGAATGCCGTGTCACGATCGCGCGGCTGCCAAAGTATCCCATGCGGCGCCCGGCTACTGTCCGTTCTGGACACTCACGCCATGGTCAAGAAGACCGGGGAGGCATGCTGCCTCCCCGGTCTCCCATCATGCAAACCGCGCGGCCGGTTTCCCGGTTACTGGCCTTCCCGGCCTTCGATGTCCACCACGGTCATCATCCGCAGGTAGATGTTGCCGTCGGGGACGCTAAACCCCTGCCGGTTGACGGCAACATTCTTGACCCACGGCTTGAAGGCGTACTGGTCGACGCGGTACACGACCGGGATGTACCCGACGTCGTTCTGAATGACCTCTTCTGCCTTCTTGTAGACCTCGAGCCGGGCTTCCGGATCGGCGATCCCCTTGCCCTGGACAACGAGATCGTCGAACTCCTTGTTCGACCAGGCCTGGCGCTTGCCGGACGACTTCTGGCTGTAGAACATGTCGCCGTAGCCGTTGTTCGGATCCGGATAGTCGTACCACCAGCGAATCCAGACGAGCTGGAACTCGTTCTTGAAGAGCTCGGGGCGCCACGAGGCCTCGGGCCAGACCTGGATGCTGACATTCATGCCCAGGTTCTCCTGGAGTTGAGCCACGATGTCGTTCGCCATCAGGTCGGCGTTGTAGTTCTCCTCGCCGCCGCGCATGTGCATGGTGATCTCGGGCCAGTTCTTCCCGCCCTCGTACGGCGTGCCCTGCAACAGCTCCATCGCCTTCTTCGGGTCGAACGCCTGAATCTCGGCGATCGCCGGGTCGTCGATGTAGCCGTAAACGCCGGTCGGCACCATGCAGAACGCCTCGCGGGCGAGGCCGTTGGTCAGCTCGACGAGCCGGCTGCGGTCGACCGCGTGGCTGAGGGCCTGGCGGACCTTGAGGCCGGTCTCGTCGAACTGGAACGGCTCCTTGCCGTTAGAGGGCACCAGCATCCAGATGCCGGGGTAGACGTACTTCTTGAGCTGCTGCGAAAGCTCCGGATCATCCTGGAATCGCTTCAGGTCGGCCGCGGGAATCGGCACCCAGTCGAGCTTCTGCGTCCCCTCACCCCGCTCGTAGGCCAGGACCGTGGTGTCACCGGCGAGGATCGGATCGTAGACCTTCTTGAGGCTGATATTCTCGGCGTCCCAATAGCCCGGGTTCGGCGAAAGCTCGCAGACGACGTCGTGCTCCCACTTATCGAGAATGAACGGGCCGTTGGACCAGAGCGGGACGTCGCCTGATGCCCACTTGTCGGACCCGTACTCTTCGACTGCCCACTGCGCCGAGGGCACTGACGCGACGTAGCCGACGACTTGCGGGAAGTAAGCGCGCGGCCCCTCCATCGTGACTTCGAGAGTCCAGTCGTCGAGCGCCTTGATGCCGAGATCGTCAGCGGTGATGCCGTCCTCGCCGAGGTTGTACTTTTCGGCATTCTTGATGTCGAAGAGGAATCCGGCATACGCGGCGGCATTCGCCGGATTGAGTTGCCGCTCCCAGGAAAAGATGAAGTCGTGCGCCGTCACCGGCCGCGTGTCGGTCCCATTCGTCCAGCCGTTGTTGTCCTTGCGGATGTTGAAGGTCCAGACTGACGCGTCGTCGTTCGGCGTGAACGTCTCGGCCCAGTCGGGAATCGCGTTGAGGTCCGCGTCAAAGGTGAGCAACCCGGCGGCAATCTCTGGCTCCGCGTTGCAGTAGAGATTGAGGTTCCAGTCGAAGGAGACCGGGTCATCGATCAGGACGAAGTTGTAGAAGGTCTGGTCCGGACTGGGCGTGGCCTGAAGGCGCGGCAGCCGTCGCGGAGCCGCGCCCGCACCCGGCCCGACATAGCGCTCCATGCCGGCGGTCGTCACGGTGCCGGCGGCCGCCGCCGCAGCGATCTTCATGAAGTTGCGCCGGCTCATGCCCAGGCTCTTGAAACGCTGGGCGAGGATCCGGAGCTGATCGTCTTGTCGTCGTCCCACGCTTTCGCTCCTTCCGTGCTCCCTGAGGGAGCCATACTGCAAACCCTGCTCCCGCGAGCGGCAACGTCGCGCGCTCGCCCAGGCCGCGCTCAGGTCAGCGGCAGCTGCCCTCCTTTCGCACCGGGATCGATTGGCGCCGGCGCGTGACGCCTCGACACGATGGACAACCGCGGATCCGGCGCCGAATACGACGACCAGCCCGCGTGGTGAAGAACGTCGTCAATCCCGGTTCCCCTTCGGGTCGAGTGCGTCGCGCAGCCCGTCACCGAGGAACGAGAATCCGAGCATCGTCAGGCCAATCGCCAGGACGGGGAAGAGGAGCATGTGCGGATCGGTCTCGATGTAGCCCGGCTTACTCCCGTCGGCCACCATCTGCCCCCAGCTCGCCTGCGGCGGCCGGATGCCGACGCCGACAAAGCTGAGCGCCGCTTCAGTGAAAATCGCGGTCGGAATGCCGAAGGTCAGCGCCACGATGATCGGCGTCAGGCTGTTCGGGAGCATATGCTTGCGAATGATATAGCCGCCGCCAGCCCCGGCAACGCGGGCGGCACTGACGTACTCCTGCTCACGCAGGGAGAGGAATTGCCCTCTCACCAGCCGGGCTTCGGTGACCCAACCGACGAGGCCAATCGCCAGGAAGATGTTGAACAGGCCCGGCCCCCACCAGTTGACGAAGAGCAGGACCATCAGGAGCTGCGGGATCGCGTAGATCACATCGACCAGACGCATCAGGACATTGTCCGTGCTGCCCCCGAAATATCCCGCGACCGCGCCGATCGGGATTCCGATGGCCAGCACGATCGCCTGCGAGAGGACGCCAACGACCAGGGAAACCTGCGCTCCATAAACCATGCGGCTGAAGATGTCGCGCCCGTTCGCATCCAGCCCCATCGGCCACGTCCACGACGGCGACTGCCGCGCCAGTCGGAAATCGACAACCTCCGACTGCCCGTAGGGCGCAATGACCGATGCGAAAATGGCGATGACCGAGAAGGTCACCACGATGAACAGCCCGATCACCGCGAGCCTGTTCCGAACGAGCCGCCGCCACGCATCGCCCCAGAGGCTCCGCTGCTTGCGGACCGTTAGTTCGCCGGCCAGAACCGAGCTGCCGGTGCGGCGCTGCCCCGGCGTGTCAACCGCATCTGCCAGCTCTTCGGTTTCCCAGGCGGGCGCTGGCAGCGCGGAATCGGTCTCGCGCAAGCCGAGGCTCAGTGGATCGAGTGGCTGGCGATGCGTTGGCGACTGCGCCATTCGAATCCCCCGTTCAGCCTTCCGTCAGGCCGACTGATTGCGCGTGGTGAAGAACGATGCCGTTCCCACTCTAATACCTGATGCGCGGATCGATGAGCCCATACACGAGATCGACGAGGAGATTCATCGCCGCCAGAAAGACGCCGTAGAGGAGTACGACAGCGAGGATCATCGTCTGGTCCTTGACCTGCATGCTCGTCACGAAGAACTTGCCCATGCCGGGGATATTGAAGACCTGCTCGACAAAGAAGGAGCCGGTCCCCACCGCGGCAAAGATCGGCCCAATCAGCGTGACGACCGGGATGAGCGCGTTCTTGAGCACGTGCCGCGTAATCACCCCCTGCTCGGTCAGCCCCTTCGCTCGAGCCGTGCGCACGAAGTCGGAGCGGATGACCTCGATCATGCTCGAGCGCGTATAGCGGGCGAGTGTGGCGAGCGGAGCCGCGCCAAGGGCGATCGTCGGCAACAGCCAATCCTGCGGCCGCTCCCACCCGCCGACGCGGAATCCGAGATTGAGCCCCATATCGGGCAACCAGACCGCGAAAAGGAGGATAAGGAGGAACCCCATGACGAAGCTCGGCATGCTGTAGAAGAGGACGGCCAGCGTCACTGAGAAGTAGTCGATCCAGCCGTTCTGATGGACCGCCGCCAGAATGCCAAGCGTCATCCCGATGACGACGGCGAAGAGGGTGGCCATGAAGCCGAGGTGGAGCGAGATGGGGAAGGTGCGCCCGATGATCTCATTGACCGTCTGCGGGCGCGCGTTGTACGAGATGCCGAAATCGAGATGGATCGCGTTCCAGACGTATCTGACGAACTGCTCGGGCAGCGGCTTGTCGAGGCCATAGAGCGCCTCGAGCCGTTTGATGTCCTCCGGCCGCTGTTTGTCACTCACGTCGAACGGGCTGCCCGGCGTCGCGTGCATGATCAGGAAGGTGAAGGCAGCCATCGCCAGAAGCGTCGGGACGAACCAGAAGATCCGGTTGAGCGCAAACCTCAACATCGGTCAGCGAGCCTCCAACCCGGAGGCGTCATCGCCTGGCATCCTGCACCGGTCGCCGCATCGCGGCCGGGCATCGAGGCTCTTTGCGTGACGCCATATGCCAGAAATCGGCGTTGCGGACGTGCGGGAACTGCATCCGGCCCCTCACCGTCGGCGACTTCCATATGCAAGAGCGACGCGACCATAGCATCGTGAAAAAAAAGGTGTCAAGGTCGCCACCGTGCCCCGGGAGGTCCGAAGGTCGCGTTCCTCCGCCGGCAATCGGTCCGTTTGACCATGCATGTCGTCTCCGCCTCATCGCGGGCGCGGGGTTCAGCCCGGCGTCGCGCTCACCGTCGAGCGCGGCGGATAACTACAGGATATACGCGCTCAGGTCCTCATCGGCCGCAACCTCGCCGATCCGCTCGGTCACGAATGCGGCGTCGATGATGACATGCTCGCCCTTGCGATCCGGCGCCTCGAACGAGAGCTCCTCGATGACCCGCTCGATGACCGTCTGCAACCGCCGGGCGCCGATGTCTTCCGTGGTGGCATTGACCGCCGTAGCCAGGTGCGCCATCTCGCGCAGGGCATCATCCGTGAAGGTGAGATCCACCTCCTCTGTGGCGAGGAGCGCGACGCTCTGCTTGGTCAGCGCATTCTGCGGCTCCGTTAGGATCGCGTAGAGATCGTCCTCGCTGAGGCTCTGCAGCTCGACCCGGATTGGGAACCGCCCCTGCAACTCGGGGATGAGATCGGACGGGCGCGTTCCGTGGAACGACCCGGCCGCGATGAAGAGGATGTGGTCGGTGCGCACGGGACCGTAGCGCGTCATGACCACCGCACCCTCGACGATCGGCAGCAGATCGCGCTGCACCCCTTCGCCGGAGACCTCGCCCGAGTATTCGCCATCGATGTTGATCGTCTTGTCGATCTCGTCGATGAAGACGACCCCCGTCTCTTCCACGCGCCGAACCGCCGATTCGATTACCGCGTCCCAGTCGATGAGGCGATCCTCTTCCTGCTGCGCCAGGATGCGGCGCGCCTCGCGCACGGAGACGCGCCTGCGGGAGCGCCGCGGGGCGGGGGCGTAGCCATCGAGGAAATCCTGGAACGAGTCGAAAAGCTCGTCCGGCGTCATTGCGCCGTACTCGTCGTACTGCCCCTCGCCATATGCCGGCTCGACGTCGATCTCGATCGTCTCCTCGTCGAGCGCATCCTCGTTGAGAAGCGCCAGCAGCCGCTCCTGCTCCCGCTTGCGCCGCCGCTCCTGCGCGGCGGTCAGCTTCCGGCCAGCGGCCTGCTGCCGCGGGCCTTCGCGCTGGCCGTTTCCGGCGGGAGCCTCCGCGAAGAGCTGCTCGGCCAGGAGCTCGATCAGCCGCTGGCGCGCGGCCTGCTCCGCCTGCTCTCGCACCTGCTCCAGCCGGCGGCTGTGCAGCATATCGATCGCCACCTCGACGAGATCGCGCACGATCGATTCGACATCGCGGCCGACATACCCGACCTCCGTGAAGCGGGTCGCCTCCACCTTCATGAACGGGGCGTCGACGATCTTGGCGACGCGGCGGGCGATCTCGGTCTTGCCGACGCCGGTCGGCCCCATCATCAGGATGTTCTTGGGCACCACTTCGCCGCGCATCTCTTCCGGCAAGCGCTGCCGCCGGTAGCGATTGCGCAACGCGACGGCGACCGCCCGCTTCGCGTCGCTCTGCCCGATGATGTAGCGGTCGAGCTCCGCGACGATCTGCGCCGGCGTCAGATCCTCCATGACGGGAGGTTCGGCCGGAATCTCCGTCGAGGGTCTCCCGCTGGGTGGCATTGCCGCCTGGCGCGGCTGTGCTTCAACCATCCCGGCTACTCCTCGTCTTCCGCATCAAGCGCCGTTTCACCGCCCTCCGCACTATCCCCGGCCGTGTCGGGAGAGGCGACCGTCTCGACCGAGACGCGGTCGTTGGTGAAGATACAGAGGTCGGCGGCGATGCCCATGGCCGCTTCCACGATGTCACGCGCCGAGAGGTCGGTGTGGGCAATCAGGGCCTTGGCCGCGGCGGTCGCATAGGGAGCGCCCGAGCCGATGGCGGCGATGCCGTCGTCCGGCTCGATAACATCCCCCTCGCCCGAAAGGACAAGGAGCGACTCGCCGTCGCCAACGATGAGCTGCGCTTCCAGGCGGCGCAGGTAGCGGTCGGTCCGCCACTCCTTGGCGAGCTCCACCGAGGCGCGCCGCAGGTTGCCATCGGTCGTCCGCAACTGCGATTCGAACTTGGCGAAGAGGGTCAGGGCGTCGGCGACCGCGCCCGCGAAGCCGGCGATGACGGCGCCGTCGGCAAGGCTGCGAATCTTGCGCGCGCCATGCTTCAGCACGACATCGCCGGCGGTCACCTGCCCGTCGCCTGCCAGCGCGACGACGCCGTCGCGGCGGACCCCCAGGACCGTCGTGCTATGAATCGACCGTCCGCCGGCTCGGCTCGCGGCTCTCCCATTGTGGCGGGGCATCAGAGTGGTGTTCCTTATCCAGATGTTACAGACACACGAATAGCCCCACGCGAAATCCGCGTGGGTCCAGGAGACGATTGTAGCCGAGCCGACGGCAGCGTCCAGTGGCCGCGCCAGATGTCAACCGGCGCGGGCGAGCTCGACGCCCCCTTCGACGACCGTCCCGCACGACGGACACTTGAGCTGACCGCGCCGGCCCGCCTCGACGAGATACGGATTTCCGCAACTGGCGCACGCCTGCTCAACCGGCTTGTTCCAGGAGACGAAGTCGCAAGCGGGATACCGCTCGCACCCGTAGAAAGTGCGCCCCTTCTTGGAGCGGCGCTCGACGACCTCCCCCTCCCCGCACGTCGGGCAGCGGACGCCCGTCCGCACCAGCAGCGGGCGCGCGTTGCGGCACTCGGGGAAGCCACTGCAGGCGAGAAACTTCCCGTACTTACCGAGCTTGATCACCATCGGCCGGCCACAACGCTCACAGTCTTCACCCGCCGGCTCGTCCTTCAGCCGCACCCGCTCCATCGTCTGTTCGGCACGGTTCAGCGTTTCGACGAAGGGGCCGTAGAACTCGTGAAGCGTCGGGACCCAGGCACGCTCGCCTGAGGCGATCTCGTCGAGCTCCTCTTCCATCTGCGAGGTGAAGCCGACGTCGAAGACCTGCGGGAAGTGCTCGACCAGCAGATCGTTGACGATCAGCCCCAACTCGGTCGCGGCGAGCTTCTTCTGCTCGTTTGCGACATAGCCGCGCGCCAGAATGGTAGCGATCGTCGGTGCGTAGGTGCTCGGCCGGCCGATGCCCCGCTCCTCGAGCGCCTTCACGAGCGACGCCTCCGTGTACCGGGGCGGCGGCTGCGTGAAGTGCTGCTCGGGGATCAACTGCAGCAGATCGACATCCTCACCGGAGGCCAGCGGCGGCAGCGCGCCCTTCTCCAGTTCGTCCGCATCATCCCCTTCGTCCCGGCCGGCCTGATAGACCGCCATGAAGCCAGGGAATTTCACGACCGATCCCGTCGCGCGGAAGAGATACGGCGCGTCGGCGGGCCGCGCGATCTCCTCCAGCGAGCCGGCCGCGATGTCGACTCCCGTCTGGTCGAGGATCGCCGGTCGCATCTGCGAGGCGATGAAGCGCTGCCAGATGAGCTGGTAGAGCTTGAACTGCTGCGACGAGAGGAACGGCTTGACGCTCGCCGGATCCCGATGCGGCGATGTCGGGCGCACCGCCTCGTGCGCCTCCTGCGCCCCCTTGGCCTTCCGGGTATAGACCGGCGGCCGCTCCGGCACATACTCGGCGCCGTAGCGGCGCGCGATCTCATCCCGCGCCGCCGCCTGCGCCGAGGCGGCGATGTTCGTCGAATCGGTCCGCATGTAAGTGATCAGGCCCTGCGTCCCCTGCGAGCCGAGATCGACCCCCTCGTACAGCTCCTGCGCGAGCTGCATCGTCCGCCGTACGCCGAGCCCGAGCTTGCGCGACGCTTCCTGCTGCAACGTGCTGGTGGTGAACGGCGGCGATGGCCGGCGCTGTACCTCCTTGCGCGAGACGTCCGCCACGCGGTAGGAGGCGCCGTCGAGCGCGCGGACGATCTCCTGCGTCTGCTCGGCGTTCTCCAGCTTCACCTTCTTGCCGCGCACGCGCTGCAACGCGGCGCGGAAGATATCCTGCTTGCGCGCCCTGGCCCCGGTCTGCTTGGCGAGCTCCGCTTCGAGCGACCAGTACTCGACCGGCTCGAAGGCCTCGATCTCCCGCTCGCGCTCGGCGACGATCCGCAGCGCGGCCGTCTGCACCCGCCCGGCCGACAGCCCGCGCTTGACCTTCTTCCAGAGAAGCGGGCTCACCTTGTAGCCGACCAGCCGGTCGAGCACCCGCCGCGCCTGCTGCGCATCGACCAGATCCGGGTCGATCGCGCGCGGCGACGCCATCGCCTCGCTGACCGCCTCGGGCGTGATCTCGTGGAAGACGACGCGATGGACCGGCTTGCTGTCAGCGCCGGTCGCCTGCACCAGATGCCAGGCGATCGCCTCCCCTTCCCGGTCCGGGTCGGTCGCGAGGTAGATCTCGCGCGCGCCCTGCACACTCGCCTTCAGCTCCTTGATCAGCTTCGACTTGTCTCGCGGCACCAGATAGGTCGGGGTGAAGTTGTCGTCGACGTCGACGCCGAGGGTGCTTTTCGGCAGATCCCGGACGTGCCCCATCGACGCCTTCACCGTGTAGCCGGAGCCGAGGTACTTGCTGATCGTCTTCGCCTTGGCCGGCGACTCGACGATGACGAGGCGGCCGCGGCCGGCTCCGCTTGCCGAGCGCGTGCTCTTCGCGCTCGTCGCCCGGCTGCTCTTCGTGGGAGCTCGGCGGGCCTTGGTTTTGGTGGTTGATTCGGACATAAGCGTAAGGCGTCTCCAAGACGGGTGACTGCAACAACAGGGCCAGAGTCTCGGGGCGAGTTCGCATGTCGCGGGGGAAGCTCCGGCGAGAACGGGGCGCAACCTTAGGCAGCAGTTGCTGGCAGTGTCAAGGCGCATTCGGTGGCTCCGACCACTGTGCCGGGCTCCATGATGCGGGCTGCGCTACCGTTTAACGTAGTACTGCGCCCCGAGGTTCCGGGTCAGGCCCTTCAGTTCGAGTGTCAGCATCACCGCCCCTGCCTGCCCGGCCGGCATGCCAGCCACGTCCGCCAGTTCATCGATATGGCGCGCCTCATCGGAGACGGCACGATAGAGCCGCTCCTCGAACGCATCGAGCTGCAGTTGCCGCGGCGTCTCGGTGACGCCTAGCCCGGCGACGAGATCCAGATCCTCGAGGATGTCCCGGCCGCCCCGAACCAGCCGCGCGCCGTCCCGCAGGAGTGCATTCGTCCCCTCGCTGCTCGCCGCGAAGACGCTCCCCGGCAGCACGAAGACCTCGCGCCCCTGATCGGCGGCGAAGGTCGCCGTGATCAACGCCCCGCTCCGCAGCGCGGCCTCGATGACCACTACAGCAAGCGTCATGCCGGAGATGATGCGATTGCGCGCCGGGAAGTTCGGGGCGTCCGGCTTTGCCCCGGGCGGTTGCTCCGTGATGATGGCGCCCGATTCGACGATCCGATCCGCGAGCTTTCGATGCTCCGGCGGATAGATCACATCGGCGCCGGAGCCAAGGACGGCGATTGTGCGGCCCCCCGCATCCAGCGCGGTCTGATGCGCAACACCGTCGACGCCCCGCGCCAAGCCGGAAACAACCGTGATCCCCTCCTCCGCCAACTCGCGCGCGACGCGCTCGGCCGCCTGCCGGCCATACGGGGTGGCACGCCGCGTGCCGACGATGGCGATCGAGGCGTCGTCGACCGAGCGCAGCTCTCCTCGAACGTAGAGGATCGACGGGCGCCCCGAAATCTCGGCCAGGAGGCGCGGATAGCGCGGGTGGCCGGGATGCAGCACGTCGATGCCCAGGGCGGTGATCTTCTCCAGCTCGCGCCGGGGATCGACGCGCTCCCGGGCGAGAAGAAGCTCGCGCAGCGGCCGAGGCTCGAGGACCGCGCGCAACGCATCGGGCGGGGCGCTCCACGCCGCCGCTAACGAGCCAAAACATCGCTCCAGCCGCTCGATGCGCATCGGCCCGATGTGCGGCACTCGAGAGATCGCGAGCCAGAACGCGCGCTCTCCCACTCCCTGATCGGCCAGCAGCCGTTCGGCGATCTCCTCCACGTGGCGCGCGTCCCTCCCTCATCCCCGATTCGCCCTCTCCCCCGCCAGCGATTGTAGTGGGCGCGCCCCCGCTCCGCGCGCCCGCTTCGGCGCGGGCTTGGTTAGAATGGCAGCGCGGGCGAATTGCGCGCGATCGGCGATCAGTACGAGGGAATGGGGAAGCAGATGAAGATCGACAACCCAGTCAAGGAGAAGCTTCGCAACGGCGACACGGTCTTCGGCGTCTTCATCCCCATGCCCTCGCCCGATGTCGTCGAGATCATCGCCGTCGCAGGGTTCGATTTTGCCCTGCTCGACGGCGAGCATGGCCGTATCTCTCCCGACGATGCCTACCCGATGATTCTCGCCGCCGAGGCGCGAGGCATTCCGGCCATGGTACGGGTCGGCGAGAACGACCGCCAGGTGATCCTGAAGTACCTCGACCTCGGCGTCTCCGGCGTCTTGATCCCGCAGACGAACACGACCGACCTGGTGCGCGAGGCGATCTCCTCCATGCGCTATGCCCCGGAGGGCATCCGCGGCCTCGCCGGCGGCCGCACCTTCGACTGGGGCCAGGGCACGCCGATGGCGGAGCGGGTGCCGCAAATCAACGAGCGCGTCCTCACCATGACCCAGTTCGAGCATATCGACGCCCTGCCGCACGTCGATGCCATGCTCGACACGCCCGGCCTCGATGTCTTCTTCGTCGGTCCGACCGACCTCGGCCAGTCGATGGGGTTCGCCGGGCAGTCGGGCCGCCCCGAGGTCGAGGCGGTCATCCAGGAGGTCGCCGAGAAGGTGACGAAGCGGGGCGTCCCACTCGCCACCGTCGCCGCCGACGCCGCGACCGCGAATCGCCGCCTGGCCCAGGGGTTCCGCATGATCGTGGCGAACGCGCCGGGCTTGCTGATGAGCGCGTCGAAGCAGTTCCTCGGCGGCATCGAGCAGTAGCGGCGACGGTGACGATCACGCTGCGGGCGGCAAATGACGCCGACTACGACCCGATCATCCCCTGCCTCGATGCATGGTGGGGCGGCCAGCAGATGGCCTCCATGCTGCCCCACCTCTTCTTCACCCATTTCCGGCCGTGGACATACCTCGCAGAGGATCAAGGCGACATCCTCGGGTTCCTCGCGGCATTTCGCTCGCAGACCGACCCCGATCTGGTCTCCTGCCACTTCATCGGGGTCGACCCCGCCGCGCGTGGCCGCGGCGTCGGCGCCGCGCTCTATGAGCGTCTCTTTGCCGACGCCGCGGCCGCCGGGTGCCGCAAGATCCTCGCGGTCACGTCGCCTCAGAACCGGGCGTCGATCGCCTTCCACCAGCGGCTCGGCTTCGAGGCCCTGCCGGGCCCGAAATTCGCCGCGGGCGTCGCCTTCACGCCCAACTACGACGGCCCGGGCGAGGACAGGGCGCGGTTCGCGCGCGCGGTCAAGGGCATTTCGGGATCGGCCGCCTCGGGCAGGAATTGAGCCTCGGCGCGCGCTGTGGTATTCTGCGGCGCCAACACGAGTGCGAAATACACAGATTTCCGCTCTGAGCGGCAGGTGATCGGGCGCACAACGCGACGATAACAGCCGCGGCCGGAATCCATGAACCCGCACGGGACGGTGAACAACACGCACTGCCGGCAGGCCGGTTGCCGAGAGAGGAGCGACCGTGGTCGCGAAGCAAAGGGCGAATCGTCGCGCCCGGGTCGAGCATGACGGAAACGGGCGCCGGGGGCCGATCCTCGAAGTCCGCAACCTGAAGACCCAGTTCCAGACCCAGGACGGCATTGTCAAGGCGGTCGATGACGTCTCGTTCTACGTCATGCCGGGCGAGACGCTTGGCGTCGTCGGCGAATCGGGCTGCGGCAAGAGCATGACCGGGCTCTCCATCATGCGCCTCATACCCAGCCCGCCGGGCAAGATCGTCGCCGGGGAGATCCTCTTCAACGGCGACGACATCCTGCGCATGTCCGACGATCAGGTCCGGTCGATCCGTGGCAACGACATCGCCATGATCTTCCAGGATCCGATGACGTCGTTGAATCCGGTGCTGACGATCAATCGCCAGATCAGTGAGGCGCTCCAGCTTCACATGGGGATGAACAAGAGCCAGGCGCGTCAGCGGACCATCGAGCTGCTGCGCATGGTCGGCATCCCCAACGCCGAGGAGCGGATCGACCAGTACCCGCACCAGTTCTCCGGCGGCATGCGGCAGCGCGTCATGATCGCCATGGCGCTCTCGTGCAATCCGAAGCTGCTCATTGCCGACGAGCCGACGACCGCGCTGGACGTCACGATCCAGGCGCAGATTCTCGACCTGATGCGCGTGCTCCAGACGGAGCGGGATACAGGCGTCATTCTCGTCACCCACTCCATGGGTGTCGTGGCCGGCATGGCGGACCGCATCCAGGTCATGTACGCCGGGCACATCGTCGAGACCTCCTCGACCGAAGAGATCTTCGCCAACCCGCGGCACCCCTACACCGTCGGCCTGCTGAAGTCGATCCCGCGGCTCGACGCGACCCGCAAGGAGAAGCTGGAGCCGATCCGGGGCCTGCCGCCCGATCTGATCGATCTGCCCGACATGTGCCCGTTCGTCCCGCGCTGCAACTACGCGCGGGAGAAGTGCGAGCAGAAGAACCCGCCGCTGCTCGAGGTCAAGCCGGGCCACTGGTCCGCCTGCTGGTTCTGGGAGGAAGTGAGCGCCCAGGACGATCAGGACAAGGTTGCGGCCATGCACGGGCGCCCGCTGCCGAGCAGCACCGAGGACTTCTCGCTGGAAACGGTCCTCCCCGGCGCTCACGGCGTCCTCGATCCCGACAATCCGCTTTTGCCAGGCTCCCCGCCGAATCCCGACACGCATTCGGTCTGACAGGAGGCACAGAATGACAGAGACTCGGGCGACGAACGCCTCCTCCGCGACGGCCGGCGCGGCAACCCTTCCGGCATCCAGCAACGTGAACGGCAACGGCGCGGAGCCGCTGCTCGAGGTCAACAACCTCGTCATGCACTTCCCGCTGACCCGTGGCATCATCTTCCAGCGCAAGGTCGGCGCCGTGCAGGCCGTCGATGGC
>JADYYO010000152.1 GCA_020853615.1 Thermomicrobiales bacterium
GAAGGGCAGGCGCGCGGCTACGAGGTGCTGGAGAGCTTCGCCGAGGGCCGCGCTGACAAGCAGATCGCCGAGATCAATAACTGGATCGGCGCCGGCGTCAAGGGGATGACGATCCTCCCCCTCGACGAAAAGGCGATGCAGCCTGCCATCCAGAAGGCGCACGATGCCGGCATCGTCTTCGTCAGCTACTCCGACATCATCCCGAATGCCGACGGCTACACCGTCTTCGACAGCGTCCAGGGCGGCGAGATGGTCGGCGAGTGGGTCGCCAAGTGGATCAACGAGACGCTCGGCGGCGAGGCGGAGATCGCCAGCCTGACCGCCGATTTCCACGAGACGGGCCGCCAGCGCATCGGCGGCGCCGAGAAGAAGATCGCCGAGCTGGCGCCGAAGGCCAAGGTCGTCAACCGGACCGAGGCCGTTCTCGCGCCCGAGGCGTTCACCGCCACGCAGTCGATCCTGCAGGCCAACCCGAACGTCAACGTCATCCTCTGCATCGCCGACGACGGCTGCCTCGGCGCGGCCCGGGCCTTCGCGGCCACCGGCCGGGACGCGGGCACGATGTGCATCGTCGGCTGGGACGGCTCGCGCGAGGTGATGAAGCAGATCGTCGCCGGTGGGCCAATCCGGGCGACGGGCGCGCTCGATCTGCTCTCCATCGGTCGCTCGGCAATCTGGGTGCCGGCCAATATCATCGAGAAGACGGGGCCGACGAACTACACCAGCAAGTACGAACTGGTGACCGCCGATACGCCCGATCTGGCGAAGCGGCTGATCGACGCCTACGACATGAAGGTCGATTGACGCCCGCGCCGACTCGACATTCGGCAGCTCCGGCGCCCGTGGTTGGATGGCGTCCGGCGCCGGATCTGCTCTTCGCACGAGAGGACGAGTGGTCCAGCACGCACCATCGCTCGGCCGGGCAGCCGGCCACACGAGCGCGCAGCGCCTGAGAGGGATCGTCGGGTGGGCCCAGCGCAACGGGCTCTTCTTCGCCCTGCTCATCATCGTCGTCTTCTTTGCCACCCGCAGCGACCGATTCCTGACCCTGACGAACCTCCACGTGGTTTTGCTGCAGGTCGCCGTGGTCGGCATCATCGCCGTCCCCGGCGCGATGCTCCTCACCGCGGGCTACGTCGACCTGGCGATCGGCTCGATCGCCGTCCTCGGCAGCGTGGTCTTCGGCGAACTGATGAACGCCGGATGGAGCGCCGCGCCCGCCAGCCTCATCGCGCTCCTGGTCGGGCTCGGCTGGGGGTTGGCGACTGGGTACGTGGTCGCCTATCTCGGCTTCTCCCCAGTCGTGGTCACGCTCGGCGGACTGGCGGGCGCGCGCGGCGTGGCCGAGATCCTCAGCCAGGGATTCACCAAGTACGGCTTCGGTTCCGGATTCGCGCAGCTTGGCAACGGCGAGTTCCTCGGGATCGATACCCCGGTCTGGATCTTTCTCCTCGTCTTCCTCCTCGGCAGCTACGCCTGGTACCAGACCCCGCTCGGCCGCCACATCACGGCCATCGGCGCCGAGCGCGCCGCCGCCCACTCCCTCGGGGTCGCCACCCGCCGCATCCCGTTCCTTCTCTATGGCGCCTCCGGCCTCGCCGCGGCGCTCGGCGGCCTGATCGTGACCTCGCAGCTCGACGCCGCCTCCCTCTCCATCGGCATCAACCTCGAGCTGTCGGTCCTCTCAGCGATCCTCCTCGGCGGCGTCTCCTTCACCGGCGGCCGCGGCTCGCTCTTCGGCGTCCTCATCGGCGTACTCTTTATCGGCGCGCTCGACAACGGGCTCGTGCAGATGAATGTCGGGCCGTACTACCAGCGCGCCGCGGTCGGCCTGGCCCTCGTGCTCGCGGCGGCACTCGATGTCCTCTACCAGCACCTCGACCGCATCCCCGTCGAAGCGTCCGAGACCGCGGAGAGCGATGCGCGCCTCGCCGCCGGGAAGGGAGGCGCGGCATGAGCGATCGCCCAGTGGCCGGCGATGTCGTCATGACCGAGCCAGCTTCCGCCAGGCTGGAGCGGGCGCCGGTGCTGGAGGTGCGCGGCATCTCGAAGCGCTTCGGCGCCGTGCGCGCCCTGCACGATGTCTCCTTCGCCCTCTACCCCGGTGAGGTCGCCGGCCTGATTGGTGACAACGGCGCCGGCAAGAGCACGCTGGTCAACATCATCGCCGGCTCGCTGCAGCCCGACAGCGGGCAGATCTTCGTCGATGGGGTGGAGCGGCATTTCGAGAGCGCGGCCCAGGCCCGCGCCGCGGGGATCGAGACCGTCTTCCAGTATCTCTCCCTCGTGCCGACCCTCGACATGGCCGAGAACGTCTTTCTCAACCGCGAGATCTTCGCCTTCGGCCAACTCGGGCGCTGGCTGCGCTGGATGGACAAGGCGGAGATGCGGCGGCAAACCAGCGAGGGGTTCAGCCGGCTCGGCCTCACCCTCCCCTCGCCCCGGACGAAGGTTGCCGCCCTCTCCGGCGGACAACGTCAGGCCGTCGCCATCGCCCGCGCGGTGATCTGGGGCGGCCACATCGTTGTCCTCGACGAGCCGGCCGCCGCCCTCGGCGTCAAGCAGACGGAGATCGTCCTCTCCTTCATCGAGCGGCTGCGGGCGCACGGGGTGGCCTGCATCTTCATCAGCCACAACATGGAGCACGTCATGCGCGTGGCCGACCGCATCATCCTCATGCGCTTGGGCGAAAAGATCTTCGATGCCCCGGCGGCCACGACGACCGCGCCGGACCTGGTCGCGCTGATGACCGGCGCCATCTCGGCGAGGACGGTCTGACATGGCGATGGAGGTCGTCGGTTATGGCGACCGCTGGAGCGTCCAGCCCGGCGAGTCGATCCAGATCATGGTCAGCACGGCGCATCCGCGCTACCGCGCCCGCGTCGTGCGCCTGATCCACGGCGACACGAATCCTGCCGGGCCCGGCTACAAGGAGCGCCCCGTCGCCGCGGCGATCGAGGGGGAGTATGCCGGCCGCGAGCAGGGGTACCACCCGGGCTCGTTCGCGCTCGTCCCCAATGCCGAGGCGTTGCAACCCGGCGAGGGCTTCACCCTCTCCGCGTGGGTCTTCCCGACCACGCCGGGCGAGCGCCCCCAGGCGCTCCTCGCCAAATGGGACGCCGTGACGGACGCCGGCTATGCCCTGCTGCTCGACGCCGCGGGCGCCCTGGCCCTTCGGCTGGGCGACGGCCGCGGGGAGACCGCAACCGTCAGCACGGATGCACCACTTCGCCCCTTCACCTGGTACTGGGTCGAGGCGAGATTCGACCCGGCGACCGGGAAGGTCCGGCTCCGGCAGCGGTCGCACACGCCCCCCAACGTCCCCTCGTCCACGGTCGAGACCGAGGCGAATGTCGCTGTCTCGCCGGCTGCCACGGTGGCCCCATTCACTATCGGCGCCTGGAGCGCGCACGGCGCGGGAGACCGCGAGGTCGGCGGGGCGCACTTCAACGGCAAGATCGAGGCGCCGAGCGTGCGCCGCGGCGGCGAAACAGTTGCCGTCTGGGACTTCGCGCGCGATTTCGGCTCCGACCGGATCACCGACGTCGGCCCCAACGGGCTGCACGGCCAGACCGTCAACGCGCCCATGCGGGCCGTCACGGGGCACGATTTCAGCGGCCGTGTCAGCAGCTACCTCCTCGCGCCCGAGGAATACGGGGCGATCTTCTTCCACGACGACGATCTGGAGGATGCCGGCTGGCAGCCTGATTTCGCCTGGACGATCCCCGACGACCTGCCGAGCGGGGTCTACGCCATCCACCTGCAGGCGGGCGATGCGGAGGATTACGTCCCCTTTGTCGTCCGCCCCCGCCGGGGAACCACCACGGCGCCGATCGCGGTCCTGCTGCCGACCTACACCTACCTCGCCTATGCCAACGAGCAGATCACCTGGCGCAACCCCGACTCTCCGGTGCCGCACGACCCGATCCAGCACCTGCAAGCGCAGGACCACTACATCGTGGCTCACGGTCTGAAGAGCGCCTACGACCATCACGCCGACGACACCGGCATCGCCTTCTCCTCGCGCCTGCGCCCCGTGCTCAACCTGCGCCCGAAGTACAGCACCGCCCTCATCCTGGCTCCCCAGCACTTCAACGCCGATCTCTATCTGATCGACTGGCTCGAGGCGATGGGCCATCCCTACGACGTGCTGACGGACGAGGATCTGCACGCCGAGGGATCGAGCCTGCTTGTCCCCTATCGCGTCGTGATGAGTGGCTGCCATCATGAGTACTGGTCGGGGCAGATGCTCGACGCGCTCGAGGCGTACCTTGCTGATGGCGGCCGCTGGATGTCGCTGACCGGCAACGGCTACTACTGGCCGATCGGCATCGATCCGGCGCGGCCGCATCTGCTCGAGATTCGGCGCGGCCAGAACGGCACCGGCACCTGGCGCTCGGCGCCCGGTGAGAACTGGTTCCAGACCGTCGGCGAGCCGGGCGGCCTCTGGCGCGATCGCGGCCGGCCGCCGCAACGCCTGGTCGGCGTCGGCATGAGCGCGGCCGGGTTCGATCGCGCTCTCCCCTTCCATCGCCTTCCGGCCAGCCACGATCCGCGCGCCGCGTTCATCTTCGCGGGCGTCGGCGACGACGAGCCGATCGGCGATGCGGGGCTGATGATGGGCGGCGCGGCTGGCCTCGAAGTCGACCGGGCCGATGTCGCCCTCGGCACGCCGCCCCACGCGTTGGTGGTGGCGACGGCGCGCGGCTTCTCCAACTCCTACCTGCGCGCGATCGAAGAGGTGACCGCGCCAGACGCCCATCAGGGCGGGCCGGACAATCCGGCGGTGCGCGGCGACATGCTCTTCTTCGAGACGCCGAACGGCGGGGCGGTCTTCGCCGCCGGCTCGATCACCTGGTTCGGCTGCCTCTCGCACAACGGCTACGACAACCCGGTCTCGCGCATCACGGACAACGTGCTGCGCGCGTTCGCCTCCGACGGCTGGCCCGGCGACGGAGCGGGGCAGGACCTGCAGGGCGCGGAGGAGCCGCCTGTCACCTCAGCCAATGAAAGGAGTCTGGGGTAGAATGTGCCCCTCTAACCGACACCAGCTCCGGCATCGCCGTCGGCGTGGCGTGATGGCGTCCATCACGTCGCGAAGCACAAGCGTTTCCTGTCACCCGTGAGGTTGGCGCGCCGCGACGCCGGCCCGGGGCACGGCCCCGATCTCGAACGCGGTCGAGAAGGAGCGAGGAGCAGCAGTCTCATGGCACGGTTCGACGATCGACAGATGCAGAGGATGTTCGCCCGGGCGCAGGCGAAGATGAACCGCCGCCGCCTGCTGCAGAGCGCGGCCGGCGCCGCCGCGCTGCCGCTGGCGGCCCGAGTCGCCCCCTCCCGCGCCTCCTCGGTCCCGCCCCTCAGCAACCCGGCCGCGGTCGCCGCCGCGCGGAAGGTGCTGCAGGAGACGGGCGATTCCGCCGAGGCCGCCGTCGCCGCGGCGCAGCAGTACTCCGGTGTCACCCTCAACTACCTCTCCGAGGCGGCGCTGATGGCCGAGGGGCCGAAGAACTTCTCCGGCCCGAAGTGGCAGGAGCTGACCGGCATCACCATCAACGTCGTCGAGAAGCCCTTCCCCGAGCTCTTCCCGACCATCGTCCAGGAGCACATCGCCGGCACCGGCGGCCTCGACGTCCTCGACGTCGTCCCCGCCTGGATGGCCGACATGGTCTCGCAGGGGGCGGTCGAGTCGCTCGACCCCTACATCAAGCAGTACATGAATCCGGCCGATCTCGACGATATCCATCCGGTCTACCGCGACCTGATGAACTACGGCGGCCAGATCTACGGCCTCTTCGACGACGGCGACACCTTCCTCCTCTACTACCGGACCGATCTCTTCAACGACCCCGCCTATCAGGAGGCGTTCGCCGCCAAGCACGACCGCGCCCTGGCGCCGCCGACGACCTGGGAGGAGTACGACGAGGTCCAGGCCTTCTTCACCGAGCAGGGGAACGGCGAGTTCTGGGGCGGCGCCAGCCAGCGCAAGCCGTCGCAGGTCTACCAGTGGTGGATGCTCGAGTTCCGCACCAGGGGCGGCCGCTTCTTCGACCCGGAGACGATGGACGCCACGCTCGACACCCAGGCCGGCATCGACACGACGAACCGCATGCTGCAGTCGAACAAGACGATGCCGCCCGGCGTCGAGGAGTACGACTTCACCGGCGTGCTCGAGGCGTGGATGGAAGGGAAGCTGGCGATGGTCGGCGGCACCTGGCCCCCCTTCGGCCGCTTCTCCGAGGAGTACGGCAAGGGGACGGTGCAGATGGAGTGGCTCCCCGCCTCGACCATCGCCGGCAACGTCGGCTACGCGGTAATGCCGGACGGCTACAGCTCCCTCGCCTCGGCCTTCATGCTCTGCGTCTCCAGCGACAGCGCCAACAAGGACGCCGCCTACCTCTTCGCGCAGTGGATGAACAGCCCCTCGATCAGCCTGCAGCGGGTGATGCTCCCTTACACCCTGCGCGACCCGTTCCGCATCAGTCACTACGCGTCGGAGGAGTACCGCAAGGCCTGGCCGAACGCCGGCGACTACCTCGACATGCTCGAGGAGCAGACGAACACCGCCCTGCTCGACATCATCATGCCCGGCTCGCAGGAGTACCACAACGCGATCGACCAGCTCTGGGGCGCCGCTCAGGGCGGCGCGCCGGTCGAGCAGGCACTGGCCGACGCGAACGCGGCCTTCAACGCCATCACCGACCGCATCGGCCGCGATACGCAGAAGGCGGCCTATCAGGAGTACCTGAAGCTCGCCAACGCCTACCCCGGCGAGGAGGCGTAGGCATCTGCCGGGACCGGGCCGCGCTCGTCGCGCCCCGGCCCCGCGTCGACCGCGCCACGCGGCGCTGATCTGACCCCAGGAGGAACGCTTGGTCACCACGACGCCGGCGACGCCGGGAGTCATCCGCCCGCCAGCGCGCGGCGGGTCGCTCGGCGCGCGGCAACGACGCACGGGCTGGCTGATGGCGGCGCCGACAATCGTCGCCGTGCTGGCGCTCGGCATCTTCCCGCTCCTCTATTCGCTCGCGCTCAGCTTCCAGCGCCGCGATCTGCAGCACCCGACCGAGAACCAGTTCATCGGCCTCGCCAACTACGCCGCCGCCTTCAGCGACGCGCGCGTCCTCGGCTCGATGGTCAACACCATCCTGCTCGTCGTCGTCGGCATCGCTATCCAGTTCGCGCTCGGGCTGGGGCTGGCGCTCGTCGTCGTCGACGAGCTGCGCGGCAAGCGCTTCTTCATCCCGCTGCTGATGCTGCCGGTGATGATGGTGCCGGTCGTCGTCGCGCTCGGCTGGCGCATCCTCTGGGACAGCCAGTACGGCGCCATCAATCACATCCTGGGCGTCATCCTCCGCCGCGACGTCGATATCCTCTGGCTGACCAACAAGTGGACGGCCCTCTTCGCCATCCTGGTCACCGACGTCTGGCAGTGGACCCCGTTCATGTTCCTGATCATGCTGGCGGGGCTCTCGAACCTCAACCCGGAGCTCTACGAGGCGGCGGCGCTCGATGGCGTCGGGTGGTGGCAGGAGCTGCGCGAGATCACCCTGCCGGGGCTGGCGCCGGTGATCGCGGTGGCGATCGTCTTTCGCGGCCTCGACGCCTTCAAGATCTTCGATCAGATCTTCATGCTGACCCAGGGGCAGCC
>JADYYO010000153.1 GCA_020853615.1 Thermomicrobiales bacterium
CAGGACTTCGCCGCCCTCTTCGGCGTCGGGGCGGACGACCGCCACATCCACCCCCTCGATGGGCAGGGGGTGGCGCTGGCGGCCATCCAGGGCCTCGCCGAGGAGCTGGCGCGCCTGCGCGCCGAGAACGCCCAACTCGCCGCGCGGCTGCAGGCGATCGAAGACGGGGCGTCGCGTGGCCAGCCCGATGGCCCCTCGCTCCCGGCGTCATCCTGACCAAAGCGCAGGATCCCGGCTCACCGGCAGCGTGTTTCCCCGAGCCGGGATGCTTTCTTCGTCAGCATGGCACCTCGCGCCGCATCGCGGCGGCTGTCAGGGAAGGTCGGAAGAGCTTCCCTGACGGCGCTACACGTCTTGCCCGGTGAGATCCTTGTCTTCCATCTCCCAGGCGTGGTCGAGCAGATGCCACGCCGCGCGGCGGATGTAGTAGCGCAATGGCCATGATCCGGGAACCTCGCCGCTGGTGT
Organism: Thermomicrobiales bacterium; assembly: GCA_020853615.1. GTDB lineage: Bacteria > Chloroflexota > Chloroflexia > Thermomicrobiales > UBA6265 > JACCXM01. Next base: position 468 of record JADYYO010000153.1, read on the forward strand.
TGATCGCGCGGATCGCCGCGCAGACCGCGTCCCGATGCTCCCGCAAGCCGTCGTCGGTGAACACCGCCCCCTTCGCCGTCTTCACGCCGACCTTGCGGGCGTAGCCGCGATCCGCCTCCAACGTGTGCTCGATGATCTTCGTCCGATTCCGGCCCCCCCCGCGCGGCCCCTTCCGCAACTCCTCGGAAACGCGGGCGGCCGTATCGTCGAATGCCTGCCAGCAGGCGCGCAGAAGCCGGATCTGGCGCTCGCATTCGGCGTCGGGCATCGGCTCGGCCGCGCGTTCCAGCTCTGCGGCCTCGGCCGGTACCCCGAAATCGGTGACGGCGCTCCCCTTGAGGCGCTCGATAATGGCGAAGGATTCGGCTGCCGCCGCGACCTCCTCCACCCCCGCGATCCCGGCAACGCGCTGATACCGCTCGGCGTACTGCCGCAACGCCTCGAGCGCCTCGTCCTCCGTCTTCCCGGATCGACTCCACCCCGGCCAATCGATCGCCGAGGCAAAGACCTTTTTCGTTCCGGTCTCGATCACCACGCGGTTATGCCCGGTCACGCCTTGTCCATCTCCTCCTGGCATTTCGGTTATCAGCTTCGCGGCGCGACTTCGGATCGCGCGCCAACGATGGGTCACGCCGAGCGTGGGCGACAACTCGGCGCCCTGCTCCGAGGCTTCGGGTGAGCGCTACCCATCGTCGCTCAGGATGCCACAGATTGGGCGCGATGCTGGAGTCCCAGCGCCGCACTAAAGTCAAGCTGCGGCAGGATCGCGCGGCTCACGTCGTGAGTTGACGAAGTTGCATCCCCACGAGCGTGTGGCGTATCGGAGGAGGTGGTCGGCGGCCTCGACGAGGCTGTCTGCATCCCCACGAGCGTGTGGCGTATCGTGGTAACGGTGGAGATCACGGAGGCACAAGAGGTTCGCCATGTCGATCCCGGCAGCTAATGAAACAGCCCAGACGCTGGCGAGGCAGCTCTCGGACGTGGCGCGAGAGGCGCCGCCGCAAACGGTCCAGGCCGCGGCACGTCTGCTCGATGCCGCCACCGAACGGAGCGGGCTTGATCGCTTCTTCGCCGCGGTCGTCGACGCCTTGGTCCGCTTTGCCCAGGAGAGCGATGAGAACGCGTTGGCGGACCACCCTTCGGGCGACGATGCGCTCCTGCACTTGCTCGATCGACCGGAACTGCTCGCTGACCTCGTGCCCCGCGATCCGCTTGCCCCGGCGCGTTTGCGCGGGCTTGCGTTGAAGCGCCAACTTCTCGCGGCCGAGGGCGGAGTCGTCTCGGCGCAGAACATGGGCGCTGCCCTCGGCATCAGCCGGCAGGCGGTCGACAAGCGCCGCCGCGCCGGAACATTGATCGGCCTCAGCCTCGGCCGGCGCGGCTACGCCTATCCGGTCTGGCAGGTCGATCTCGAGGGGCTCCCGGACATCCTCGCCGAGCTACGTGGCCTCGACCCGTGGACGCAGGACGCTTTCATGCTCGCGCCGAACCGCTGGCTCGACGGCGCCTCGCCACTCGACGCGCTGCGCCACGGCAACCGCGACGGAGTCCTCACGGCCGCGCGCCAGTATGGCGACCAGATCGCGTCCTGAGCGTTGGCGACGGCGCCGGGACCGTATCCGGACCGCCCGAGGACCTCGCGGCACGGCATCTGCCCCTCCTCGAGATCGCGAACCGAACGTGGTTCCGCGGCCATAGGCGTACCCACGGTCCGCTCTACTTCAATCGCACGACCGGGCGGTTTGCGCCTCCAGACGGGGGAGCCTTCGGCACGCTCTACCTGGGCGAAGACGAATTTTCCTCGTTCATCGAGGCTTTCAGCCAGGGTATTGACTCGAGCCCGTTGGGGCTTTTCGCCAGTGAGAGTCTCCTCGCCCGAAGCTGCCTCTGTCGCGGTAACGCGACCAGACCATTGCGCCTGGTCGATCTCTCCAGCGGGGCGGCATTGAAACGCCTCACGGCCCACGCGGACAGCCGGATTGGCGACGGCCCGCACGCGGTTTCGCGACGCTGGGCTGCCGCGCTCTGGTCCCACCCGGATCGACCAGACGGCCTCATCTACCGCTGCCGCAACGCCCCGGACCATCGCTCGATCGCGCTGTTCGACCGCGCCAGCGATGCCCTGGTCGCGAACTGCGCGACGAATCTGCTCGAGGAGCCGCCGCGCCTGGCCGCGATCCTCGAGCACTTCGGCTGCGCGCCGACCCCGTGAACCAGTGAGCCGCTACGGCCTGCCCTTCCGCAGCCGAGCCGTCTCCTCTTCGTCGACCGCGTAATGCTCCGGCAGGCGGACCAACTGGTCCTCTGTGCCGAGGTATCTCACCGCCACGCCATAGTCGCGCGCGGCCGCGTCGGGTGAGACGTAGCCAGCGACGACGTCGGCGAGGACGGCTTCGACGGGGCGCTGGAAGGGATCACCGAAGCCGGCGCCGCCTGGTGGGGCGAGGAGGACGACCTGCCCCGGCGCCAGCGCCTCGACCGTCTTCGGCCGCAGCCGCCGCCCATCGACGGAGAACTCGCCCATCGCGCCCGGCCCGCCCCCGGCGAAGCCCTGCGCCGCGAAGTTGGTGCGGTCGATCATCGCCGAGACGCTCCACGGCCCCTCGCCGCGATACCACCAGTCGGTCGCCTGCCCCAGCCCGCCGCGCGTCTCGCCCGCGCCGCCCGAGTCGGTGCGCAGCTCGCGCCGCGACTGCACCAGCCCGGTGAGGCTCTCGATCACCTCGGCCGGCACCCCGGCCACCCCAGAGGGGAAGCCGGTCGTGTTCAGCCCATCCTTCGTGGCGCGCGCGCCGGTGCCACCGACCTGGAAGATGGCGCTCATGAACGGCTCGCTCGTGCGCGGGTTGATCCCCCGCCAGACGCTGAGCCAGATCGGATCGGCGCCGCCCGCCAGCAGCCGCTCCGGGAAGGCCTGCGCCAGCGCCCCGAAGATCGCGCTCGGTACGAAGTGGCCGACCAGGTGCCGCGCCGCCACCGCCGCCGGCTCGACGCAATTGAGGATCGAGCCCTCGGGAGCGGTGACGTGCACCGGGCGGAAGGCTCCCTCGTTGTGGGGCACGTCGGGCGCGATCGCCGCCTTGATCGCGAAGGAGGCGTAGCCGTGGGTGTAGTTGAGGACCACGTTGATGCCGCGCCCGCTCTGCGGCGAGGAGCCGGCGAAGTCGATGTCGATCTCGTCGCCGCGCACGGTCAGCGCCACCGCGATCCGGATCGGCTCCTCGAAGCCGTCGCTCCAGACTTCGTGCGTGTAGACGCCGTCGGGCAGCTCCCGGATCGCGTCGCGCAGCGCCTTCTCCGAGCGGGCGATGATCTCGTCGGAGAGGGGGTCGATGCTCTCCAGCCCGAACTCGTCCATCATCGTCAGCAGCGCCCGCCCGCCGACATCGTTGCAGGCCGCCTGCGCGTAGAGGTCGCCGACCGTTTCGTCCGGCAGGCGGACGTTGGCGCGGACGATCTTCAGCAGCTCCTGATTCGGCTCGCCCCGGTCGAAGAGCTTCGTGACCGGGACGCGCAGCCCCTCCTCGTAGATCTCGCCCGCCTCCCCGGAGAAGACCTGCCCGCCGATATCGGCCGCGTGGCAGAGATTGCCGAAGTAGGCGACGATCTGCCCATCGCGGAAGATCGGGGTGAGGACCGTAAAGTCGTTCAACTGCCCGGAGGTCATCCAGGGGTCGTTCGTGATCAGGACGTCGCCCGGCGCCAGCGTCTCCGGCGGATACGCGGCCAGCAGGTGGCGGACGCCGGTCGCCAGCGGGTTGATGTGTCCGGGGGTGCCGGTCAGCGACTGCGCCATCATCTGCCCGCGCGTGTCGAAGACGCCGCAGGCGAGATCCTGCGACTCCCGCACGACGGTGCTGAAGGCGGTCCGCATCAGCGCCGCCTGCTGCTCGTTGGCGACCGAGAGGAGCCGGTTCCAGAGGACCTCGAGCGTCACGGGGTCCATCGCGGGTGGAGCCGCCGGCTCGGCAACGGAGACGGCGGCATCCGATGATGACGGGGTATCGAAGCGGTATGGCTCAGCGGGCATGGGGCTCCTGGACCTCCACGGCAAGATTTCCTTCGGCATCGACTGTCACCGCGGCGCCCGGGCCAATGACAGTCGTCGATTCGCGCTCCTCGACGATGGCCGGGCCGGTGAAGGCCGCGCCGGGGCCGAGGCGGTAGCGGTCGTAGACGGGGACGTCGGTCATCCCACCCTGCTCCGGCATGTAGGCGCGGCGCGTCCCCTTGCGGGCCGACGCCGCATCGCCGCTCCCGGCCGGGGCGGTCGAGAGGCGGAGATCGGGGCGCGGCCCCGAGGAGACGACCCGCCAGGTGATCGCCTCCACCGCCACTGGCGGCCCGAGCCGCCCATAGAGGCGGATGTACTCGGCCTCGAACGCCTCGCGCAGCGCACCGGCGCCGGCCGGCGTCAGTGGCCCCGGCGGCAGGGGCACGCGCACCTCGTGCCCCTGGCCAACGTAGCGCATCTCGGCGGCGCGGCGGTGCGTGACCTCGCGCCCTGGCACGCCCGCCTCGCGCAGCAGCGTCGCCCCCTCCTCCTCCATCTCGGCGAAGAGGCCGTTGACCCGCGCCCAGTCGAGCGTATCGAGGCGGCTGGGGAAGGAGCGGGTGAAGTCGAAGGCGATCGGCGCGGCGAGGAAGCCGATCGCGCTCATGACGCCGGCCCCCGAAGGGACGATCAGCCTCGGGGAGCCGAGCGCGGCCGCCACCCGGTAGCCGTGCACCGGCCCCGCGCCACCGAAGGCGAAGACCGGCAGCCGCCGGGGGTCGCCGCCCCGCTCCAGGGTATGCACCCGCGCGGCGCCGGCCATCCCCTCGTTGACGATCTGGTGGATCCCCCAGGCGGCCTCCTCGATGCCGATGCCGAGCGGCTCGGCGATGACGCGCCCAATCGCCTCCCGCGCCCCCGCGACGTCGAGCGACATCGCCCCGCCGAGGAAGAAGCCGGGGTCGAGGTAGCCGAGGACCAGGTCGGCATCGGTAACGGTCGGCTGCGTGCCGCCCCGGTCGTAGCAGACTGGCCCGGGGTCGGCCCCCGCCGAGTCTGGCCCGACCTTGAGCAGCCCCAGCGCGTCGATGCGGGCGATCGACCCGCCCCCGGCGCCGATCTCGATCATCTCGATGACCGGGAGGTTGATCGGCAGGCCGGAGCCCTTCTTGAAGCGGTAGCGGCGGTCGACCTCGAAGCCGTGCGCCAGCAGCGGCTCCCCCCGGTCGATCACGGCGAACTTCGCGGTCGTCCCGCCCATGTCGAAGGAGAGGAGGGAGTCGTAGCCCGCCGCCTTGCCGAAAGCGGTCGCGGCCAGTGCGCCGCCGGCCGGCCCGCTCTCCAGCAGGCGGACCGGGAAGCGCGCCGCCGTCTCGACCGTCGCCAGCGCGCCGGAGGAGAGCATCAGCAGGAGCGAGCCCGCGAAGCCAGCCCGCGCCAGCCGCTCCTCCAGATCGTGCAGATAGCGCTCGACCCGCGCCTGCACATAGACGTTGGCGACGGTCGTCGAGGTCCGCTCGTACTCCCGGATCTCGGGCACGACGTCGGAGGAGATCGAGACGCGCAGATTCGGGGCGGCGCGCTGCACCGCCTCCCGCGCCCGGCGCTCCAGCTCCGGGTTGGCGAAGCTGTTGAGGAAGGCGATCGCGACCGCCTCGACCCCGGCCGCATCCAACTCCCGCGCCAGCCGCTCGACGTACGCCTCGTCGAGGTCGTGCCCCTCGAGGGTCGAACCGTCGGCGAGAGTGCGCCCCGGCACGCCGAAGCGGAGATAGCGCGGCACCAGCGGCGTCGGCATCTCGAGCTGCAGATCGTAGAGGTCGTAGCGGTGCTCGCGGCCGATCTCCAGCGAGTCGCGGAACCCCTCGGTGGCGAGGAGCGCGGTCGGCGCCCCCTTGCGCTCGATCAGGGCGTTGGTGACGAGGGTGGTGCCATGGATGATCTGCCCGAGCGCCCCGATCGGCTGCTCCGCCTGCGCCAGCGTCTCGGCCAGCCCCGTCTCGATCGCCCGCGACGGCTCGTCCGGCGTCGAAAGGGTCTTGCCGACGACGAACGCGCCGCTGGCATCGTCATAGACGATCAGGTCGGTAAAGGTGCCGCCGATATCGACCCCGGCGCGGAGGGAGGCCATTATCCCTCACCCCCGGCCACCACCCAAGGGGTACCCGGCCCACTCCGGTGGGCGAGGGGAGTGCTGACGATGAACATGGTTGCCATCGCGGTGCCGCTTGGTGCGGCATCACGAGTGAACGCTCCCCTCGCCCAGCACAGTGGGCCGGGTACCCCTTGGGTGGCGGCTGGGGGGGAGAGCAAAGCGCCCGGCTCGCGAACTGCCCGTCCTGCAAACAACACCACCCTACCCGTTCCTCTCTTGCCGTCTTGCCGGCTCGCCGTCTTGCCGGCTCACGTCCGGATACTTCGACAACGGAAAGATATCCGCCGCCGGCGAGCGCATCGCCGCCAAGATGCCGCCGTCGACAGCCACCATCTGGCCGGTGACGTAGCCCGCGTCGTCGGAGGCGAGGAAGACCGCGGCGCCGGTCATGTCCTCCGGCTCGCCGACGCGCCCCATCGGGATCGCCTTGCCCCGCTCCTGCTTCGTCTCGGGCGTCATCCCCGAGGTGTTGATCGAGCCCGGGATCAGCGCGTTGACGCGGATGCCGTAGGGCGCGAGATCGACCGCCATGGCCCGGGTCAGCGCCTCGACGCCCCCCTTGGTCGCGTCGTAGGCGGCGTTGCCGCGGTGTGCCCGGGTCGCGCCGCCGGAAGAGACGTTGATGATGACGCCGCCGCCATGCCGCGCCATGAAGTTCGCGGCGCGCAGCCCGCTCAGGAAGGTCCCCTTCAGGTTGACGCCGTGGATGGCGTCCCACCACGCCTCGTCCCCCTCGAGGAAGTGGCGCTCGGTGTTGACCAGCCCCGCGCTGTTGACGACCACGTCGACCGTGCCGAAGCGCTCCAGCGTCTCGTCGTAGAGGTGGTCGACCGACGCCTTTTGCGAGACGTCGGTCGGGACCGCGATCGCCTTCCCCCCCGCGCCCTCGATCCCCCGCGCCACCGCCTCGGCCCCCTCGGCGTTGATGTCGGAGACGACGACCGTCGCCCCCTCCGCGCCGAAGCGCTCGGCGATGGCGCGGCCGATGCCATGCGCCCCGCCGGTGACGATCGCCACCTTCCCGCTCAGTCTCTCCGCCATGCTGGCTGCCGCCCCCTTCTCGCATCGCGCGCCGGGCGATCATGGCGATGCCCCGGCGCGGCTGTCGGTTCCTGTTGCAGGAAGTGAAGCATCTCCGGCGAAATATGACATGGCGCCGCCGCGCCCGGTTCCGGCAGGACGCCTTCGCGTGCCAGGGGGCCCGGGCTGCCGGGTTCGCAGCCCGGGCCATCGCTAGCGCACGGTCAGCGTGCCGACCATGCCGGCCGCCTTGTGGCCGGGCAGGTTGCAGTAGAACTCGTACGTGCCGGCCGGCGCCGTGATCGTCACCTTGCCGGTCTCCTCCGGGGCCAGATCGACGCTCACCCCGAGCGCGTCGATGCTGAAGTTGTGCGGGATCTGCGTGATGTTCACGATCTCGAACGTCACCGGGGCCGCTGCTGGAATCTCGACGGCGTTCGGCTCGAAATAGAAGTTGCCGCCATCGATCCTGATCGTCTCGCCGCCGGCCGCGGCCGCCTCGCTCGTCGCGGTGACCGTTGCCGCCTCGGCCATCGCTGGCGCTTCCGCTGGCGGCGCCACGTCGCCGAAGTAGTCGGTGTGGAGGGCGCTGAAGTCGCGGCCGCCCGCCAGGGCGGCGACGGCGCGGACATCGTGCGGGCCGGGCGCGGCCATGTCGATGCGCAGGATGTAGCCGTCCGGATCGAGGCTCCCCAATGACGGCGCCGCCACGTAGAGAGCGCTGTCTGGCCCGAAGGCGAGCGCGACCGGGTAGTTGACATGGGTCGCGACTTCTTCCAGCCCGCCGTCGGCGGTGCGCCGCACGATGCGGCCGGTCTCGGGAGCGACATATGGCGGCTTGCTGGTGTTGCCGGTGGCCATCTCCGCGGCGTAGAGCGTCCCATCGGGCGCGGTGGCGACCGCCGTCACCATCGTCAGGCCGGTCCAGACCTCGGTGACCGTCCCATCCGGCATCACCTCGACCACCCGGGACGTCCCGTCGCCGTACGGGGCGGGGGTCAGGAACCCGACATAGACGCTCCCGGTGGGGGAGACGGCCGGGGAGGTCGGGATGGGGTGGTTCTCCGACAGGTCGGCGACGCGCTCGATCGCGCCGTCGAGCGAGATCCTCAGCACCTGGCCGATGTTGCTCTCCACGACCCAGAGGGCATCGCCGATCGTCACCATGCCCATCAACTCGCCCTCCGCGTTGTAGTCGGCGGGCTGGAAGGCCGCCGGGTTGGCCGCGGACCAGACGGCGGTATCGGCGATCAGGTCGAGCGTGCCGTCCGGCGCGACCCGGTAGACGCCGTCGGGCCGATTGCTATCCCGGCGAAACGCCATGGCGTTGGCGTCTTCGAGGACAAACAGCTCGTCGCCGACGAACGCGACGGAGGCGGGGCCGAGTGTGCGCTTGCCGGAGACGGTGGTGGAGGGGAGGTCGTCGCTGACGGTGACCGGGCGCCCCTGCTCGATACGGGCGACGATGCCAGAGATACCGGTCGTCGCGTAGCCGCCTCCCTCGTCGGGCCCCAGCAGCCCCGCCCCGCCGCTCCCGGCCAGCGCGACGTGGAGGACGCCGTCGCCATCCCAGGCAAAGCCGCGCGGGTTGGTCAGGCGATGCGCGGCGATGGTGACCGGGCCCGAGGGCGCGGGCGTCGCCTCCTCTGCCCGAGCCTGGCATTGGCCGAGCCCGATGACCGCCGCCAGGCCGGCGGCCCCCTGCAGCGCGGCGCGGCGCGTCACCTGACGCGCCCTTACCCGCCGGACGGCATCTTCAACTACGAGATTCCCCATGACGTCGATCTTCCTCCTCACTCTCGACCACAACGGCGAAGCCGCTCGGCAACGCCAGGTGGCGCAGAGGCCCGTGGCAGTCGTTACGCCTGTCGGTCGCCCATTCCTCCGCCCCCGCCTTCTTGCGTCTCGGACCAGGATGGCGCCAGGAGCACCGGCGCCGGCGCTCCGCGCACGATCCTGTCCGCCACGCTGCCCAGCAGCCACCGCGACAGTCCCCCGCGCCCGCGCGTCGTCATGACCACCAGATCTGCCGGTGTCAGCGCGTCGATCAGCGTCGGCGCCGGCGTGCCGGTAAGAATCGCCGCCGACGCATTCAGCCCGTCGTCGCGCAACGTCTGCACGTGGCTCTCCAGGGCTTGCTGGGCCGCGCCCTGGCCGGCGCTCCCCGGCGCGCCAGCATCGACGACGTGGAGCAGCCTGATGGGCACGCCAAGAATAGTGGCGAGCGACGCGGCGATGGGCAGTGCGCGTTCAGCCAGGAGCGAGCCATCGAGCGGCACGACAATCCTCGAGATGGCGACCGGTGCGCCCGGCTCGGATGGCGCCGGCGCCAGGAGCACCGGAGTCTGGGACTGGCGGGCGACCCGGTCGGCCACACTGCCCAGCAGCGATCCGCGAATCGTGCCGGCTCCCCGCGTCGACATGACGATCAGGTCGGCATCGCTGGCCGCGTCGAGGATCTCCTCGGCCGGCTCGCCGAAACGGGGCTGGATATCAACCTCACGGCCGGCGCCGCGAAAACGCTCGGCGAAGGGCGCGAATTCCTGCTCGATTTGCTCAGCGCGGATCGGCCGCCAGTCGGGCCGGAAATTCGCCAGCGGTCCGGGGGCGAGCACCTGGAAGTTCGGCTCGACGCGAACGAGGCGCACGACACGGCTGGGGAGAAGCTCAGCGTAGGAGAACGCGTGCGCCGACCGCTCCGAACCATCGTAGGGAATCACGATCGTGTCAAATACCGGGGCTCCGCCGTGCATGCCTCCTCCAGGCAGTGGACGCTAACGGTGATGGCGAATTCGGGATCAGACCGGCTGCAGCGCCTCGTGCGGCTCCGGCGGCAAGTCAACGCGAATGGGGTCGCCGGGGCGCACGTCGCCGCTGGTCAGAACCACGCCCATGATCCCCGCCTTGCGGACGAGTTTCCCCTCGGCGTCACGGTCGAGCGTCGCCGCCATCAATCCCGGCTGAATCCCGTCGAGCTGGGCGCAGGGGTTGCGCAGGCCCGTCACCTCGACCACCGCGGTATCGCCGAGATACAGCATCGTGCCGGTCGGCAGCCCGAGCAGGGCGATGCCCCGCGTGGTGATGTTCTCTCCCATCTGCCCCGGCGCGAGGCGGAACCCGGCCACCTCCAGTTCGTCGTGCAGCTCGGCGTGGATCAGGTGGACCTGGCGCAGGTTCGGCTGCGTCGGGTCGCGCGCCACCCGCGAGCGGTGCTTGACCGTCACGCCCAGATGGGCATCCCCCTCGACGCCCAGCCCCGCCAGAAGCGTGATGCTCGCCTCATTCGGCTTGCTCATCGTGTGCGTCGCGCTGCGGCTGACGGCCGTCACGGTCCCGGCCACGTTGCTGTCGTGCATATCCGGCTGCCGGCTCATGGCATCTCCCCGATCCTGACTCACCCGGCCGCTCCTCCCCACGCCTGCAGGCGCACACGCCGAATGCGATTCCCCTCGCTCGGCAACCATCAATCGCCAAACAGCTCGGAGAGATCGACCGCCACCCCGGGCAACGACTCCGCCGCCACGATTCCGGTTCGATAGACCGTTTCGGCATACGACTCGTCTGGCTGGTGGCGCCGGGCGGTCAGCGTCCGCTCGTAGGGGTGAATGCGCCAGAGCTCCCGGTCGCCACGCCGCTGGTACTCCGGAATCTTCGTGTCGACGTCATAGTCGCCGGTCGACGCTGACCAGACCTCGACGACGAGCGGCAGCGGATCGGAGAAGATGGCGAGCACGCCGGGCTGGCCGGCGAAATCTCGTCCATAGCTAGTCGGCACGACCATCAAGTCAGGTAGGAAGATCGTCCCGACCTCGCGCCGAACGCGGCTTTCGTAAAGGACCAGGAACTCGCGATGATCGAGTTGAAACATGAGGAGATAGCCGAGCAATGTCACGATCCGGCCGTGATCCCACGACTTCCCCGGCTTCTCCCGTAGTCGCCCCTCGATCAATTCCCACTGCTGGTCTGGCGCGGCCAGCACGATCCGTTCGTATTCCGCCTCGGTGATGCGTTGCGCGACGCTCATGCGCGTCTCCTCTCCCGGCTCGACGCGGTGGCGCCCCGAACTCGTCCCTGTCAGTGTACCGGGGCGATCTTCGCCGAGCCGTCCATGGCCACGACGCGATCAGGCCAGGATGGCGACCATCTCGAAGACGCGCGCCGCGAGATCCGCATCCCCCGCGATCCGCGCCCCGCGCTCAGCCTCGTCCTTGGGCAGTCCTTTCGTGAAGAGCCGCCAGGCGATCTCCTGGTCGATCTCGACCGCCGCGGTCGGGGCGTTGCTCGCGCCAGTGTCGAGGATCCATCGGCCGCCTTCGCGGCGCGCGGTCCACGTCCCCCCGGCCTCACCGGCGATGACTAGCCGCAATGACGCGCCATCCAGCGCGGGATGATCTGCCAGCGCGCGTGGCAGCGCCAGGGTGAACGTCGCCAGCACCGGCCCGAGCCAGCGCCGCTCCTTCAGCCCCACCCGGCCGATGGCATCCCGGATGTGCTGCTGGTGGACCCAGCGCTCGGTGTACTCCCGCGCGACATCGAGCCAGACCGGAGCCGGCTCCGGTCCGGCCCAGTCGACCGAGGCGCCGATGGCGTGCAGGTCGAGGCGCGCGAAATACGCCTCGGTCCACTCGCCGGTCAGTCGCAGCAGATCGATCAGGAGGCGCGGACTGACGCGCCGCATCCCCTCCACCCAGCGCGCGTTCTGGCGATCGATCGCCGCGATCAGCCCGGGCAGCGTCGCGATATCGAGCCCGGTGGCGAAATCGGGGTTAGCGAAGCCGTCCCGGCCCCGCGACAGCCGCCCGATATCGTCGCCGAGCAGATGCGCCGCCACGTCCTGCACCGACCAGCCGGAACAGGCCGTCGGCGCGGCCCACTCCCCGGGCGAGAGATCGGCCAGCAACTCCAGCAGCGCCGCGCGCTCCCCCGGGAAGAGGGGCCGGAGGTCAGGCGATTCGGTCATGGGGTGCTGGGTGATAGGTGATGGGGGATGGATGTCGGATATTGGATGTCGGACGGTGTCCCCCGAAGCCGGCAACATTGGCGCCCGGACATCTGCCATCTGACATCCGACATCC
>JADYYO010000154.1 GCA_020853615.1 Thermomicrobiales bacterium
AATGCGCTGCTGCTGACCGCCGGAGAGCAAGTCGGCAAATGAAGACGCATACTCGCGCAAACCCACGAATTCGAGCATCTCGTTTGTCTTCTGCTGGCTTTGCGCGCGGTCCAGTCCCGCGAGCCGCGCGCCCAGCAGCACGTTGTCGTTGACCGTGAGGTACCAGTCGAGGCTCAGGCGCTGGCTGCACCAGCCGATGCGCACTCCTGCCGATCGCGGGTTCTCCAGAATCGATCCGGTCGTCGGTTTGAGGGCGCCACAAAGCAGATGGATGAGGGTCGATTTCCCAGCGCCATTCGCGCCCAGCAGCGCGACGATCGATCCGAATTTCAGCTCGATCGAAACGTCCTGCACGCCCCAGACGCCATCGCCATATTGGCGTCCAAGGCGATCCGTGCGAACTGCCCATTCCCTGTCCATGTCCATGGCTTCACTAGCTAAATGCAGCGCTCGGGAGTCGAGAAGCAGCGCGGTGCCAATGATCCAATTTCTCGCCTCTGATGGTACGTCTCCAACGTTCGGGAGGGAACTCGAACAGTCGCAAGACGTGATGCTGGCAAAGCCGCGAATCTCGTCTACCCTATCACCCTATGATCCAATGACCCCATCACCCTCGTCACAGGAGGCTCGAGAACGTGACCGAATCGCCCCAAGTCGCGCCGTATGGCACGTGGCGCTCGCCGATTACTACCGATCTGATTACCGGCCGCCGGGTCGGCGTCGCCTCGCCGCGCCTCGATGGCGACGACGTCTACTGGATCGAATCGCGCCCCGCCGAGGCGGGGCGCTCCGTCGTCGTCCGCCGCCGCGCCGATGGCACGATCGCGGACGCGGTGCCCGCCGGCTTCAGCGTCCGCACCCGCGTCCACGAGTATGGCGGCGGCGCCTACACCGTCCGCGACGGCGTGCTCATCTTCTCCAACTTCCAGGATACCCGGCTCTACCGGATCGACGGTGCAGGGGAGCCGCGGCCGATCACCCCGGCCGGGGCGCTCCGCTACGCCGACCCAATCTTCGACCCGGTGCGGAGCCGGCTGATCGCCATCCGCGAGGACCACTCGGGCGAGGGCGAGGCGGTCAACACGATCGTCGCGCTCGACCCCGGCGGCGACGCGCAGGGGGGAGTCATCCTCGCCTCCGGCGCCGACTTCTACGCCAACCCCCGCCTCGATCCCGAGGGCACGCGCCTCGCCTGGGTGCAGTGGAATCATCCGAACATGCCGTGGGACGACTCGGAGCTCTGGGCGGCCGACGTCAACGAGGATGGCTCGCTGGGTGAGCCGCGACGCCTCGCGGGCGGGCCGCAAGAGTCGATCTTCCAGCCGGAGTGGTCGCCCGACGGCGTCCTCTACTTCGTCTCCGACCGCACGGGCTGGTGGAATCTCTACCGGCGCCAGCCCGGCGCCGACAGCGACGAAGCGGTCGCGCCGATAGAGGCGGAGTTCGGCGTGCCTCAATGGGTCTTCGGCATGCGGACCTACGCCTTCCTCGACGCCGGCACGATCATCGCCACCTACACGCGCGAGGGGCTCTGGCATCTGGCCACCATCGACCTCGCCGCGAACGCGTTGACCCCGATCGAGACCCTCTACACCGAGATCGACGACCCCTTCGCCGCCGACGGCGTCGCCGTCCTCGTCGCCGGCAGCGCCGCCATCCCGGCCTCCGTCGTTCGCTACGACGCGGCGGCCGGCGCGTTCGCAACGCTCAAGCGCTCGCTCGACGTCGAGATCGACCCCGGCTACCTCTCGGAGCCGATCCCGGTCGAGTTCCCGACCGGCAACGGCCAGACCGCGCACGCCTTCCTCTACCCGCCGCGCAACAGGGACTACGTCGCGCCGGAGGGGGAGCTGCCGCCTCTGCTGGTGCAAAGCCACGGCGGGCCGACTGGCGCCACCTCGACGGCGATGAACCTGGCGCTGCAGTACTGGACCTCGCGCGGCTTCGCCGTGCTCGACGTCAACTACGGCGGCAGCACCGGCTACGGCCGCCCCTACCGGCAGCGGCTCACCGACACCTGGGGCCTCGTCGATGTCGAGGACCACGTCAATGCCGCCCGCCACCTGATCGCGCAGGGGCTGGTCGACCGGGAGCGGACCGCCATCCGCGGCTGGAGCGCCAGCGGCTACACGACGCTGGCCGCGCTGACCTTCGCCGATCTCTTCCGCGCCGGGGCCAGTCACTTCGGCATCAGCGACCTGGAGACGATGACGACCGACACCCACAAGTTCGAGTCGCGCTACCTCGACGGCCTGATCGGCCCCTACCCCGACCGGCGCGACATCTACATGGAGCGCTCGCCGATCCACCACCTCGAGCGGATCAGCGCGCCCCTCATCCTCTTCCAGGGGACCGAGGACACCGTGGTGCCGCCCGACCAGGCGGAGAAGATGTACGAGGCGATGGCCGCGCGCGGGCTGCCGGTCGCCCTCGTCATGTTCGCGGGGGAGGGGCACGGCTTCCGCAGCGCCGAGAATATCCGCCGCGCGCTCGAGGGCGAGCTCGACTTCTACGGCCAGGTCTTCGGCTTCACCCCGGCCGACGAGATCGAACCGGTCAGGATTGCGAACGTGGGGTGATCCGAGTCGGCCAGCCGGCAAGCCGGCAAGACGGCAAGAAACGAGTCGAGCAGTCGAGCAGTCGAGCAGTCGAGCAGTCGAGAAGGAGCCAACGGCCAACAGCCAAAAGCCAGAAGCCAATAGCCACCAGCCCGTCAGGAGGAGCCATGGCAAGCGCGGCGCGAAAGGTCATCGTCACCTGTGCGATCACGGGATCGATTCATATCCCGTCGCAGACTCCGTATCTGCCGATCACGCCAGACCAGATCGCGGAGAATGCGGTCGGCGCGGCGGAGGCGGGGGCGGCGATCCTGCACCTGCACGCGCGCAACCCGGAGACCGGCCAGCCGACCCCCGACCCGGAGGTCTTCCTCCAGTTCCTGCCCCGGATCAAGGAGCGCACCGACGCGGTGATCAACATCACCACCGGCGGCGCGCAGACGATGACCGTCGATGAGCGCCTCGCCGGCCCACAGCGCATGAAGCCGGAGATGTGCTCGCTCAACATGGGCTCGATGAACTTCGG
>JADYYO010000155.1 GCA_020853615.1 Thermomicrobiales bacterium
CCGGGCCTTTCTGGCGATCGCCTGACCGATCCGGCTCGCGCACGCAAGGCCCTTATGACCGTTGCATTAATAATCCAGCCACCGCGAATCAGGGCCCTTCAGGGTCCTTCTTCGTCAGGTAGCCGGAGGCTTTCAGCCTCCGGCGGGTCGAGGACGGCACTCCCTTTCGCCGCATGGCCCCGTCATGTGCGCAACCGCCACCAAGCGCCCTCAGTAGTAGAAGCGCTCGTTCCGCTCCTGCTCGACGTACTCCTCGCGCGCCTCCTTGACGCTCGGCACCGTCGAGACCTCGGCGACCGGCACATCCCACCACGACTCGAACCCCGGCACCGACGCGTGCTTCTGCACGGGGACGTGGATGACGACCGTCCGCGTCTCCTGCTTCGCCCGCTCCAGCGCGTCGCGCAGCTCCGCCTCCGAGGTGGCGCGCATGCCGACCGCGCCCAGACTCTCGGCGTTGGCCGCGAAGTCGATCGGGATGTACGGCCCATCGAGGATGCCCGTGCGCGGGTCGCGATAGCGAAGCTCGTTGCCGTAGGGGGGCGAGCCGGTCGACATCTGCAGGTTGCGGATGCACTGGAACCCACCATTATCGACGACCACGATCGTCAGCTTCATCCCCTCTTCGAGGGAGGTGACGATCTCGGTGTGGAGCATCAGGTAGGAGCCGTCGCCGACCATGACGTAGACCTCGCGCGAGGGGTCCGCCATCTTCGCGCCGAGCCCACCGGCGATCTCGTACCCCATCGTCGAGTAGCCGTATTCGAGGTGGTAGCCCTTCGGGTCGACCGGGCGCCAGAGCTTGAGCAGGTCGCCGGGCAGGCTCCCCGCCGCGCAGACGACGACGTCGCGCGGGCCGCTGGCGGTATTGACCAGGCCGATGACGTTCGCCTGCGTCAGGTCGGCCGGGTTCTCGACGGCGCGGATGTCGTCGACCGTCGCATCCCACTCCGCCTTGAGCGTCTCCACCCGATCGCCATACGCGGCGCCGACGCGGTGCTTGCTCGCCGCCAACATCTCGCGCAGCGTGTCGAGCGTGGCGCGCGCGTCGCCGACCAGCGGTTCGGCGCCGAACTTGTGCGCATCGCGCGCGGAGACGTTGATCGAAAGGAACCGCACGTCCGGGTTCTGGAACTGCGTGTGCGAGGCCGAGGTGAAATCGGAGAGGCGCGTGCCGATAGCGATCACCAGGTCGGCATCCCGCGCCAGGCGGTTGGCGGCTAGCCCGCCGTTGGAGCCGACGGCTCCCGCGTTCCAGGCGTGATTCCAGGGGAGCGCCCCCTTGCCCGCCTGCGTCTCGGTGACGGGGATGCCGAGCGCGTCGGCGAAGTCGGAGAGGGCCGCGGTCGCCTCGGAGTAGATCACCCCGCCGCCGGCGACGATGAGCGGCTGCTCGGCGGCGCGGATCATCGCCGCCGCCCGCTCCAGCGCCTCGCGCGGCGGCACGATGCGCGGCACGCGGTAGACGCGCTTTTCGAAGAACGCGGCCGGGTAGTCGTATGCCTCGATCTGGACATCCTGCGGCAGGCAGATGGTGACCGCGCCCGTCTCGGCCTGATCGGTCAGCACGCGCATCGCCTCGGGCAGGCTGGCCAGCAACTGCTCGGGGCGGTTGATGCGGTCCCAGAAGCGGGAGACCGGGAAGAAGGCGTCGTTGACGCTGACATCCATGCTCAGGGGGAACTCGAGCTGCTGCAGCACCGGGTCGGGCCGGCGGGAGGCGAAGATGTCCCCCGGCAGGAGCAGGACCGGCAGCCGGTTGACCGTGGCCATCGCCGCGCCGGTGAGCATGTTCGTTGCGCCCGGGCCAATGGAGGAGGTGCAGGCGAAGGTCTGCAGGCGGTTCTTCATCTTCGCGTACGCCGCCGCCGCGTGCACCATCCCTTGCTCGTTCTGCGGCCGGTGATAGGCGACCTCCTCCTTCAACTCTTCCAGCGCCTGCCCGATCCCGGCCACATTCCCGTGGCCGAAGATGCCCCAGACGCCGGCGATGAGCGGCTGTTCGACGCCGTCACGCTCGGTGTACTGCTGCGTCAGGAACTTCACAACCGCCTGCGCCATCGTCAGGCGCGTCGTCCCGATCCGCATCGTCATCGTTGCGTCCTTTCTGGGGTGATGGGTGATGGGTGATGGGGTGTTGGGGGAAATCGATGCCGGATGTCGGATGTCAGATGTCCGGGCGCGATCATCGCCGGCTTCGCGGCGACACCCTCCAACATCCAACATCCAACATCCGCCATCTGTCATCCATCACCCACCGCCCACCACCCATCACCCATCACCCATCACCCGCGTCGTCCCGCCGAGCCATTGATGCGCTGGTCGATGTCCTGCCAGGAGGCGAGGCCTTCGTTCAGGTCATCGCTCCAGGTATCGCGCACCCAGGCGAACGCCGGGTCGTCGCTCGGCTGCATCGTGCGAACCGGCTCGTTGCCCGCCAGTACGTTGAGGTAGTAGCCGGTGTAGCCCTGCGCCACGGCGAAGGTGTGGTACCCCTCGGGCACCAGAAGGAGATCGCCGTCGTGAATGACGTAGGCGGCGTCGATCTGCCCGTCAGCGGTGTGCAGGCGCTGCAGGCCGAACCCTTCCGGCGGCCAGATGCGGTAGTAGTAGATCTCCTCCAGATCGGCCTCGCGCGGCATGTCGTGGACATCGTGCTTGTGCGGCGGATAGGAGGACCAGTTGCCGCTCGGCGTGAAGACCTCGACGACCAGCAGGCGATCGGCCGCGAACGACGGCTCGATGATGTGGTTGATCTGGCGCGCGGCATTCCCCGCGCCCCGGATCTCGACCTTCACATCGGCCGGCGTGACCAGCTTCGGCGCCAGGGTGCGCTCGGCGCGGGCGGCGCAGACCGCCAGTTGCAGCGGCGTCTCGGCGATCACCTCGAGCTCGCTCTCGCGCGGCAGGTAGAGCGCCCAGGGGAGGCCGGAGAAGGGATTCTCGCGCTCGCCAATCGTCCAGGTCTGGCCGCCGCTGGCGACCGAGCAGCGCCCGCCGAGCGGCAC
>JADYYO010000156.1 GCA_020853615.1 Thermomicrobiales bacterium
GCGCCACACCTGGCATCGCCCTGCTGATTCACCGAGACGCATGTGTTGCCGTCGCGAGCCAGCGCCACAGCACAACAGGGAGCGCCGGGGCAGGCGTCGGCACTGCAACTCCCGTCGAGGCGGACGTGGGCGCACTCTTCGCGGCAGCAGAGGCCGTCGAGGTCGGCAACGCGGCGGAGGGGACGGACGCGGGGGGAGGTCGTTGACAAAGCCCATCTCCTAGGATACACATTGCATCCCAGAAGAGGATGCGTCGTGTACCCAGGACACAGTGCACGCCATGCGTGGCCAAATGGACGGTCCCTCCCTTTGCTGAGCCGGATCGTCCAGCGGAGACCGAGGAGGAATCGGCATCACCAGCCGAGACAGTCAGGCAACGTCATACACTCATCAAAGGATGGTTCGACGATGAGAGACCTCGTCATCATCGGTTCCGGCCCGGCCGGCTTTACGGCCGCGACCTATGCGGCTCGCGCCAATCTCGCGCCCCTGGTGATCGCGTCGTCGGTCGCGGTAGGCGGAGAACTGGTGAGAACGACCGAGGTCGAGAATTTTCCCGGCTTCCCTGAGGGGGTCATGGGGCCCGACCTCATGGAGCACATACAGGAGCAAGCCGAGCGATTCGGCGCCGAGATCGTGTACGACGACGTGACGGCAGTCGAACTGGGAGGGGAGGTGAAGCGCATCCTGCTCGGGAACGGACGGACACTCGAGGCGCGCACCGTGATCGTCGCAACAGGCGCTGCCTATCGCAAGCTCGGCCTGGCGGACGAAGCGCGTCTTTCGGGCCGGGGCATCTCGTGGTGTGCCACGTGCGACGGCGCGTTCTTCCGCAATCGTGAGGTCGCCGTCGTGGGCGGAGGCGACGCGGCGCTGGAAGAGGCGCTCTTCCTCACCCGGTTCGCCTCGAAAGTCCATGTCGTGCATCGCCGCGACACCTTGCGGGCATCGAAGATCATGCAGGAGCGTGCCTTCGCCAACGACAAGATCACCTTCATCTGGAATGCCACCGTCTCTGGCGTCCTCGGCACTTCCGAGGTGGAGGGGTTGGCATTGACCGACGTCGTCTCCGGCGAGCGCCGAATCCTGGACGTCGCGGGCGTGTTCGTCGCGATTGGTCATGACCCTCGCATCCACCTGGTGCAGGATCAGCTCGAGCTGACGCGGGAGGGAACGATCGCCGTTCAGGGGCGAACGTCCCGGACCAACCTTCCCGGCGTCTTTGCCGCGGGCGACGTGATCGACCCGCACTACCGTCAGGCGGTGACGGCTGCCGCCTCGGGCGCGGTCGCGGCCCTCGATGCCGAGCGCTACCTTGCCGCGCAGACGACGTTCGCGTCTCCTCTGACGGCGGAGAGAAGCCCGGCGCTGCCGGACTCGCTCGAGCCGTCGGCCGGGTCGATCGCGGTCCCTGAAATCGGCGCCAAAGCCAAAGAAGGATCTGGCGGTTCTGCATTGAGTAGCACCCGGATTCGCGTGTTCGGCGCCGACTGGTGCGGCGATTGCCGGCGGACCAAGAAGCAGCTCACCGATCTCGCGGTTTCGTTCGAATATATCGATATCCAGCGCGACGAGGTGGCCGCGGCGCAAGCCCGGGAGATCTCCGGGCGTACGAACATCCCGGTCGTCGTCTACCCGGATGGCTCCCATCACGTCGAGCCGTCCAATGCCGAGGTCGAGGCCAGGCTGCGGGCGCTCGCGCTGCTCTGACCGTCATCGCGGCTTCGCGGGACTCGGACGCAAGGAGAGGAGCCGCATCCCGTCTCGACGGCTGATGGCGGTTGTGCAATGGATGCGGGCACCTGTTTCGTAGGGGGCGTCGCCGCTGGCCCGCCGGCGGCTGAAAGCCTCCGGCTACCTGACGAAGAAGGACCCTGAAGGGTCCTGGTTCGCAGTGGCTGGATTATTCATGCAAACGGTCATAGGGGCCATGCGCGCGGTAGATGCATTCTTTTCAGCTACCGCGTGTGAATTCTTCCTTATTGATCCGGCTCCCGCACTCAGGGGGCCTTGAGGGTCCTTCCCTGTCTGGTAGCCGGAGGCGGCGTTCCCTCTCCACACGTGACCGCATCGATTCGGCAAGCGCCATTAGGGCTCTGGACACGGTCGCTTTTTCAGCAACCGCATGATGGGATTTGCCTTATTGATCCGACTCCCGCACTCAGGGCCCTTCAGGGTCCTTCCGTTGGGTGTAGCCGGAGGCTTTCAGCCTCCGGCGGGCCGAACGCGGTCGTCCCTCCATGCCCGATGGCCGCATCAATCAATTCAGCAATCACCATCGGTGTCGATCGGCCGAATCGGCGAGAACAACCAGAGTCCGACGCGGGAGGCGGCTCCGGCGGGCTCTGGTCCGTCCCGGAGCCCCGGATGCCGCCGTCTTTCTGGGATACAATTTGTATGGAGTGCCTGCCCGCCAGGACGCCGCTGCGTCCAGACGTTCACCATGGCGCTCGAGGGAGAGGATCATGGCAGACGCACCGAGCGCGGCAGATCTCGCCTACCGCCATATCCGCGACGCCATCCTCACCGGCGCCTATGAGGCGGGCACGATGCTGGGAGAAATCCCGCTTGCCGAGGAGATTGGCGTCAGCCGGACGCCCGTCCGTACCGCGCTCGCCTTGCTGCAGGACGAGGGATGGGTCACCCGCTATCCGAAACGGGGCGCGCTCGTCCGCGGCTTGACTGACCAGGCCATCGACGACCTCGTCGATGCGCGCTTCATCCTGGAATCGACCGGCGTCCAGCGCAGCAGCCGCGCCATGCGCGTCCAACTCGGAGAGCGCCTCGCGTCGCACATCCGCGATCAGCGCGCGGCGCTGGAACGGTCGGATCTGCGCGCGTTCATCGAATCGACGATCGCCTTCCACCGTTCGTTCGTCGAGGTCGGCAACAACCAGGTCATGCTCGAGCTCTACGGCCGTCTCGCCGATCGCCAGCGCTATCTGCTGTTCAAACTGGGCCCGAAACTGCTCGAGCGGTGCGAGGAGATCATCGCGGAGCACCAGGAGTTGGTGGAGCGCCTCTCGCGGGACGATCCCGCAGCCTTCGCGGAAACGCTCCGCGCGCACCTCAGCGAAACCTCCGGCAGGCCGGTTCGCCCCCTGTGCCTGCCCGGCGCCTGACATCGGTCCACCTTTACCGCGGGGAGAGGCAGGGCATCGGCCGCCGCAGCGGCCTTGGCGCCTCGCCTTTTGTATACATATTGTATCCTAAATGCCGTCGCGGTCTGCATGGGTCACCGGAATCCGGGATACCTGACGCCTCGGAGGGCGGCCGCACCGAGTTCCAACGCGGCGGCGCAACGATCGCTCGTCAGAGGTTCAGCACATGGCTTCGTCCTTCCAGGCAGAGCTCGCCACGGCCGAGGTACAGCGCCGCACGATGACCGTGCTCGTCATCGCGCAGATCGTCGGCACCATCGGCGTGGGTGTGGCGCCCACCATCGGCGTGCTGCTGGCCGGGGAGGTCACGCACAATGAGGCATGGGCGGGGTTGGCCCGCACCGCCAGCACCCTGGGCGCGGCACTCTTCGGTCTGCGGCTGGGGACGCTAGCGGCGCGACGGGGACGCCGGGTTGCGCTCAGTAGCGGCTGGTGGCTGGCCGCCGCCGGCTCCGCGCTGCTGGTCGCCGCCGCCCAATGGAGCCTGATCATTCCCCTGTTCGTCGGCCTGCTGTTCATCGGCGCCGGGTCTGCCGCGAGTCTGCAATCCCGTTTCGCCGCCACCGACCTGGCCGCGCCGCGGCACAAGGCCCGCTCGCTCGCCCTCGTGGTCTGGGTTGGCACGCTCGGTTCGGTCCTCGGCCCCAACCTCGGCGCGCCTGGCGAATACGTCGGGTCCACGACCGGGCTCACCGTCTTCGCCAGCGCGTTCCTCATCGCCGCGATCTGCCTCGCGTTGGCCGGTCTCATCGTCGTCATCTGGCTGCGCCCCGATCCGTTGCTCCTTCTGGAGCGTGACGCGCACATCCCAACCGGCGCGACGCCGGGCAAGCAGCCAGGCCGCATCCGCCAGGTTGTCGGCGAATTGCGGGGCAACCGGCAGGCGAGAGTGGCGGTGATCGCGATCCTCACCGCTCAGGTGGTGATGGCCGGGATCATGACGATGACCCCGGTGCATATCGCCCATCAGGGCGGCTCGATCACCACCATCGGGATCACGATCAGCCTGCACGTGGCCGGCATGTATGCGCTTGCCCCCCTGGTCGGACTGAGCGCCGACCGCTTCGGGCACCGCATCACGATCAGCGCCGGCATCATGATCTTCCTCGCCTCGCTGGTCATCGGCGCCGTCAGGGCCGACGACACGGGATGGATCATCGTCTCCTTGATCCTGCTGGGCATTGGCTGGTCATTCGTGAACGTCGCCGGCTCCGCCCTCTTCAGCGCCGTCGTCTCGCCCGCCGCCCGCGCCTCCTCTCAGGGCGGCGTGGACGCGCTGTCGAACCTCGGCGGGGCAACAGCGGCGCTCGTCGCCGGCCCGCTGCTGGTCATCACGAGCTTCTCGTTCCTGTCCATCCTCGCGATCGTGGCGCTCATCCCTCTCACCCTCCTGATGGCCACACGCCCGCTCACCCCGCACCCTGCCCCGATCCTGGGGCGGGCGGCCCGCTCCAGCGGTTAGGAGGTTTCATCCTGCCTTCCCAGCGCGAAAGGACGACCGGCATGTCGACGTATTCGCCGCATTCCAGGAACAGCGTCGCGTCCCCCCATGTGCTGATCATCGGCGGCGGCCTCGCCGGCCTGACCGCTGCTCGGCTCCTCCACCGCGCCGGTATCGGCTTCCAGCTTCTGGAGGCGCGCGACCGGTTGGGCGGGCGGATCCTCTCCGCCGACGCCTCGGGCAACGCAGCGGCCGACGGCTTCGATCTCGGGCCATCGTGGTTCTGGCCCGCCGTGCAACCGGCGATGGCCGCGCTCGTCGCGGAACTCGGCGTTTCCGTCTTTCCCCAGGACAGCGCCGGCGACATCGTCTTTCAGCAGACACTGCACGAGACGCCGCTCCGCTTTCCCGGCATGCCCGAGGAGTGGCCGTCGATGCGAATCGCGGGCGGCGCCGGCGCGCTGGTCTCCGCGCTGGCTGCTGGTCTTCCCTCGGCGGCCATTCAGCTCAATGCCCGGGTGACGCGGGTCACACTGGATGGAGAGGAGATCGAGCTGCGCTATGTTCGGACGAACGGGCACGAACACCGCGCTCGCGCCTCGCACGTTCTTTTCGCGCTGCCGCCGCGCCTGCTCGAGGCGACGGTCTCGTTCACCCCCGCGCTGGAGGCGCAAAATGCCCGGCGCTGGCGTGACACGCCTACCTGGATGGCGCCGCACGCGAAGCTCGTTGCCCTCTATGACCGGCCGTTCTGGCGGGATGCCGGTCTCTCCGGCGCGGCGCGCAGCATCGTGGGGCCGCTCGTCGAAATCCATGACGCGACGACGGCCTCCGGCAAGGCGGCCCTGTTCGGCTTCGTCGGCGTTCCGGCTGACCACCGCAAAGCGGCGGGCCGGGAGGCGATTGTCGCCGCTTCGGTTCGGCAGCTTGCCCGCCTGTTCGGGCCGGAGGCCGCCGGTCCGGCCGCAACCCTGTTCAAGGACTGGTCTGCCGATCCGTTGACGGCGACCGCCGCCGATCGGGTCGCGGGGGAGCATCCGATCCCGGATCGGCTCCCCTGGGTTGGCGGGGCGTGGCGCAAGCGTCTGCTGCTCGCGGGGAGCGAGACCAGCTCGAGCGAGCCCGGCTACCTCGCCGGGGCGGTGCAGGCGGCAGAGCGTGCCGTCGGAGAACTGATCCGCGGCGTGAGTGAGACCGAGGCGGGCAGGGGTGCGTGATGGGGAGCGGTCGCGTGAGGAACCGGGCCTGCCGAGTCATGCGGGTGACGATGTTCGGCGCGCGAAGTGGTGGACCGCGAAAGGCGCATGCCAGACCGTCGTCGCCTCCGCCGTACGGCCCTTCCGGAGGATCGCCGGCGCTACCCTTTGCCATTGATGCCGCCCTGCCTGGGCGGTCCGCCGACCATGGAGGCCGTTCATGATCACCACCCCGCTCTGTACGCTGCTCGGCATCGCGCACCCGATGCTCAACGCCTCGATGGCCGGGACCGCGACGGGTGAGTTGGCGGCCGCGGTCTCCGAGGCGGGTGGCTTCGGGATGATCGGGGGCACGAACCCCGACGGCGCGGCGTGGGTGCGGGAGCAGATCCGGATCGCCCGCTCGCTCACCGCGCGCCCCTTCGGGGTGGGCTTCATCTCCTCGTTCCCCGACACGGATGAGCTGGCCCGGGTGGCGCTGGAGGAAGGGGTGGCGGCGGTCAACCACTCGTTCGCCGACCCGACCCCCTTCGTCGCCCCGGCCCACGCGGCGGGGGTCAAGGTCTTCGCGCAGGTGCAGACGCTCGCGCAGGCCATTGCGGCCGCGCGGGCCGGGGTCGACGTCGTCATCGCCCAGGGTGGCGAGGCGGGGGGACACGCTGGCACCCTCGGCACCTTCGCCTTGCTGCCGGCCGTCGTCGATGCGGTCGCGCCGATCCCGGTCGTCGCCGCCGGCGGCATCGCGGACGGCCGCGGCCTGGCCGCGGCGCTCCTGCTCGGGGCGCAGGGCGCCTGGATGGGGACCCGGTTCGTGACCAGCCACGAGTGGGGCGGTCCCTCCTGGGAACAGGAGGCCGTTCTCGCGGCGACGTCCGACGACACCGTCCAGACGCGCCTCTACGATCTGATCGCGGAGCGCCCCTTCCCCGCCGGCAACCCGGACCGCATGCTGCGCAACGCCTTCATCGACCGCTGGAGCGGCCGCGAGTCCGAGATCCCCGCCCATCGCGAGGCGCTGCAGGCCGAGGTGGCGGCCGGGCACGAGCGCGCCGACCTGGCAGTGGCCGGGGTGAGCGCCGGCGTCTCGGCGGGCCTGATCGCCTCGGCGCGGCCGGCGGGCGAGATCGTGCGCGAGATCGTGCAGGAGGCCGAGACCCTGCTGCGCGAGCGTCCAGGGATGCTCCTCGGCTGATCGCCCACGTCGCGTCCAGCCCGGCAGCGCGTTCTCCGTGAGTGTTCCCCCGTCGTCCTCCAGCACAGGGCGCGATAGCACCCTTTCTGCCCCGCGCGACGTACAGTCGGTAGCTTCGTCGCCGGAGACCCGATTGTGGCCCGTGGGCGGCGAGGATCCGGAGGGGACTGCCCCTCACGCGGAAGCGAAAGCCGCCACCACACGATCGATGGGAAGGATGCGATATGGACGATAGGCAATTCGACACATGGACGCGGCTGCTGGCGACGCACTCGCGGCGGGATGCGATCTCGCTGCTGCTGGCGGGGTTGGCCGGGGGATCGCTGGCGGCTATCGGGCGCGGCGACGCACTCGCTCAGGTGAGCGCCGAGGCCTGCGGCAAGCAGGGCGACCGCTGCAAGACGAACAGCGATTGCTGCAACAACTTCAAATGCAAGAACGACAAATGCCGCGAGAAGAACAATAGCAATTGCGGCAAGGACGGCGATCGCTGCAAGAAGAACAACGACTGCTGCAGCAACTTCGAGTGCAAGAACGACAAATGCCGCAAGAAAGACAACAACAACTGCGGCAAGCAAGGCGACCGCTGCAAGAAGAACAACGATTGCTGCAGCAACTACCGGTGCAAGAACGACACATGCCGCAAGAAGAACTGACGAGCAACCAACCGGCAGCATGACCCCGCTCGCGAGCCCCGCTCTCGACATCGAGAGCGGGGCTCGCTTGTGCTGAGCGCGGCACGTTCGCCCCCTGTTTCTCCCGGCGCGCTCACGGCGCCCTGCCCGTGGTGCGGAGAGGCAAGAACCGCCGCGGCTGGCCCACGCTTTGCTATGAGTCGATCCAGCGACAGACGCCCGCGGCCGGCCCCGATGGTCGTTCGCTTCACGACCGGCAGAAGGACGTCACGTCGCCAATGGCCCGCAATTTCGGAGAGCAGGATGCCATGCCCTCCCCGACGTCCGTGTCGCGGGCGGTGCATCCTGACCGCGGATCGAAAGGAATGGAACGGAATGCGCACGATTCGCGCGGCCGCGCTCACGGCGCTGCTGGCGCTGCTGCTCGCCATATTCGGCATGAGCGGCGCGCTCGGCGC
>JADYYO010000157.1 GCA_020853615.1 Thermomicrobiales bacterium
GTCGCCACGGCCTCGACCAACGCCTTCTGGGTCGAGAGCGGCATGGCCCACTACAACGCCTCGAAGGGGGGCATCGTCGCCTTGGTGAAGTCGGCCGCGATGGATCTCGGCCCCTACGGCGTGCGGGTCAACGCGGTGGCGCCCGGGATGATTCGCACCCGCGCCAATTACATCACCGAGGATCCGGTGGCCGGGCCGGAGTACCTGAAGGGAGTGCCGCTCGGCCGCTTCGCCGAGCCGTCCGAGATGGCCGCGGTCGTCGCCTTCCTCGCCTCCGACGACGCCTCATATGTCAACGGCGAGCTGCTGGTCGCCGACGCCGGCACCACGATCGGCGTCCGCCTGCCGCTGCCGGAGGAGCCGCTGCCCGGCTCGGCCCGGTCTGGCGAAGCGTGATCGACCAGCGCATTTCAGGGTCGTCACGCTGCACCCAATCCGTGTCATGCCGAGGAACGAAGCATCTCGGCTCAGGGGAAGCGGCGTTCCGGGGAGCCGAGATCCTTCGCTACGCTGCCGTGAAAAGCGCCGGGTTTCATGCCGTGGTGGCACCGCCTCGCGGCATGACCACTCAGGATGACGCCCTTTGGGGGCGGCTCGGAGCGCCTGGAACGCCATAGTCCGGGAGGCGATCATGACGCAGATGAGGGACTACAGCGCCAGCCGGAGCCGAAAAGAACCACGGTTTCAGGGCGAGGTGGCAGCGGCAGAGGCCGAGCTCTCGCTGGGAGAAGCAATCGCCATGCGTCGCGGCAAGCGAAATCTCTCACTGGAGGAGGTCACGGAGATCACGGATATTCCCGTCGAGCGCATCGAGGCGCTCGAGTCGGGCGATGGGGCAACCGTGAATGAGATGCTCTGGCTCCTGCATGCGCTCGATCTTTCGATTTTTGTCGGGCCGGCATTCTCCGTCACGGTTCATGGGCCGACGTTGCTGAGGCGTTCCGCTGGCTAGCGCGGAACGCTCGGCATGAGCGCCTCGCGAACTCAGAGGAATGACGAGATAGCGGTGCTGGAGCAACTCCTCGAGGTGGCCGGGGCGATCATGATCCTGGCGGCGTACGCCCTGGCGCAGTTCCGCGGGCTCGACCGCCACGGCTACCCCTACCTCCTCCTCAACCTGGCCGGCGGGGTCATCCTGGCGGTGCTCGCCGCGCGGGGCGAGCAGTGGGGCTTTCTCCTGCTGCAGGCAGTCTGGGCCATCGTCGCCCTCTGGGGCATCATCGGGCTCTGGCGGCGAGGGGCGGTCGCATGAGCGCCGAACAGGGGATCCAGATCGTCGGCGCGCTCCTCATCCTCGCCGGCTTCGTCCTCAGTCAAATGGACCGGCTCGACCCCCGCTCGTACGCCTATCTGCTGGTCAACCTGATCGGCGGCGCGATCCTGGCCATTCTCGCGTTTCAGGGGCGACGTTGGGGGTTCGTCCTGCTGGAAGGGGTCTGGACCTTCGTCGCGCTCGGGGGGCTGATCCAGCGCGCCCGGGGGAAGGCGCCGGCCGGCGGCCACTGACGCGCCGCGAGATCTACGCCTCGCGGGGAGCCGCGCCGTTCGCGATGCCGATCTCGAAGCGGCAGCGCGGGATCTCCGGGTCGCACGCTTGGCAGACCGGCACGCCGATCGCCTCGGTGAGGAGCGCTTCGGCCAGATAGCAGGTCTCCGGGTTCGCCTCGACCGCGGCCGCCAGCGGGCAACTGCGCCCCTGGATGACGAAGGCGCCATCCTGCTCCTCGAGGCAGGCGTAGCCGCCCAGCGCGTCGAGGACCGCGATCGCGCCCTCGACGCGCTGGCGCAGATCCCCCTCCGGCGCGGGCTGGCCAGCGGCGAGGCGGCGCCCAACCTCCCGCAGCAACTCCTCGACCTCTTTGGCCGGCATCCGCTCGCCGAGCGCGCCAAGCATCAATTGCAGCACCCGGCTGTATGCCTTCGGCCAGAGGCGCTCCGCCTCCGCCGTCAGGGTGTAGGTGTAGGCCGGCTTGCCGACCCCGCGCCGCAGGCCGTGCTGCATCACCAGGCCGTCCCGCTCCAGCGCCGCGAGATGGGCGCGAATGGCGTTGTCCGTCAGCTCCAGCGCCTGCGCCAGTTCCTCGACCGTGGCCGGTCCCTGCCGGAGCAGCGCCACGACCTGGCCCCGGGTGCTGGCGAAAAAGCGCTGGTTCCATGCGATCGATGACACGACGGCTCCCTTTCCGATCGCCTCCACCCTACACCTACGCCCCGAGTATGTCAATTAAGTCAAATGTAGTGTGGACAAAAAGCGGCCCCTCGCGGTCAGCGGGGCGGTTCAACGCCGTTGCCGAGAATACCAAGCCCCTCGGCTCCGGTCCGGGTTCTGCATGTGAGACGTGGCCCGCTCATCTGCCCGCGGCGCCGCCGAAAGGCATCAGAAAATGTCAAATAAATCATTGACAAACGAGGGAATAGCGATATGCTGGATTCAGGGTGGCGCGCGATCGGCCGCGCCGCGCGAGGAGTGACCGGCCGCGCGTGCCGGAAGGAGGACCTCATGGAACAGCGAGGCAGGCTCATCGTCACGGCACTGATCACTGGCGGCATGTTCCTGGCTGGAGGGCTCGCCAGCGCGGCCCAGGACGCCACGCCGGCCGCGACCGGCGACGACCATCCCGCGCATATCCACGTCGGCGCCTGCGACAATCTCGACCCGAACCCGACCTACATGCTCTCTGACGTGAAGCCGATCGCCGCATCCGAGGCGGCGACGAGCGGCAGCGAGGCGGCCATCCCGGTCGAGCAGAGCGTGACGACGGTCGATGCGCCCCTCGACAAGCTGGCGACCGGCGGCTACGCGATCAACATCCACCACAGCGCCGCCGACATCGGCACCTACATCGCCTGCGGCAACCTGACCGGCGCGGTCGACAACGGCACGCTCGCCGTCGGCCTGCGCGAGCTGAACGACTCTGGCCACTCGGGCATCGCCATCCTCACCGCGAAGGGTGAGCAGACCGACGTCAACGTCTATCTGGCGCAGGGGCTCTCCGGCGCAGCCATGGGCCATATGGCGACCTCCACGACGCCGGCGGCCAACACGGCATCGAGCGCCGGCGCGGCGGCCGCGAGCCCGGCAGCGGCACAGAACGCCACCAGGGTCGACATCAAGAACCTCGCCTACAACCCGGCGACGGTCGAGATCCCGGTCGGCGGCACCGTCACCTGGACCAACAGCGACTCGGTGCCCCACACCGTGACCGGCATGGATCGCTCAGTGCTGCAGTCAGGGACGATGGATCCGGGCGCGACCTTCAGCAAGACGTTCGACAAGGCGGGGACGTACGACTACTTTTGCGAGTTCCACGCCAACATGAAGGGGACGGTCGTCGTCAAGTAGCCGGGGAGCGGCGGCGCCGTCCGCGGGAGCGAGGGCCGCGGCCCCGGAGCCGCGACCTTCGCTCCCTGACTCCTTCGCGGCCGCGCCGGACACCCCATACAGCAGCGATCGCACCGCCTCGGGATAGTCGATCGCGGGCGCGCCATCTCGTCGTCGGCGGAAGGAATTGCAGGCAGCAGTCATGGACCACGAGCGAGTGTTGATCGTCGACGATGAAGACGTCTCGCGCCGCGCGCTGCGCCGGATCCTGACGCGCCAGGGCTATCGGGTCGAGAGCGTGGCGGACGGCGAAGAGGCGTTGGATGTCGTCGCCATGTGGTCGCCGGATATCGTCTTGCTCGACCTGCTGATGCCGCGCCAGGACATCTTCATGGTGCTGAACCATGTGCGCGCGTGGTCGCGCGTGCCGATCATTGTCCTCTCGGCCTGCGCCCAGGAGCGATCGAAGATCCGCGCCCTCGATCTCGGCGCCGACGACTATCTGACCAAGCCCTTCGGGATCGCCGAGTTGCTGGCGCGCATGCGGGCGGTGATGAGACGCGGCCGGGAGCCGGACGTGCCCCGGGTTCTCGCCGGCGACATCGCGATCGACCTGGAACGGCGTATTGTCACGAAAGCCGGGACCGAGGTGCGCCTGACCGCGACGGAATACAGGCTCTTGCGCGCCCTGGCGCGCCACGCCAACATGGTTGTCCCGCATCAGCAATTGCTGCGCCAGGTGTGGGGCGACCACGAGGGGGACAATGTGCCCGAGGTGCGGGTCTATATGCGCTACCTGCGCCGCAAGCTGGAAGACGATCCCGCCCATCCGCGGCATCTCCTGACCGAGCTCGGGGTGGGCTATCGCCTGCAGGCGAATGAGTAACCTCGCGCCGGCCGCGGGACCCCGGCCGGGAGCGGCGGGCGCCGATGCCGATCTCGCGCGTGGCAGTGCCGGGATGGTGCGCTGGCGCCGCGTCTGGGCGCTGCGATCCGGCGCGCTGGCGTCATTAATGCCGCTCCAAGATGCCGCCCCCGTTTCCAACGCCACTCCAATAGTCCCCCCGCTACCCTCGCTGTACGAGGTGGACCAGGGGACGCGGAGCGCCTGCCGCGCGCCCTCTCTCCCTTTGTGCTGGCGACGGGCCGGGGAGGTCCGCGCGGACAGAGCAGCAGGAGGTCTCTCATGGAGAAGAAGGCGAAGCACGAGCCGTCACCCGCAGGGGGAGCGAAATTGCTCCCGCGCCACCGGTTTCTTCACGATTCCGCGATCCTGACCGGCAGCGCGGGCGTCGTGTCCCGGCCAACCCATCGCCAGGCGTAGGGAAAGGACGCTGACATGTTCTCCCGCACGATTTTCGCGCTCATTCTCTCCGTGCTCATCGGCGGCGCCGGGCTGGCCACTGTCACGGCCCAGACGGCCACCCCGTCGCCGACCGGCGTGGCGCCCGTGGGCGAGCCGTCGGGCGCGGAATGGGCCACCTACGGCGGCAACCTCTACAACCAGCGCTACTCGTCGCTCGATCAGATCAACACCGGCAACGTCAAGGATCTCAAGGGCGCATGGACCTTCCACACCGGGACAGGATTCTTGCCCGCGTCCCTCGAAACCTCCCCGATCGTGCGCGACGGCATCATGTACATCACGGGTCCGCATAGTCAGGTTTGGGCGCTAGACGCCAGGACCGGCAAGGAGATGTGGGTCTTTGATCCGAAGGTGCCCAATCCCCTCTCGCAGCCAACCTGCTGCGGGCAGGACAACCGGGGCGTCGATGTCGGCGATGGCATGGTGTACGTCGCCACCCTCGATGGGCGACTCATCGCGGTCGATGCCAAGTCCGGCACGCAGAAATGGGCCGTGAGGGTGGCGGACCCGCTGATCGGGGAAACCGAAACCATGGCCCCGCGCTATTACGACGGCTTGGTCTTCATCGGTGTCTCCGGCGCCGAATACACGATGCGCGGCCGCTTGACCGCCCACGATGCCAAGACGGGGAATGAGATCTGGCGCTTCAACACTATCCCGGGTCCCGGTGAACCCGGTCATGAGACCTGGCCCCAGGACAACAACACCTGGGCGAGCGGAGGCGCATCGGTCTGGAGCACCCCGTCCATCGACCCCGAGCTCGGGCTACTCTACTTCGTCATCGCCAACCCCAATCCCGATGTCGACGGGTCGATGCGCGCAGGGGACAACCTCTACTCCGACTCGATCGTCGCCCTCGACTACAAGACCGGCAAGATGACGTGGTACTTCCAGACGATCCATCACGACATCTGGGACTACGACGCGACCAATCCCGTCGTGCTCTTCGACGTCGAGATGAATGGCCAGCTGGTCAAGGCCCTCGGCCACGCCGGGCGCAACGGCTGGCTCTTCCTGCTCAAGCGGGACGATGGCACGCCGCTCGTAGGGATCAACGAGCAAGCCGTGCCGCAGCTCGCTGCACAGAAAACGGCCAAGACGCAACCGATTCCGGTCGGGGAGCCGTTCGTGCCGATTTCTTGCCCTGAGATTGGCGGCTCCCCGCTGTACACCCCGTTTGACACGACGCCCGTCCTTATCTGTCCGGGCGCTGCCGGCGGCGCCCAGTGGTCGCCCATGTCGTTCAGTCCGCAAACCCACTACCTGTATGTGTGCGGCCTGAATGAACCGCTCACGTTCAAGAAGGAATCGGAACCGGAGTCGGCCACTCCCGTTCCGTCCGGCGGCTACCGCCTCGGCAGCAAGATTGGGTCAGAGGAGGGCGTGCATAGCTCCGGCACCTTTACCGCGATGGACGTCACCACCAACAAGATCGCTTGGCAAGCCAAGTGGGAACAGACCTGTGTCGGCGGCTCGATGGCCACCGCGGGCGGGCTCGTCTTCACTGGCGAGAGTAATGGGAACTTCGACGCCTACGATGCCAGGACAGGCGACCGGCTGTGGCAGTTCCAGACCGGCGCCGGCGTGAATGCTCCGGCTGTGACATACGAGATCGACGGCGTGCAGTATGTCGCGGTGGCCTCAGGCGGGAACATGCAGGAGGATACCCCGCGCGGTGACACGCTCTGGGTCTTCTCGCTCCAGGGGACGATGGGGCCGGTCGCGGCGCCCGCAGCCGCTACGACTCCCGTGCCCGCTACCCCCGGACCGGGCACGCCGT
Organism: Thermomicrobiales bacterium; assembly: GCA_020853615.1. Taxonomy (GTDB): domain Bacteria; phylum Chloroflexota; class Chloroflexia; order Thermomicrobiales; family UBA6265; genus JACCXM01. The sequence continues at coordinate 6,469 of JADYYO010000157.1, forward strand.
CTGCGGCTGCTGAGACTACCGTTGAGATAACCGGGTACGACATCGGTTACCAACCGACCGAGTTCACGATCCCGGCAAACACCGATGTCCGCGTCGTCGTGCACAACGCTGGCCAACTCACGCACAACTTCTCCATCGACAAGCTCAACATCTCCGCGACGTTGAATCCTGGCGAAACCGGGGAAGTGACGATCAACGCTCCGGCCGGCACCTACACCTACTACTGCGATGTCGACGGACATCGCCAGGCCGGCATGGTCGGCACGATGATCGTCAAGTAGCGGCCGTTCGCCTTCGACGTAGTGGCCTGGGGAGCCGGGTTGGATTCCCAGGCCGCTCGCCTCACCGCATCGTCGCTGATCGGATTTGGCGGCCGCGCCCACGCGGCCTCGTGTGAAAAAGGAGCTCTGGAATGAACGTGAATCCTGTTGCGCTCAAGGATATCCGGATGACCCGCCGCCTGGTCGTGGGATTGCTCGCCACCGCGGCGATGGCCCCCCTGGTCGGAACCGCGCGTGCCCAGGCGAAGCCGGCGCTCGAGGTGGTGACGCCGGCGGACGGCGCCAAGATCACCACGAACGACATCGATGTCCAGCTGAAGGTGAGCGACCTGAAGCTCGACTGCGCGGCCTTTGGCCGGCCAGACCAGGACGGCGCGGGCGAGGTGCTGGCCTTCGTCGATGGCGCCACGATCGCGCAACTGACGGGGTTCTACTGCACGGATACGTTCACCATTTCGGGGGAGGGGTTGACGCCGGGCAAGCACACCCTCGCCTTCGTCCTGGCCAGCAACACGCACGTGCCGATGATGGACACGGCGAAGCAGGTCACGATCGACTTCCAGCCGTCAACGCCCGCGCCGCTGCCGAAAGCGCATTTCACCGGCAACCCGGGCGTCAAGTTGGACAGCCCCCAGGACGGCGCGGCCGTGCCAGCCTCCTTCCCGGTGAAGGTGACGCCGGAGAACTTCACCCCGGCCGCAGGGCTCGAAGGCAAGACGAACGTCGCGGGATTCGGCCACTACCACGTGTGGGTTGATGCACCGGCCAAGCATGAATCGCTTGCCGGGCTCGTGCTGATGCCGGGCACGAACGACTTCACCCTCGACCTCAGCGCCTGGGGCCCGGGCAAGCACACGATTCGCATCGAAACGGCCCAGAACGATCACACAATGTACGATCCGTCCACGCCGGTGGAGTTCAGCGTCAATGTCAGTGAATCCGCGACGCCAGCGGCGAGTCCCGCCGCCGCGGCGGGCGCGGCGGCAAGTCCGGCTGCCGCGGCATCGGTCACCATCCACATGACGAGCGCGTTGCGATTCGATCCGGCGGAGGCCGAGGTCGGCGCCGGGCAGACCGTGACCTGGGTGAACGACGGCCCGATCCAGCACACCTCGACCGACGACCAGGCCAAGAATCCGGCGGGGTCGGCGCACCCGGAGTTCGCGCAGTTGCCCGCGGGGGCGGAGTCGTGGGATTCGGGGCTGCTGGATCCGGGAAAGACCTTCTCCCATACGTTCACGGTTCCCGGCACGTATCACTACTTCTGCATCCCGCACGCGCTCTCCGGCATGCTCGGCACGATCACGGTCAAGTAGGGCGCACTCGGCGGTGCCGACCGCCGGAGGAAACGAGATGATCCTGCCCGGTCCCGGTAACGGTGCTGAGAATGGCCCGGCGCGGCGGTGACTGCCGGGGCCGGGCGGGGCGGCCGGGATCGCGGTGCGTTCGACATCGAAGACCGCCTGCGGTCCCCGGTCCAGGCGATGATCGAGGGATGTCCACTCATGATCCTTACTGCCGAGCAATCGGCCCTGCTGGAAGCCGTTGGCGAGGTCTTGCTGCCCGGCGCCCGCGATGCCGGCATCGCCAATTTCGTTGACGTGCAGCTCGGGCGAGATGACCCGATGCTGATGGTGCGGTATTTCGACTGGCCCGGCAATCTCACGGATTTCTACACCCGGGGGCTTGCCGCGCTCGACAAAGCCAGCAAAGCCGACAACGGAGCGCCCTTCGCCAGGGCCGCCCCCGAGCAGCAGACCGCTTTGATGAGGAAATTTCTCGATGACAAGGTGCCTGGCTGGGACGGCCCGCCAGCGCCGCTCTTCTATCTGGCCGTGCGTGGCGATGTGGTCGACGTGGTCTACGGCACCGTCGAGGGGTTCAAGCGCCTCGACATCCCCTACATGCCCCACATCTTGCCGAAGGAGCAGTGGTGATCAGCATGCCGGCCGTAGTTTCCACCATGGCGCCGAGCATATCTGCGCCGACATCATGAGAGGCAATGACGACCATGACGACCGCAACTCCAGGTGCGCCCCCCGCCGCCTCGACCCCATCGTTCGACGCGGTGATCGTCGGGAGCGGGGCATCTGGATGCCTGATGGCGGCGAAGCTGGCGCAGGCGGGCAAGAAGGTGGTCGTCCTCGAGGCCGGGCGGCCGGTGACGACCAACTTCATGTGGAGCTCGCTCATCTGGGGGCGCCGGATTCACAGCACCCCCCTGCCGCCGCTCACCAGTGGAGAGGAGCCATTGAGCCTGAATCTCAACTTCGCATGGGGCACGGGCGGCTCGGCGGCGCACCACTTCGCCTGCTGGTTCCGCTTGCACGAAGATGATTTCACCTACAAGACCACCTACGGCGTCGGGCTCGACTGGCCGTTCACCTACACCGATCTGCGGCCGTACTACGATCAAATCCAGGCGGAGGTCGGCGTCTCGGGCGACGACGACACCGACATCTGGACGCCGCCGCACGCCCCCTATCCGGATCCCCCGCTGCCGATTCTGGCGCAGGGCAAAACACTCAAGCGCGGCTTCGACGCGCTTGGGATTCCGACCTCGCCCACGCCGCAGGCGATTCTTTCGCGGCCGAAGGGTGAACGCGCGGCTTGCATTCTGGACGGCTGGTGCGCGGCCGGTTGCCCGATCGGCGCGCTCGCCAACCCGCAGGTCACCTACCTGCGTGACGCCTTGCTGGCTGGCGCCACCGTCATCAACGATGCTTACGTGACGCGCGTGCTGACCAATGCCGCCGGGGACCGCGCTATCGGCGTCGAGTTCTTCGACGCTGCCGGGGCGCGACAGCAGGTGGATGGCAAGGTGATCGCACTCGGCGCCTACGCGATCGAGAACCCGCGCATCCTGCTCAACTCGGCCTCGTCCGCTCATCCCCACGGGCTGGCTAATTCCAGCGGGCTCGTCGGCGCCTACATGATGACCCATATCGGCGGGCAGATTTTCGGCTTGTTCAAGGAAGAAACGAAACCGTACATGGGCCGCACCGGCGGTGAGCTCTGGTCGCAGGCGGACTACACGAGCGACGAAAACAGAAACGGCTACATCGGCGGCTACCAGTGGCTCGGGGCGACGGCCGCGAAGCCGAACGATCTGCTCGGCATCTGCATGATGCGGCCCGATCTGTTCGGCAAACCGCTGGATGACTTCCTGAAAACCGCCAGTCACCACCTCGTGTCCAACACAGCGCTCGGCAACGATCTGCCAGTGGAAGCCAACCGGGTGACGCTGAGCGATCAGAAGGATGTCCACGGGTTCCCGCTCGCCCAGGTGACGCATGGCTTCGGACTCAACCAGATCAAAATGCGCGAGGCGGCGCTGAAGAAGGGGCAGGAGATCATGCAGGCGGCCGGGGCCTACGATGTCTGGACCAACCCGAAGGCGGACCAGCACATCATGGGCGGCGCGATCATGGGCGGCGATGCGCAAGCATCGGTTACCGACGGTTTCGGCCAGACCCACGATGTCCCGAATCTGGTCATCCTCGGCTCCAGCGTGTTCCCGACCAGCGCCGCGGTCAACCCGACCTTCACGATCCACGCCGTCACCCTGCGCACGGTGGAACACGTCATTGCCGATTGGGCCAACATCGCCTGATGCGCGGCCGGCAGCATCCGAACTTACCAATCGCCATCGCCATTGACCGGGGGAAGGCTCCTGATTTCTTCGAACGTTTCCGCCGTGGGAGCAATGTCGCTGGGCGCCTTTTCGGTTCGGGGTTGGGCCTCTGGGGGAGCCAGCAGATTGTGACCCAACTCGGCGGGACATTCGCCATTGCGAGCGCGGAAAGGTGAGAGGACGGTCGTGACCGTTCGGCGGCCACTCTCCGCGGCCGCAGGGGCGGCCGATGTGTATCCCTGACTACCCTCCTCGCGTCCGGCGACGCCCGATGCGTTTGACGCAACTCGAAAGTGGTCTGTAGAAGGAGACCCGGCAGAAGGAGGGCGAGTGGATGGTGGCGGCGCTGGCATTCATCGGCGTCAATGTGCTGCTGGTGGGCATCGCCTCGTTTCTCGAGGGGCCTGTCTCGCGGCAACTCGACGCCTTCCGCCTCGGCGCCGCCTTGCGCGTTGGCGGCCTGCTGATCGCGGCGATCGCGTTCCTCGCGGGAGGTGATCCCCAGCTTCCTGACCGCGAGCCGGCTCTGGCGGGCCTCGGCATCGGCCTGATCCTGGGCATTGGGTCCGCCTTCTACTGCCTTGCGCTCTCGCGCATGGCGTCATGGCTGGCAGCGTCCGTCGCCAATGGCTACGTCGCGGTGACGATTCTGCTCGGCGTCGTGGTGCTTGGCGAGCGGCTGACGTGGCTCACGGCCCTAGGGCTGGGGCTGACGCTGGCGGGCATCGTGGCGCTGTCGTGGCGGGGCTCGCCAGATGGTGATGGGAGCGCGCATGGCCGCCAGCGCACCCTGGCGGCGGTCTGGCCAATCATTCCCTACATCGTGCTGGTCGGCATTGGCGCGTTCCTGGAAAAACCGGCGCTGGATCATCTGACCGCGCTGCAGTTCAACGCGCTCAATGCGCTAGGCATGGCCATCATCGCGGTCGTGGCCGTTGCCGCCCGCGACCGCCAATTCCCGACGGGGTCGCCCGCGCTGGCGGGCGCGGGCATCGGGGTCTTGCTCAGCCTGGGCTCCATCGCCTACTACCTGGGGTTGGATCGCCTCCCGGTCTCCGTGGCCGCCACGCTCAGCAATACGAGCGTCCTGGTGACGGTGGCGCTGGCGGTCGCCTTCGGTCATCAGGCGCTCACCCTGCGTCAGGGGCTCGGCGCCGCGATCACGCTCGCCGGGGTCAGTGTCCTGGCCATGCCGTGACCTTCGGCTGCTCTGAGGGTCCGGGGTGCCGCGATGGCCCGGTAACCCAGGCAGTGGCGCCCGACCCGGCCAATCCGCGCATGGCGCTCGCGGTGTGGCCAGTGGAGAGGGTCTGGTACGACATCCGGGTAATGACCGCCGCTTTGCCGCCGCCCCGCCCTCACCCCCAACCCCTCTCCCACCGCGGTGAGAGAGGGGAGTGTTGACGTCGAGAAGGCGTGACAGACCCGAGGTCTTTCTCCGAAATCCGGGTAAAGACTTTGTATCTGACACGAAATCTCGCGAACGCTCTCCCCTCTTCCACCGGAGTGGGAGAGGGGTTGGGGGTGAGGGCAGGCCGTCGCAATGCGGCAGTGACTATCCAGACTTCATATGACATCCCCATCCCCGGGGAACACGTCCTCACCCAACGCGGCCGCCCCGCTCGAGCCTCAAGGGCCTTCCCACGCCATGCAAATTGTCAAATAACTACTTGACTTATCTCGTAATAGGTCTATGCTGACTCTAGCGAGCCGCATGTGTCCAGACCTGCACGAACGAGGCGCGGGGCGAGGCACGAGGGTGTGGCGGGGGTCTTGCGCCCGAGGCGAGGCAAGGAACGGAGGTCGCTCGTGAGAGACCAACAGCGGTACGACTACCTGATCGTCGGGGGCGGCATGGCTGCCGACGCCGCCATCCGCGGCATCCGCGA
>JADYYO010000158.1 GCA_020853615.1 Thermomicrobiales bacterium
AGCCCACTTTCCCGGAGCCGAGATGCTTCGTTCCTCAGCATGACACGACCCGCGTGTCGCGGTACTCGGCTTGAAACGCGCTGAAGCGTATCGCCTGGAGCGGCGTCCTCAGCAACGTGTCATGCTGTAGGCGTGGCCGCGATCCTCGGGGGCCGCGGGATGACGGCCCGTTCGGCGGCGCGCCGGGAGAAGTCGTCGCCGGCGACGACCAGCTCCAGCGCAATCGAGACCGCGGGATAGGCCCAGAGGCCGAACCCGAGCCGGGGCAGATTCCCGGCGTCCCCCGGCAGGATCGGCATATCCCCCGGTGCACCAGCAGATCGAGGAGCCAGTGCGAGAAGACGACCGCGCCCAGCACCGCGCCGACGCGCCGGCCCCAGGCGGCTACCGCCACCAGGCCGAAGAGGGCGGCCAGGATCAGCGTGCCGACCAGCGAGTGCGTGTAGTCGGCGTGGATGAGTAGCTGCCGTTCGTCCCCGGCAGCGGCTCGATCGTCTCGAGGCCGGCCACGAGGAGGGGGCCGAAGACGTTGTCGAGCCAGGCCGTTGCCAGCATCAGCGACCAGAGCGGCGCGCGGACCTCGACATCCCTGGTCCCGGCAGCCAGCGCGAAGTGCCCGGCGATCATCGCCTCAGCGCCCTTCGGGACGCGGCCAGGGCATCAGCCGCGCGCCGAGCACGCCGATAGCGAGGACAAAGAGGATCAGTCCGACAAGGAATCCCATGCGCCTCTCTCGACAAGCCGGACGGCTAGATCACTCCGGCGCGGCGGCCCGACCATGCCAACCCGATCGCCAGGATCGCATTGACGATGATCTTGGCCGGGAAATCGGTCGCGGTCAGCCCCAGCAGCGGCACGTAGACGAGATCGGTCAGCGTCCACAACGCGTTGAGGAAGATCATCATCAAGAGGGCGCTGCGCGAGCCATACGGGTCGCGCCAGACGAGGATGGCGCCGAAGACGAGCATCATGTGCGCCGCGCCCTCCAGCGCGATCTTCTCGATATGCTCGCCCGACGTGTTGCCCATCGCGATGGCCTGCGCGAAGAAGAGCATCGAGATGCCCCAGAGCAGGCCGAGGATCACCTGCAGCGCGAGCATGACCTGCAGGAACCGCAGATTGCCGGCGGTTACCCCTTCAGGATGCGGATGGGTCGTGCCAAGACTCCTGTTCATGGGCCTCCTCCATCGAGCGCCGTCTCGATTGTCGATGAGCGGGAGATCGCGCGGCAGCAGGGCGGCTTCGCCACGGGCCTCTTCCCTGCAGACTAGCCACTTTCGGACCACTGTCAACGGGGTGTTACGGGCTGGCAATGAGTGGCAACTTGGCAACGGGACGTTCTGCGGACGGGTACGCCATGGCGCGCCTCTCCATCCACAGGTCTGGTAGGGGCGTGCCCGATGGCGCGAAACCGTGATGCGACGTTGGCCATGCAGGCGACATCCCTGTCACCCTCCCCGCGTGATCGGGCCGCTCTAGATCCCGCCGCGCACCCGCGCGCCGAGGAGGCGCACGCCGAAGAGAACGACGAGCGACGCGAGAAGGAGGACCACCGAGAGGAGGAGCGCGCTGGTCAGGTCGCCGGCGCCGAAGCGGCCGTAGATCGCCAGCGGCATCGTCTGCGTCACGCCGGGGAAGCTGCCGGCGAACATGATCGTCGCGCCGAACTCACCAAGCGCGCGCGCCCACGCGAGGACCGTGCCGGCGATGAGGCTCGGCGCGATCAACGGCAGCGTCACGGTGCGGAAGACCTTCCCCGGCGAGGCGCCGAGATCGGCCGCTGCCTCTTCGACGTCCCGGTCGACCCGCGCGAAGCCGCTGCGCGTGGCGATGACGAAGTAGGGCGCGGCGACGAAGATCTGCGCCATCACCACGGCGGCCGTGGTGAAGCCGAGCGTCAGCCCACCCTGGTCGAGCCACTGCCCAACCACGCCCCGGCGGCCAAAGGCCATCAGCAGGGCAATGCCAGCCACCGCCGGCGGCAGCACGATCGGCAGGTCGATCAACGCCTCGACCAGGGTGACGCCGGGGAACCGGCGCCGGGCCAGCAGGTAGGCGAGCGGCGTGCCGAGGACGATGACGACGCCCATCGAGATCGCGGTCGTGAGCAGGCTCAGTCCGAGCGCCTGCCGCAGAACCTCCCATGTGGCCGCGTCCCATCCCTGCCGCGACTCGAGCGCGCGGAGCAGGAGCGCGCCGACCGGGACGGCGAGAAAGAGGACGAGGAGCGCGGCGAGCGCGGAGATCGCCAGCACCGGCGCGCGCGAGGGCGCGGACCGGGGCTGCGGCCGGCCTGGAATCGTCAGGACATGTGGCGCGTGAATCGGCGCGTGCCCGGGCCGCGCCTCGAGCGACCCAACCGGGTCGAGCGCTCGCGCCATGCCGTTGTTCCAGCCCGTTTCGGCCGCCAACTTGCCCCCAGAATGCACTCGCTATCTCGCGACAGACACAGAAACTCGCTCGCCGGAGCGACCACGCACTGTCCTATTCAACCATTGAATACTCGCTCTGGCAATAACCACTGCACCCTTTGCCGGGGCGGACGCGCCCAACTCACTCCCGAATGTCGAATGCGTTGACGACCGCCCGCTGCAACCCCGGATGGCGCTCCAGCAGTCCATCGACGCTCATCCTCAGGAACGAGGCGAGCTGGATGAACTCCAGCGGCGACAGGGTCAGCGTCACGAAGTCGATATCGAGCTCGATCGTGTCGTCCTCGCCAAGCGCGTCCTTCGGCCGGAGCGAAACGCGCGAGCCGGTCTGCAAGCCGGTCTCCGGCCACACCATCTCCAGCAACTCGTCCATCGCGGCGGTCGCCCGCGGCGGCCAGAGCGGCCCCTGCCCCTCCGGCTCGGCGACGATCGGCTCATCAGTCACGGCAAACCTCCCACGCTGATTGGATGCTCCCAAACGGCGCGCTCGCTCCACGCATCATGACGGACGGCGCGCAAACCCCCTTGCGAACATCCGTTCGCCTCGTATACTGGTGGCAGGATCGGCGCGTCCCGCAACCGCGCGAGTTGTCTCCTCAGGAGTGGGCATCGATGAGCGATGGTAGTGAGCGGGAAGTTCAGGCCGCCAGCGAGGCGTTCGACGACGAGGCCGACGAGACAGAATATGGAGCGCCCACGCGGCAGCCATCGGAGCGAGCGTTGCGCGAAGAGGGCCCGGCCCGCGCTGGCAGCGAGTTCGATCCCTCTCCCTACATCCGGCAGTTGCGCGGACGCGGTGGCGGCGATTATCTCGATGTCAAATGGCGGCTCCTCTGGCTGCGCAAGGAGCACCCGGACGCCGCGATCGAGACCGAGCTCGTCCAGCACGATCCGCAGATGGCCATCTTCAAGGCGACGGTCAGCCTGCCGACCGGCGGCAAGGCGACCGGGTACGGCAGCGAGACCGCGAGCGATTTTCCCGACTTCATCGAGAAGGCGGAGACGAAGGCGATCGGCCGCGCGCTGAACGCCCTCGGCTACGGCGCGCAGTTCAGCGAGCGTCCAGACGAGCCAGCGCCCGAGCGCGAGCGCCAGCGCCCGGAGGCGCAAGCGCCGCGTCCGGCGCCGCGTCCGGTGCCGCTACGCCGGCAGGAGTCGCGCCCGGCCGCTCCGGCCACGCCAGCGCCCGCCGAGCAGCGCGCGCCAGCCTCCCCCACCCCCTCGGGCGACGCCGACCTCGCCGACTACTCCTGGAGCGCCTTCTGGCCCTGGGCGCGGGAGCGGGGGCTGAATGGCCCACGCGAGATCGCGACGCTGATTGGTCAGGAGGTGGCAGGGCTCTCCCCCGCCGAGTTGCGCGATCTCATCATCGCCGCCGACGCCCGTCGCTGACCGGCGCCTGCGGGGCATTATGGTGAGCGTCGGGTACCATGGCGAGTACCGCGCGCCCCGACGCGGCTCGCGCCCGCTGGACGGCCCGATCGCTCCGCGCTCGTCGCTCCCCGGGCAAGCTGGTACGGAATCGATGACGATCCCCATTCTCGCGGTCAGCGACGAGCCAGACCCGCGCATTTACAGTGAATCCGTCCGGGAGCGGCTCGGTCACGTCGCCTTCGTCGTCAGTTGCGGCGATCTCCCCGGCAGCTACCTGGAGTTCCTGGCCGACGCGCTCAACCGCCCGGTCTACTACGTGCTCGGGAACCACGCGAACGAGCGCTCCCGCAACGGCTCAGACACGCCCGCGACCCCGCCGGCCGGGGCGATCGACATCGGCGGCAAGGTGGTACAGGACCCCGCGACAGGGCTCATCCTCGCCGGATTCCCGGGTTGCCCCCGCTACGCCGAGCACGAGCCGGAGCAGTACTCCGAGTGGGAGATCGGGCTGATGGCCACGAAGATGGCGCCCCGCTTGCAGCTCAATCGCCTGCGCCACGGCCGGGCGCTCGATCTGCTGGTCACGCACGCGCCGCCGCGCGGCGTCAACGACCGGCCCGATCCCGCCCACCGGGGGTTCGAAACGCTGCGCGGATTCCTCGAGCGCTGGAAGCCGCCCTACCACCTCCACGGCCACATCCACCTCTACGACCGCTCACAGCCGTTCCAGCAACGATTTGGAGAGACCGACGTGATCAACGTCTTTCCCTACCGGGTGATCGAGGTCGAGACCGACCCGACGCAGCGCGCCCTGGCGGCGGAGACGGCGCCATGAGCCGCCCCTTCGAGTCCGAAGTCCGGCACGACTTCGAGCGGGCGCGTCACCACGGCTTTCTCGCCGACCTGCGCGCGATCCTCTCCCGGCGCGCGCGCGACCTGATCCCCTACCACGAGGTGCGGCAGCGCGTCTCGCCCGATGCCGAGAGCTATCGCGGGCTGCAGACGGTGCGCCTCTCGCAGATCGTCGGCAGCATGGACCGCTTCCAGGATTTCAACCGCGAGTTCTTCCCCCGGCAGCGATTCAGCGCCGGCCGCTGGCAGAACGTCGACCGCGCCTACTACCAGGACGTCATGCTGCCGCCGATCCAGCTCTACAAGGTCGGCGACGTCTACTTTGTCAAGGACGGCAATCACCGCGTCAGCGTCGCCCGCGAGCGAGGGCAGGAGTATATCGACGCGGAGGTGATCGAGGGGCATATCCGCGCGCCGATGGACGCCAACATGCTCCCCAACGAGCTCCTCCTGCAAGCCGAGTACGCCGAATTCCTGCGCCGCACCGACCTCGACCGCCTCCACCCGGAGCACGACATCCGCCCCTCGGCGCTCGGCCGCTACGACGAAATCTGGGGACAGATTCAAGCGCACCGCGACTGGCTCTCCGCCATTCGCCACGAGCCGGTCGACATTCACGACGCCGTCTCCGACTGGTACGCGTACATCTACTGCCCGATCATCGAGGTGGCGCGCAAGGAGGGGCTGACCGATCGCTTTCCGCAGTACACCGAGGCCGATATCTACCTCTGGGTGATGCGGCACCGCCTGGCGATCGAGCAGGAGCTGGGGCACGACATCGGACCGGTGCCGGCGGCCGAAGCCTACGCGGAAACGGCGCAACCCCCCGGCCCGGTCGACCGCGTCGCCGAGGCGCTGCGCGGCCTGCTCGCGCTTCCCGAACGGATCATTCGGCACGGGGAGTGATGAACGGGATGCTGGCAGATGCGTTCGGGCGTCCTGAGGCTCTGTGAGCGCAGGAGAAGCTCGCCGCGCCTGCCGGAGGCTTTCAGCCTCCGGCTACCAGACGAGGAAGGACCCTGAAGGCCCTGAGTGCGGGATCCGGATCAATAAACCAGCCACCCTCTCAAGGCCCATTTCCAAATGCAATTGGGGGAAATACCCCGCATATGGCAATTGTGTGATACGGAAGCCGGGTCATGACCGTCGTCTTGCCGAGGCCGGCCCTCACCCCCAGCCCTTCTCCCACTCCGGTGGGCGAGGGGAGCGTGTTCGCGGAATTTCGCGGCAGACCGCAAGGCTTTCTCCTCACTGCGGGATAGAGCGTTACCTATGTCATGCGATCTCGCGACAACCCTCCCCTCGCCCACTCCGTGAGAGAGGGGCTGGGGGTGAGGGTAGATCGCGGCAAGGCGATGGTCATTCCCCGGATTTCATATGAATGATCAATCTGCCGAACTCAGGGCCCTTCAGGGTCCTTCCGTTCTTTGTAGCCGGAGGCTTTCAGCCTCCGGCGCCTCCGGCCCGGCTGCACTTTGGCGCTGCCGATGTACGTGCCCCGACACCCTATCGCTCGATCTTCGCCAGATTGACCACGAGCGCCAGCGACTCGGCGGCCTGCCTCGGATCGGACGCGTTCTGGATCGCGCTGATGACAGCGACGCCATCGGCGCCAGCCTGAATGACCGCGCCGGCGTTCTCGACCGTGATGCCGCCGATGCCGACGGCCGGCAGGCCGGACGCCGCGATCTGCTCCGCGAGCCCGGTCAGCCCGATAACGGGTTGCGCGTCGGCTTTGGAGACGGTGCCGTAGACCGGGCCGAGCCCGACGTAGTCCGCGCCTTCCGCCTTCGCCACGTCGACATCTGTCATGGTCTGCGGCGAGTAGCCGACGAGCATGTCCGGCCCGACGAGCTGCCGTGTGGCGGCCAGCGGCAGATCGTGGACGCCGACATGGACACCATCCGCGGCGACCGCCAGCGCCACATCGACGCGGTCGTTGACGAAGAAGAGGACGTTGGCCGCGAGGCAGCGATCGCGCAGCAGGAGGGCCAGGTCGAACATGCCGCGGCCGTCCATCGCCTTCGTGCGCAACTGCAGCGCGGTCACGCCGCCGGCAAGCGCCGCGTCGACCGTCGCCAGGAAATCGCCGGGCGCCTGCTCGGGATCGGCCACGTAGTAGACCGCCAGCCGCTCGCGCAGAGCATCCGGTGAGATCGGTCCAGCCCTCACAAATTCGCCTCCCTCACCCGAGGCCCGACATGGCGGGGATCTCGACGGCGTGGAAATGGTTGACGGGCGAATGGCCCGCGCCGATGGCGTAGCCTTGGCGAATCGCCTCGGTCAGCCAGCGCTTTGCGACGTCGATCGCCTCCAGCGGCGGCGCGCCGCGCGCCAGGAGCGCCGCGATCGCGGCCGAGAAGCTGCAGCCCGTGCCGTGGGTGTTCGGGGTGTCGATCCGCTCGGCGGTGAACTCGGTGAAATCGCGCCCGTCGTAGACGAGATCGGTCGCGTCCCCCGTGAGGTGCCCGCCCTTGACGATAACGTAGCGCGGGCCAAGGTCGGCGATCACCCTCGCCGCCTCGCGAGCACGCTCCGGGGAATCGATGGTGATACCGGAGAGGACCTCCGCCTCGGGGATGTTCGGTGTCACCACCATCGCCAGCGGCAGCAGCGCCGACTTGACGGCGGCGATGGCGCTCTCCTGCAGGAGGGGATGGCCACCCTTCGCCACCATGACCGGATCGACGACCAACTTCTCCACGCCCCACGCCTCGAGCCGGTCCGCCACGGTCCGCACGATCGACGCGCTGGAGAGCATGCCGGTCTTGGCGGCATCGGTCCCGATATCCTCGAGGACGACGTCGATCTGGAGCGCGATGACCTCCTCCGGGACCTCGGCGACGGCGAAGACGCCGCGGGTGTTCTGCGCGGTGACGGCGGTGACGGCGGAGGTGCCGTAGACGCCGAAGGCGGCGAATGTCTTCAGGTCGGCCTGGATGCCAGCGCCGCCGCCCGAGTCGGACCCGGCGACAGTCATGGCCTTGGCGGGCGTGGACACGGTGTTCGCTGACTCCCTCTGATCGGCGTGGTGGAAAGGAGGCGCCAATCGGTTAGCCTAGCATAGCCTCCTCCGGTGGTTGGCCAGGTTTCCATTGGGGTACGGCGTTCCTCGGCGCCCGGGCACGCCATGGCGTGCCCCCTACAATGCGCGCATGCCGTAGCCGCGCATCGCGGCGCCCCCAATGTGTGACGCGGATTCGGTAGGGGCACGGCATGCCATGCCCAATCGTCGGCAAATGCATCGTTCCGGCTGCACGATCGCCACGTGGCGCCGACCTCTTGCGTGATCGCCGAGTGAGGATCAGGCGGAGAGGCTCTCGCCCAGCGCCAGGTGGACGTGGAGCGCGAACTGCAGCCGCATGCGGACGCCGGCGTCGTCGAGGTCGAAGCCGGTGATCTCGCGGATCCGGTCGAGGCGGTAGAGGACGGTGTTGCGGTGGACGCCCAGCCGCTCGGCTGCCTCCTTGGGGCTGCCGTTCGCCTCGAAGAAGGCGCGCAGAGTGCTGACGAGGTCGGCGCTGTTCTGCCGGTCGTAGGCGAGCAGATCGCCGAGGGTCTGCTGGTAGAGGTCGCCAAGCTCCGGCAGCGACTCGGCCGCGAAGATGAGGCGGTAGACGCCAAGCTCGCCGAAGAGCGTCAGGTGGTTCGGGCCGCTCAGGCGCCGGCCGAGGAGGAGTGCCTGCCGCGCTTCGGCGTGCGAGCGCCTGATGCCCTGCAGCCCCTCCCGAACCGTGCCGGCCCCGACCGAGACGCCGCCGTCGCTGCCGGCACGGACCAGCCCTCGCAGATCGTCGCGGATCGACTCGGCGATACGACGGTCGTCGCGCGGCCCGGCGGCGGGGATGACGAACTCCGCGCCGTTGTTGCGAATCCGCCAGAGCACTCTGCCGCCCCGCGCCGTGCCGATGCGGGCGATCGCCTCCTCCAGCCCGTCCCAGCGCTCGTCGTTCGGCTCCGCCCGCACGGGTCCCGACGCTCCGCTCTGCATGCGCGCGACGACGGCGACGTGCGGGCCGAGCAGGTCGTGCCCGAGCCGCCGCGCCTGTTGCAGCAGCGTCGCCTCGCTGCGCAGTGCGCCATCGAGCACTTCGTCGAGGACGTGCAGCTCGACTTCTCGCCGCACCGTCGCCGCGGCCTGCTCCCGCGCCAGCACCACGGCGCACGCCGCGCTCCCCCGGGCGGTGACCTGCGCGTCCTCCGGCGTGGCGCGGCCGCGCGGGACGATCAGGGAGACGCTGCCGAGCAGGCCATCCCGGCCGATCACCGGGGCGACGAGGCGCGACCAGGAGTGGTCCAGCTCGTAGAGCGATGTTGGGGGATCGGCCGGGCTCGCCTCGGCCGTCGTCCGCAGCCAGCGGGCGACGACCGGGCGGTCCCGCTGCAACATGGTAGCGAGCGCGTCGCGCTCCGGCGCGCTCTTCCCCGGCACGTGGTAAGTGAGGAGCCGGCCATCGCGGCCTTCGAGGGCGACGGGGCGGCCGCTGCTACGCGCCAGCTCGCGCACGATGTCGCCGAGCGGCTCGCCGGCGATAGCCAGATCCATCAGTTGCCGGAGGACCTCCTGGCCGCGATGCTGCACCGCGCGCCGCCGCTCGGAGATGATCCGGGCCGCGTCCCGCTCCAGCGCCCCGATGTCGGCCCCCTTCGGCAGGGCCAGGAGCGGCAGCCCGGCCGCGTCGGCTGCCTCACGGGCGGGCTTGCCGATCGTGCCCGCGACCGCAGTGGCCGCGACACCGAGCTCGGCCAGCCGGCTGACCGCCTCGTCGAGCTTCAGCCGCTCATCGAGCTGCTCGAGGACCGAGACCGGGAGGATGACGAGCTCGCCGCCGACGAGGTGCCCGAACGCTGGAGGCGTGGAGCGGATCCGCGAGGCCCACGTTACTTCGCGGCTCAGCCCGCTCTCGCCGGCAACGACCAACGTGCCGGGCGGCAGCGCGAGCGTGATGACATCCTCGACCGTGATCATGCCGGCGCCATCCTCAGTTCACCCGATGTCGTTCACCCGCATCGCGCCCTCAGTCGCCATAGCGATCCCGCTCCCATGGGCTGACGTAGCGGCGGTATTCGCTCCATTCCGCCCGCTTCACAAGCAGGAACTGGTCGCAGACGTAGTCGCCGAGCGCCGTCCGCATCAGGTCGTCCTCGGCGAGGGCGGCGAGCGCGTCGCCGAGCGTCTGCGGCAGCGACGGGACGCCGCGCCGCAGCAGCTCCTCGTCGTCGAAGCGCACCAGGTTCTCGTCCATCGCCAGCGCCGGCTCTTCCCCGCGCCGGATGCCGTCGAGCGCGCTGGCCAGCGCCACCGAGAGCGCGAGGTAGGGATTCGCCATGTTGTCGGGCGAGCGCAGCTCGAGCTCGATCGTCGCAGCGCCCGACTGGCCCAACGAGGGGACGCGGATCAGCGATGCCTGGCTCAGCCGCGCCCAGGTCGCGTGGCGTGGGGCGCGATGGCCCGCGGCAAGCCGCTTGTAGGAGTTGACCGTCGGGCAGACGATGGCGGTCATGCCCCGCGCGTGCTCGAGCTGCCCGGCGATGACATAGCGCGCCATCGGGGCCAGACTCTCCCCCTCGCCGCGTAGCGCATCCGCGCCGTCGCCGACTCGCGACAGCCGCTGGAAGACGTGCATCCCGGAGCCGGGCGCATCCGAGAGGGGCTTCGGCATCAGGTTGGCGCGCAGCCCGTGGCGCTGCGCCACGGAGCGGATCACCTGGCGCACCGTCAGGACGGTGTCCGCGACGTGCAGCGCGTCGGAGGGGAGCAGATCGAGCTCCTCCTGCCCCGGCCCCGTCTCGTGGTGCGCGCCGCCGACCGGGATGCCCATCTCGGCGAGCGTGGCGATAACGTCGTCGCGCGGGCCGGTCCCCAGCCCGGAGCCGGCGCCGTAGTAGCCAGCGCCATCCGTCGCCGGCATTGGCCCGGCGCTGTCAGGCCGGAAGAGGTAGTACTCGAGCTCGATGCCGATGCCATACTCGAGCCTCATCTCGCGCGCCTCGGCGAGATTTCGCTCCAGCACCGAGCGCGGATCGCCGGCGAACGGGAGCCCGTCCCGCCGCCGCACCGAGCAGGTGAAGCGCGCTCGCCGCAAACCGGTCGCCGGCTCGTGGTAGGTCAGCAGCGTCGCCGGATCGGGGACGAGGAAGAGATCGAGCTCGACCTCGCGCTGCCCGCCGGTGACGGCCGAGCCGTCGAAGCGGTAGCCATGCTTGAGGACCGCCGGCAGGATCTCCCCCGGGATCGTCATCACCCGCGCGCCGCCGGCAAGATCGCTGAACTGCAGGTCGACGAGCCGCACGCCCTCGCGCGCGACCCGCTCCAGCGTCGCTTCCGCCGTGACCGGGTCGCCCTGGACCCACGTTTCCGCCGCCATCAATCACCTCAGGGTCGACGCGCCTCGCAACTTGGGCGGCGCGCCTAAATCGAGAGTGGCAGCGTACTGCCCGATGCACGGTCGCGGCAAGGGTCTCGCGCCCGGGCTGGCACCTCGCCCCCTCGACCAAGTCTGAACTGACGCGGCCATCACGGATTCTCCGGCATGCTCGTTTGGATGCAACGCCCAATTCAGCAATTCTGCAACAAGGCGCTCCGGCCGTTGGTCTGCTTCGCATGGCGGGATACGCTCGATATCCCACAGCGCGGTGGAAGGCGGACTTGCCACTCTGGCGAATCCCGCCCAACCCGATCGCGGCGGCGCAGCCGGCATCGCCCGTGTCATCGTCGTGCGCATCACGCCTACCGGAGAGATGAGTCATGCAGAGCGCCTCCCGCCCGATCGACCCGATCGCCCCCCTCTGGAGCCCCGACTACGAGCGCGACTCCTGCGGCGTCGGCCTCGTCGTCGATATCGCCGGACGCCCGTCGCGCCAGATCGTCGACCGCGCCCTCGCCGGCCTGGTCAATCTGACGCATCGCGGGGGTGTCGGCGCCGACGCCCGCACGGGCGATGGCGCGGGAGTCCTGACGCAGATCCCGGTCGCCCTCTTCGCCGAGGCGCTCGCGGACGCGGGCTACGAGCCGGCCGCACCGGGCGCGCTCGGGGTGGCGATGGTCTTTCTGCCGGCGGGCGAGTCCGAGGCTTACGCCGCGCGGCAAGCGCTGGACGTGGCATTTCGACAACGCGGCCTCGCGCCGGCGGCGTGGCGGGAGGTCCCGGTCGATCCGTCGGCGCTCGGCGAGCAGGCGATCGCCTCGATGCCGCGCATCGCACAGCTCCTGACCGTCCGCCCGCCGGAGATGGACGAGGAGACGTTCGAGCGTGAGCTTTTCCTGGCGCGCAAGGCGGCCGACCGCGCGGCGCAGGAGGCGGAATGGCCCGGCTTCTTCGTCGCCTCCTGCTCGGCGCGCACCATCATCTACAAGGCCTTCTGCCTCCCCCGCGACCTGCCCCGCTTCTATCAGGATCTGCGCGACCCGCGCTACGAGAGCGCGATCGTCCTCTTCCACCAGCGCTACTCGACCAACACCCTGCCGACCTGGGGGATGGCGCAGCCCTTCCGCTTCCTGGCGCACAACGGCGAGATCAACACCATCGGCGGCAACCGCCTCTGGATGGAGGCGCGCGCCCCGCACCTCGCCTTCCCCTCCGGGGAGCGCGTCGAGGAGCTGGCGCCCTTCGTGAGCTGGGAGGGGAGCGACTCGCTCAGCCTCGACGACGTTGTCGGCCTCCTCTACCACGGTGGCCGCTCGCTGCCGCACGCGCTGATGATGCTCGTGCCCGAGCCGTGGGAGCAGCGGTCCGACATGGACCCGGCGCGGCGCGCCTTCTATGACTTCCATGCCGGGCTGGTCGAGCAGTGGGACGGCCCGGCGGCGCTCGGCTTCAGCGACGGCGTCATCGCCGGGGCGACGCTCGACCGCAACGGACTGCGCCCGCTCCGCTACGCGATCACCAGCGACGGCCTCTTCATCGCCGGCTCCGAGGCGGGCACCGTCGAGGTCGACCAGGCGACGGTGATCGAGAAGGGGCGGCTCGGCCCGGGGCAGATGATCGCCGTCGATACCCGGCGCGGCGTCGTCCTGCACAACGACCTGCTGAAGGGAGAGATCTCCGCGCGCCAGCCCTACGCCGAATGGCTGGCCGCGGGCCGGGCCCGCATCGAGATGCCGGAGCCGGAGGACGAGACGATCCCTGCCGCGAGCAACGGCCACGCGGACGGTGCATCCGCGCTCCGCGCCCGCCCCGACCAGGCCGCTGTGGCGCTGCAGCGCGCTTGCGGCTACACGGCGGAAGATCTCCGCCTGATCGTCAACCCGATGGCCGACGGCCAGGAGCCGACCTGGTCGATGGGCGACGATGCGCCACTGGCCGTCCTCTCCGAGCGGCCCCGGCCGCTGCACGCCTTCTTCCGGCAGCGCTTCGCCCAGGTGACGAACCCGGCGATCGACTCGCTCCGCGAGCGGCAGGTGATGGCGCTCGACAGCTTCGCCGGCCGGCGGGGAAATCTGCTCGCGGAGTCGGCGGCGCAGGCGCGCCTTCTCCACCTGCCGAGCATCGCCATCGACGACGAGACGCTGGCGGCGATCGCGGCGCTCGATGCCGACGGCGTGACCGCCGCGACGATCTCGACCCTCTTCACGCTTCCTAACGGCGAAGGACTGGCCCCGGGCGCAACGCTCGCGGCCGAGGTCGAGCGCATCATTGCCGAGGCGGAAGTGGCAGTTCGTGCCGGCGCCGCCCTCATCATCCTCTCCGACCGGGGCATCGATGCCACGCACGCGGCGGCGCCGGCCCTGCTGGCGACCGGCGCCGTGCACCACGCGCTGATCCGGGCCGGCCTGCGCAACCTCTCCGACATCGTCGTCGAGAGTGGCGAGATCTGCGACGTGCACGGCCTCGCCTGCCTCATCGGCTACGGCGCGTCCGCCGTCAATCCCTATGTCGCATTGGCGGCGGCGGCCGCGTTGAGCGGCACGCGGGGCTACGAATCGCGCTCGAAAGCGGACCTGCGCGCCAACTACCTCCACGCCATCGAGAAGGGCTTCCTCAAGGTCGCCTCGAAGATGGGGATCTCGACGGCGATGGGCTACCGGGGCGCGCAGATCTTCGAGACGATCGGCCTCGCGGCCGACCTCGTCGCACGGCACTTCACCGGCACCCCCGCCCGCCTCTCCGGCATCGGGCTGGCCGAGATCGAGGAGGATATCCTGCACCGCCACGCCGACGCTTTCGGCGCCCCGGCGCCGAAGCTGGCCGATCAGGGCTTCATCCGCTTCCGCAAGGATGGCGAGGCGCACGCCTTCGAGCCGCCGACCGTCAAACTCCTGCAGGAGGCGGTCAACACCGGCAGCGCCGAGGCGTACCGCGCCTACCGCGAGCACGTCGCCCAACACGCGCCGACGGCGGTCCGCGATCTGGTGCGCGTCGTGCCGGCCGGCCCGGCGGTCCCACTGGAGGAGGTCGAGCCGGCCGAGGCGCTCATTGCGCGCTTCGTCGTCACGGCGATGTCGCTCGGCTCGCTCAGCCCGGAGGCGCACCGGACCCTCTCGACGGCGATGAACCGGCTCGGCGCGCGCTCGAACTCGGGCGAGGGGGGCGAGGACCCGAGCTGGTACGACGAGACCGGCCCCGACATCGCGCACTCGAAGGTCAAGCAGGTCGCCTCCGGCCGCTTCGGCGTCACCGCGCGCTATCTCGCCATGGCCGAGGAGCTGGAAATCAAGATCTCGCAGGGGAGCAAGCCGGGCGAGGGGGGCCAGATCCCCGCGCACAAGGTGACCCCCTTCATCGCCCAGATTCGCCACGCGGTGCCGGGGATCTCGCTCATCTCGCCGCCGCCGCACCACGACATCTACTCGATCGAGGATCTGGCCCAGCTCATCTACGACCTGCGCCAGATCAACCCGCGCGCGAAGATCGGCGTCAAGCTCGTCGCCGAGGCGGGCGTCGGCACGGTGGCGGCGGGCGTCGCCAAGGCGCGCGCCGACTACATCCTCATCAGCGGCCACTCGGGCGGTACCGGCGCCTCGCCTCTCGCGTCGATCAAGCACGCCGGCTGCCCGTGGGAGCTCGGCCTCGCCGAGACGCAGCAGACGCTCGTCCGCAATGGCCTCCGCTCTCGCGTGCGCCTGCGCACTGACGGCGGCCTGAAGACGGCCGAGGATGTCGTCATGGCGGCGATCCTCGGCGCCGAGGAATTCGGCTTCGGCACGTCGGTCCTCGTCGCCATCGGCTGCGACATGGCCCGGCAGTGCCACCTCAACACCTGCCCGACCGGGATCGCCACCCAGCGGGAGGATCTGCGCGCCAAGTTCACCGGCACGCCGGAGCAGGTCATCGCCTACTTCCAGCATCTGGCGGGCGCCATCCGCGAGACGCTGTCCGCCCTCGGCGTCCGCTCCCTCGACGAGATCGTGGGGCGGACCGATCTCCTCGCGCCGCGAGAGCTGCCTGGGCGCGCCGGCATGCTCGACGTCAGCGCACTCTTGGCGGAGCCGGCTCCGATCGAGCAGCGGCGAAAGCGGATCGACCACGCACCACAGGGCGCGACCCTCGACGATGCGCTGATCGAACTCGCCGACGACGCGATCGCGCGGGGCGAGCCGGTCACGATCGAGATGGACGTTCGCACCGACAACCGCACCGTCGGCGCAAAACTCGCCAACGCCGTCACGCTGCAGCATCCGAACGGGCTGCCCGAGGGTGCGATCTCGGTCCGCCTCAGCGGCAGCGCCGGGCAGAGCTTCGGCGCCTTCATCGTCAACGGTATCCACCTCGCGCTGGAAGGGGAGGCAAACGACTACGTCGGCAAGGGAATGACCGGCGGCGAGATCACGATTCAGCCGCCGCGCGTCGCGCCCTTCACGGCGCCGCAGGTCATCCTCGGCAACACGGTCCTCTATGGGGCGACCGGCGGCCGCCTCTTTGCGGCCGGCCGCGCCGGCGAGCGCTTCGCGGTCCGCAACAGCGGCGCGACAGCCGTGGTCGAGGGAGTGGGTGACCATGGCTGCGAATACATGACCGGCGGCCGCGTCGTGGTCCTCGGCCCGACGGGCTACAACTTCGGCGCCGGGATGACGAACGGGACCGTCTTCGTCTACGACTCTAAGGGCGCGCTGCCAAACCGGATCAACGGCGACTCCGTCCTCCTCGAAGCGGTCCCGGACGCCTCCGAAGCGACGCTCCTCCGCTCGCTGGTCGAACGGCATCTCGCGGCGACGAGCAGCCCGCTCGCCGAGCAGCTCCTCGCCGATTGGGGGAGCGCGCTCCCCGCCTTCTGGCACGTCGTCCCCCGGGCCGCCGTCGCCCTGCACGCTGCGGAGGCCGAGGCCGAGGCCGAACCGGCGCGCGGCGCGGCCGACTGATACGAAATCCGGCTCATCATCGGCGCCTTGCCGCATCCAGCCCTCACCCCCGGCGCCGCCCAGAGGGTATCTGCCACGCTATATCGCCACATGTTCCCCTCTTCCAGTGGACTGGGCCGGGCACCCTCTGGGCGGCGCCGGGGGTGAGGGTTTGGCGCGGCCGGCAGGCCTGTCGAATCCCGCGTGCCCTCTCCTGTTCAGACTGCTGTAGGAGAGGGGAGCGCGGGCAGGAGCACCGAAGGCGAAAGGAAAAGCAATCACGCGGATTCGTCGCGACTCTCCGCACAAGCTATCTCTCCGGCACAATGACCGCCGCGCGGCGATTGCCACGCGGCGGTTCGCATCTGCGCCCGGGGGGAGAGGTGGCTTCCAGACGCTACTGCGTGGTGACGGGGCGGATCCGCGACCGCAAGGCCGAGACGTTCGGCAGGAGCCCGCACTACCAGATCCTCGTGCGGGCCGGAACCGAGGATTTCCGTATCGCGGTCAATACCCGCTCCGGCTCGAG
>JADYYO010000159.1 GCA_020853615.1 Thermomicrobiales bacterium
AGCCCACTTTCCCGGAGCCGAGATGCTTCGTTCCTCAGCATGACACGACCCGCGTGTCGCGGTACTCGGCTTGAAACGCGCTGAAGCGTATCGCCTGGAGCGGCGTCCTCAGCAACGTGTCATGCTGAGGAAGGAAGCATCTCGGCACACGGGACGCGTGGTTCCGAGGCGCCGAGATCCTTCGCTTCGCTCAGGATGACACCGGCGCTGTGTCACGGCACTTGGGATGACACGGGTTATACACGCTGCTGTCGCGCTATCTGGGGTCAAACCACTCCTCGCCAAGGTCGCGGAAGTCGGGGTTCGATTCCGCGACGAGGGCGAGCTTGCGAGCGCGCGTCCAGCCCTTGATCTGCTTCTCGCGCGCGATCGCGTCGCGAATCTCCGGGAACGATTCAGCGTGGAGCAATCGGTCGATCCGGTACCGGGCCGTGAATCCGGGGACCAGATGATGGCGATGTTCGTACACGCGGCGCGCGAGGTCGTTCGTCACACCGGTATACAACGTCCCTGATCGATTGGTCATGATGTAGACCCAGTACGTGCGCATCGCCCACGGCCTCATGCAGAAACCGCGTCATCCCGTACGCCGCGACACGGCAACCGTGTCCTCCTGAGCGAAGCGAAGGATCCCAGCGCTCCGGGACCACGCGTCGCGTGAGCCGAGATGCTTCCTTCGTCAGCATGACACGGGGGGTGCACGCCGCACTATGACGCCGCTGGCGACTCGCTCGGCGTGTAGTAGTTGGCGTAACGGTCGCGTGCGGCCTCGGCAAGCGCGGCATCCTCGAATGGGCCGGGGCCGAACCGGCCCGGGTCGAGGATCGAGAGATCGAAGGGCGGTTCGCCGCCGACGATCCACTCGGCCAGCGCGCGGCCGACACCAGATGAAATGGAGAAGCCGCTGCCGTTGCAGCCGGTCGCCGTCCAGAGGCCCCGGACGCCCGGGACCGGCCCGGCCAGGAAGCGCGCGTCGGGCGTCATGGTGAAGAGGCCGCCCCGGTGCTCAGCGACCGGCGTATCGCCAAGCGCGGGCACCAGCGGGCCGAGCGCCTCGGTGAACGTGTCGAGGATCGCCATGTCAAGCGGGGTCCGCGACATCTCGAAGCTCGGGTCGAGGCGCGGCTCGATCACGAGCGGGTCGCTCTCCATCCCGCCCATCATCAGGCCGCCGCGCGCGGGGCGGAGATAGGCCGAGGCGTCGACAATACGGGCGATCGGCTCGGTCGGCGCCATGCCGGCGATCGGCCGCGTGATGAAGAGCTGGTGCCGCACCGGGGCGATCGGGATGTCGGTGCCCGCGAGTGCGCCCACGCCCCGCGCCCACGCTCCCGCGGCGTCGACGACCAGCGGCGTGGCGATCTCGCCGCGCGACGTGGCGACCCCGACGATCTCCCCATTGCGGCGGAGGATCTCCGTCACCGGCGCCTCGCCGACGACATGCGAGCCGAGTTGGCCAAGGGCGGTCATGTAGGCGTCGAGGAGGGTGCGCGGCTCTTCGATGTAGATATCGGCGGGGATGAACCAGGCCGACCGGATCCCCTTGCCGCTGAGATAGGGCGCGATGCGATGGACCCCCGCCGCATCGAGCTGCTCGAGCTCGACGCCCCAGCCGGCCGAGGCGCGCGCCTCGTCGTCGACCATCGCCGCATGCGCGGCCGTCCGCGCCGCCAGCAGGCTTCCTGATTCGACGTACGGGAGGGGGATGCCGGTTGCTTGCGAGAAGCCACGGATGATCTCGATGCTCGACTGGGCGAGCCGGGTCAGCGTTTCGTCGGCCTGGACGAGCTTGTAGAGCCCGGCGGCGCGGGGGGAGGTCTGGGAGCCGGGCGCGAAGCGGTCGAGCACCACCACCGTCCCGGCGCCGAGACTGGCGAGCTGAAACGCCGTGCTCAGGCCGAACGCGCCGGCGCCGATGACAACGGCATCGGCCTGGCTGACGGGAAGCGGGTTCTCCATCCAGACTCCTCCTCGCGGCTCGCGGCCGCGCCTTCAGCACCATGCGGACGAGGTGGCATCCTGAGCGCAGCGCAGGATCTCGGCTTCCCGGACCAGCGCGTCCCCGGTGTCGAGAGGCGTCGTTCCTCAGCATGGCACGATCTGCGCATGCCGCTGTTGTGCCGCCACCGGGCGACGGTCCGCATCAGGCAATCGCACGCTCCCGGTCGCTGGCGGCCGGGCGCCGCGCGCTCTCGAGCCGGCAACAGTTGAGCGGGCAGATGTCGTGGCTGGCGCCGAGCGTGCCGAGCGCGCGGCGCTCCGGATCTTCGGTCAGGCGCTCCTCGATCAACTCGCGGATCATCGTGACGAAGGCCGGATCGACGCCGATGGAGGGGACCCGGGTCATCCCCATGCCGAGGCGATTGGCCAACTCGCGCGCCTCGACATCGAGGTCGAAGAGGACCTCGAGGTGATCGGAGATGAAGCCGATGGGAACGACGACGACATCCTTGACCCCCGAGCGGCCCAGCTCGGCCAAAACGTCGAGGATGTCCGGTTCGAGCCAGGGGACCTGCGGTGGTCCGCTCCGGCTCTGCCAGGCGAGGCGGTAGCGCGCGGCCCCGGCGCGCTCCGCGACGAGGCGAGTCGCCTCGCGCAGTTGACGCTCGTAGGCGCTCCCCTTCGCCATCGCGAGGGGAATGCTGTGCGCGGTGAAGACTACCTCGGCGTTCGGCTGCCGCTCCTCGGACAGCGCGGCCAGCGCATCGCGCACGCGTTCCGCCATCGGCTCGATGAAGCCGGGGTGGTTGAAGAAGACGCGGATCTTGTCGAAGCGCATGTCGTGGACGTCGAGCGCGTCGAGCGCGCTCATCACGTCTTCACGGTATTGGCGGCAGCCGGAGTAGGAGCTATAGGCCGAGGTGACGAAGACGAGGACCTCGCGCACGCCGTCCGCGCGCATCTCCTCGATCGTGTCGCTCAGGAATGGCCGCCAGTTTCGGTTGCCGAAGTAGATCGGCAGGGCGATGCCGTGGGCAGCGAGCTCTCGCTCCAGCGCCGCGATCAGCGCGCGATTCTGGGCGTTGATGGGACTGACGCCGCCGAAGTGATAGTAGTGCTCCGCCACCTCCTCGAGGCGCTCGCGCGGGATGTTCCGGCCCCGGGTGACGTTCTCCAGGAAGGGGAGCACGTCCTCCATCCCCTCTGGTCCTCCGAACGAGAGGACGAGGAGGGCATCGTAGCGGCGCGCGGCATCGTCGAAGAGGGGCGCGCCCGGCTGTTGGGCGCCCTGTATGGTCATCGCGGTCTCCGAACCAGAACCTTACCCGCGCCAGGCGGGCGGCGCGAGCGGCAAGTCGACGTATTGTGGAGAGTCTGCCACGGACTGCCCATTCCGGGCAGCGATTCACCCCACTTGCCGCCTGGTCGCCACCCGCGCGCCGGCACGCCGGCGTATAGCACTCGTGTCGTCCTGAACTTGCGAACGATCTCGGCGCGCGGGAATCACGATTCCCGTGTGCCGAGATGCTTCCTCCGTCAGCATGACACGCCCTGCGCACGCCGCCCTAGCTCGCGCCGTCGATGGTGAAGTGGGCGAGGTCTTCGTAGATGGTGACCAGCGCGCTGTGGTCGAGGTCGCCGCGCCCTGCCGCCGCAAGCGCTTCGAAGAGCTGACCGACGAGCGCCGTGACCGGAACCGGCACCCCATCTTCGCGCGCGGTGGCGAGGGCGATGCCGAGATCCTTCCGGTGCAGATCGACGCGGAAGCCGGGAGCGAACTGGTGGTCGACCATCGACGCGCCCTTGAGCTCGAGCACACGGCTCGTGGCCAGGCCGCCGGAGAGCACCTGGACAATTTTGCGCGGATCGACGCCCGCCTTCGCCCCGAGCACGAGCGCCTCGCTGACCGCCGCATAGTTGATGGCGACGACGACCTGGTTGCACGCCTTGACGGTCTGGCCCGCGCCTGGCCCGCCGACGTGGACGATCGTCTTGCCCATTGCCTCGAAGAGCGGCATTGCCCGCGCGAAGTCCTCGCTCTCGCCGCCGACCATGATGCTCAGCGTGCCGGCGATCGCCCCCTTGTCCCCGCCGGAGACGGGGGCATCGAGCGCGCGGCCACCCTTCTCGCGCACGGCGTCGTTGACCTCGATCGACGTGGCCGGAGCTATGGTGCTCATGTCGATCAGGAGGTGGCCCGGCCCGAGTGCGGACAGGAGGCCCCGCTGCCCGAAGACGACGTCGTGCACGTCGGCCGAATCGGGGAGCATGGTGATGATCGCTTTGGTCTGCTCGGCGACATCGCGGGCGCTCATGCCCGCCACGAACTTGCTTCCCTCGGCGGTCAGGGCGTCGATATCGTCTTGGCTCCGGTTGTAGACGATGAGGTCATAGCCGGCCTGCGCCAGGTTGCGCGCCATCGGCTTGCCCATGATGCCGAGGCCAATGAACCCGACCGGCGCTCCTTCGAACTGGGCCATCTCGCACCCCTCCCTGGCTAGGCGTCGCGCGCGGGCCAGTAGCCCATCTCGCGCAACCACTCGAGTGACGACTCCGTATCCTCCTTCGGCCGGTACTCCAGGCTCACCCAGCCGCCGTAGCCGGCGTCATCGAGGACCTGCAGGACGAAGGGGTAATTGATCTCGCCCGTCCCCGGCTCATGCCGGGCAGGGCTGTCGGCGATCTGCACGTGGCCGATCTGGTCGATGCGGGCGGCGATGGTCGCCGCGAGATTCCCGGCCATCCGCTGCGCGTGGTAGATATCGTATTCCAGCGTGAGGTTCGGGTGCGCCGCCTTCTCGACGATGGCGAAGCCGGCGTCCGGGGTGGTCAGGAAGTAGCCCGGCGCATCGAAGGCGTTCAGCGGCTCCGTGACCTGGCGCACCCCGGCCGCGGCAGCGGCATCGGCAGCGTAGCGGAGGTTGTCGATCAGCGTCGCCTCCTGGACCTCCTCCGGCACGTCGGCCAGCCGCATGCCGACGAGGCAGTTCAGCTTCTCGGTGCCGAAGAGCCCGGCGATCCGGAGCGCCTCATGCACTCCCGCCCGAAACTCGTCGACGCGCCGCGGGTCATTGGCCAGACCGCGATCGCCAGCCGCGAAATTGCCAGCGGGCAGGTTGAAGAGGACCTGGGTGAGCCGGTGGCGCTCCAGCTCCCGGGCGATGGCGTCGATGTCGTAGTCGTAGGGAAAGAGAAATTCGGCTGCCTCGAACCCGGCCTCTCTGGCCCGGCCGAAGCGTTCGAGAAAGGGATGCTCCGTGAAGAGCATCGACAGGTTTGCCGCGAATCTGGGCATGTTCCCTCCCGATCGAGTGACGCGGTAGGACCGGCCGCATGCTATGACGGCCGGTGATGTCTGGTCAATCGGTCCCCGTCTGGTAGTCCGGGCTGCCATCATCATTATCGGAATCGACATCGAGGCGACGAGGGCACACAACGTGACACGATGCATCACTCTGAAGAGAAGGCCGTTCCACACGCGATCGAAAATCGGCCATCTGCCGGATTGATAAAGTGAAAGATCGCCATCCCGAAATTGTGGAAATCTGCCGGGAGGTGTACCATTGGTTTGCGCCATCGACAGCATGGAACTACCGCGGGCGCAATCCATGAGTGAGCCGAAATCCGGGTGACGAACACCCGTTGACGAGTTCAAGGAGTCATTTGTGACCGACATGCCAGGTGGCGGCGACGTCTACACGATGGCGGAAGCCGCCCGATTGAAAGGGGTCTCGTACCACACGGTCTCCCGTGCGGTGCGGCGGGGCAAGCTGCCGGCCACCCGGCTGGGCCGGATGGCCCTGATTGCTTCGGAGGATCTACGAGACTGGCGGCCGATGCGTGAGCGCGCGCCGCGCAAGTACCGTCGGCGCGAGCCGAATCCGGAGGCGACGCCGGCCCTGCTCGATCTCGCCTCGGCCGAGCGGGTCGAATTGGCGAGCCGGCTGGCGTCGCTGTATGAAGCGCTGCACGCGGCGGCGGCCGAAGCCCCGCGCGAAGAGCTGTTCGACCTGATCGCTGACCGCCTCGCGGGCACCCTCGGCATGCGGCGGGTGGCAATTCGCCTCATCGATCAGCAACGCGGGCGCACCATCCGCGTCGGCGCGTTCGGTGCGCCCCTGACGAATCTCCCGATCGAGACCTCGGTCGAGAATGCCCCGTTCGTCGACGAGGCGTCGCGCGCGCCGCGCGCCCTCGTCGAAGACCTGACCGGGCGCAACGTGTCGGAGGCGGTGTCGACGTCGCTCACCTCGGTTCTCGTGGCGCCGATCCGGATCGACGATCGGGCGGTCGGGGTGATCGCGGCGGACCGGAGCGGCGAGCCCTTCGGGCTGACGCAGGGCGAGCTCGATCTCGCGCAGGCGATGGCGAATGTGGCGGCGCTGGCAGTCGCCAGCACGGCCGTGCAGCGCTTCGCGAACGCCGCGTAGGCGGGACGATCACGGGCGAAGGGCCGGCTCGGTCAGCGATTTCGCGCGAGAGCCGGCCCTTGTCGTGTTGCCACGGTGTCAGTGAATATCCGAATTTCATATAGACGACGACAGCGCATGGGAACCGTGTCGCCTCAGGCGCCGCGTGCGACCTGAGGCGAGGCCGCGTCTGCCGCGCGGGCGCGGTCCGCACCCTTGCCGATCCCCTCGTACCGAAGGCCAGCGGCCGCGACGTGGCTCGCGTCGAGCAGGTTCCGTCCATCGAGGATGATGTCGCCCGACATCGATCGCGCAACCTCGGTGAAGTCGAGATCGCGATACTCGGGCCATGGGGTGCAGAGCATGACGGCATCGGCGCCCGTTGCCGCCTCGACTGGCGAGTCGCAGAGGATGACGCGCGGCAGCCGTCGCGCCGCGTTTTCGCGCGCGGCCGGATCGTGAGCACGCGCGATGGCCCCTCGCTCCATCAGCATTTCGGCGATGGCGACCGCTGGCGATTCCCGCAGATCGTCGGTCCCCTCCTTGAAGGCCAGCCCCCAGATCGCGATGACGCGCCGGTCCAGACCGGCGAGAAGTTCGTCGGCGCGAGCGACGAAGCGGCGTTGCGCGTCGCGGTTGATCTCCATCACCGCGCGCAAGAGTCCCGGATGGAGGCCGGCGCCCTCGGCCATGCGCGTGAGCGCACCGACATCCTTCGGAAAGCAGGAGCCACCGAAACCGATGCCAGCGTGGAGGAAGCGGGGGCCGATCCGCTCGTCGGCGCCGATCCCTTCGGCCACGTCGGTGACGTCCGCGCCCAGCCGCTCGCAAAGCCGCGCGATGTCGTTGATGAATGAGATCTTGGTGGCAAGGAAGGCGTTCGCCGCGTACTTGATCAGCTCAGCCGAGCGGTGGTCGGTGCGGAGGATCGGCGCCTGCAGCGGCCCGTACAGCTCCGCGACGATCTCCAGCGCCTCCTCATCGTCGCCGCCGAGGACCACCCGATCGGGGCGGAGGATATCGTGCAGCACCCGCCCCTCGCGAAGAAACTCGGGGTTGCTGATGACCGCGAATCGCGCGCCCTCCGGCGCATACTCCGCGACAATGCCGGCAACGAGATCGGCCGTACCGACCGGCATCGTGCTCTTGTTGACGATGATGGTCCGCGTGCCAGGCACGAGATGCATGCCGATGGAGGCGGCGGCCGAGCGGACCTGACGCAGGTCGGCTTCGCCGTCGGAGAGGGAGGGCGTGCCAGTGCAGAGGAAGACCAGGTCGCTCCCCGGAACCGCCTCGGCGTAGTCGGTGGTGAAGCGGAGGCGGGCGGCGTCCAGATTGCGCCGCAGCATCTCCGGCAGGCCGACCTCGTAGATCGGGCTCGTCCCCTGGTTGAGGAGCGCGACGCGGCCGGCAGCAATGTCGAGGCCGACGACGTCGTGCCCGAGCTCGGCCAGCGCCACGGCGTAGCCCAGGCCGACGTAGCCGCCGCCGCCCACGACGCAAATGCGGGTCATTCCGAGAGGTCCTCCTCGTCTGCATCGTCGTCGGAGATGGGGGCGATCGATGCGGACGACGTGTGCGCGGCCGCCAGCAGGGCGGTCACGGTCTCCTTGCGCCGGAAGAACTGCCGGATTTCATGCCAGAGGTCGGGCTCGTTGCGCCCGAGCTGCAGGAGCCGTTCCGAGAAGACGATATCTCCCCGGGCGCGCTGCTCGGTCATGAACTCGGTCGAGAGGAGCTCAGCCAGGAAGAGGGCGCCGATGTCGCTCCATTTCTCGCGATAGTAGGTGCGCAGCGCCGCCAGGTCGGCGGCGCCGAGCGGCTTGCCGTCGGGGCCGGCGAATGCCGACCAGTCGACGGCATCGAGCGTCGCGTCGAGGAGATCGATCGCCGTGCCCGAGCGGACGCGATCGACGATCTCGTCGACGACCGCGCGGTTGAACGGCAAGTCGTGCGGCGTCTCGGGCAGCGCGCCGGCAGGGCCCTGACCGTCACGCTCCATCGTCTGTCCTTCGGTGCGTTCGCCGGTCATGCATCATGCGCCGAGTATAGAGCCGATCCGTGACGATTCCCGTCATGCGGCGGCCTTTCGCCAGACCTGCACGACCCAATCCTCCCGCTGCTGGCGCCGGTCAAGCGTGAGACCCAGGTCGGTGAACACCGCGACGACCGCGTCTTCCTTGATATCGATGATCCCGCCCAGGATGAGCGTCCCCCCGGGCCTGACGGCCGCGTTCAGGTGCGGGGCGAGCTCGATCAGGACGCGCGCGATGATGTTGGCGACGACCAGGTCGTACTCGCCGGTGAACGGCTCGCCAGGCCCGACGCTGCCGAGCGCGACTTGCACGCGATCGGCGACGCCGTTGCGCTCCGCGTTCTCCCGCGCCGAGCGGACGGCAACCGGCTCGACGTCGACGCCATCGACACGGGAGGCGCCGAGGAGCGCCGCGCCGGTGGCGAGGATCCCCGAGCCGATGCCGACGTCGAGCACACGATCGCCTGGCCGCAGCACCTCCTCGACCGCGATCATGGAGAGTTGCGTCGAGGGGTGCAGGCCGGTGCCAAAGGCCATGCCGGGGTCGAGCTCGATGACGACCTGGCCCGGCTCGGGCGCGTAGTCGTGCCAGGGCGCCCGCACGAGGACCCGATTCCCGACCGGATGCACGCTGTAGTGCGTCTTCCAGGCGTTCGCCCAGTCCTCTTCTGCCCGCTCGGTGACTGCCAGATCGCCGATCGCGCGCAGCCGCCCGAGATACCAGAGCGCATGGCGGATCTCCTCGATCGTCTCCGGTTTCACGTCGGCCGCATTGAGAAAGGTGCGGACCGTCACCGGGCCGGTCTGATCGACCGCGAAGTTGTCGCCGTCCGCATCCTGCGTGAACGACTCCTCGATCGCCACGCCCTGATTGAACCCGTAGCGGGCGAAGAGCTCGGCCACCGACTCGACCGCCTCCGGCTCGCAGACGACCGAAAGCTCGATCCACCGCCGATTGGGATCGACCACGCTCATGCCATCACGACCGCGTCGTCGCCGATGTTGAGCTGGCGCAGCATGCCGCTCACGGTCGCGCGGCGGCCAACCAGCGCGCTGTCGAGGTGCGCCTCGCCGATGGTCGCCGCCTCCTCGACGATGCTGTTGCGCACGATGCTGTTGCGCACCGTCACCCTCGGGCCGATGCTGGCGTAGGGGCCGATCACCGAGTTCTCGACGCACGCGCTCTCGTCGACGTACGACGGATGGATCACGACCGCGCCATCGTGCGACAGCTCGCGCCGGGGCTGCCGCTCGAGGAGGAACCGATTGGTAGCCAGCAGGTTCTCGGCGCTGCCGCAATCCTCCCATTCCGTAACCGGCTTCGGCACGACGACCGCCCCGCGATCGATCATCAACTGGATCGCGTCCGCGAGGAAGTACTCGTTCTTGAGCGCGATCCCGCGCTGCATCTGCTCTTCGATCGCGGAGTAGAGGGCGGGCATGTGGCGGAAGTAGTAGATCCCGATCACCGCGAGGTTGGAGATCGGTTCCTTCGGCTTCTCGACGAGCTTGACGATGCGGCTGTCCTCGACGACGGCGATGCCGAGCGCAGAGGGGTCCTCGACCTCCTTCGTGAACATGACGACATCGGCGTCGACATCGCGCAGGCCGCTCAGGTCGGCCTCGAAGAGCATGTCGGGGAAGAGGATCAGCGCATCACCCTGAACGATGTCGCGCGCGCGGATGATGGCATCGGTCTGGCCGCGCATGTACGGCTGCTCGACGAACGAGACTGGCAGCTCGACGTGCCCCGCCGCCCACGCCTCGATCTGGTCGCCGAGATAGCCGGTAATGAAGACCAGTCGCTCCGGCTCGGCCTCGAGCACGCGGTCGATCACATGCCCGAGCATCGGTTTGCCAGCGACGCTGACCAGCGGCTTCGGTTTTGACCACGTCTGCGGCCGCAGGCGGGTGCCAAGACCCGCCACGGGAAGAATGACATCCACGCGTTTCTCCCGGCGCTTTCACGACAATGCCGAGCCACATAGTGTGGCCCGGACCGGCGAATGCGGACACTGTAGCAAGCCGCGCGCCCGGTTGCCTTCCGTCAGGGCGAGACGCCCCGTACCGGCGGATCGTACCGAAAGCCGAGGGAGACGGGGTCGAGTCCTGACCAGCGCAATCCTGCATCGAGCGCTTGCTGCCCGGCTGTGATGAGGGGACGAGTGAGCCGGGAGCCCTGCAGCATGTGGCTTGTCTCGGATTCGAACGGAAAGACGGAGAGCACTGTCATGACGATGGCGGCGATCGCGATGCCCCGCGCGAGCCCGGGCAAGAGCCCGAGCACGCTGTTCGCCCAACCGAGCGGCGTGCCTGCCCCCAGCCGGGCGAGCGGCGCCAGCAGGATCCTGACCGCCAGCCCGATGATGGCGATGCTGACGATGGCAGCGACGATCACCCCGAGGGTCAAGGCGAAGGGCGCAGGGATCCCCCAGTCATGGAGCGGGGAGGCCGGGATATCGGCGAGCCTGGCGCCGAGGAGGATGGCGAGGGCGAAGGTGGCGAGGTCGACGAGGCCGAGCACGAAGCCCCGTTGCAGGCCCTGCACCGTGTAGAACCCGATGATCACCAGAATGCCGAAATCGACGACATTCATCCGTTCCTCGGCTCCCCGATCCGGCAACCGATGCGCGCCCGGATACGCGACCGCCGGGCTGAACGACGACCGATCGAATCGGTATCGAATGCTCCGCAGACTACCGCACTTCGTAGCCGAGCGAGCGGATAAGGTCGCCGTGGCGCTCGCGGAAGATGCGCAAGTGCGCCTCGCCCAGCTTGTCGCGGGAGTCGCCGACCCGCGCCGCGCGCACGTGCCACGCCATCTTTTCGTCCTGCTGACGGGCCCGGTCGGCGCGGCAGGCCTCGAGGGCGGCAACGATCGTCTCGTCCGAGACCGGCTTGATCTGGCCGGTCACGCGCTGCAGCGCGGCGACTGGCGAATCGTGCAGTTCTTCATAGCGGATCGGGATGGCACGGCCGCTGTGAATCCACCCGTTCGCGCGTTCGATATGCGGACCGAAGCCGTCGGCGAGGAACTGGAGCACCGCCTCGTCGTCGATCGGCTTGCCGTACATTGCATGCCTTGGCCGCGGGCGGTCGCGGCCGAGGCCGCGCGCCGACCGCTCCTGCTCCCAGTAGTACATGGAGACGAAGACGTCGTACGGGTCGCGGACCATCGTGACGTGGTGCGCCGGGATGGCGTCGATGACGTCGCAGAGACGCGGGTGGAATCGGGTGTGGTGGTGGAACATGCTGCCGTCCGGGAAGCCCCCGGAGGCGGCGAACTCCGCAAGCGTCTCGGGGCTGGCGGTGGCGGCGTGGCCGCCCGGCGTCGGGTACTGCAAACCGTAGATCGTCGAGAGGAGGCAGCCGATCCAGTGGTTTCCCGATTTCGGCGGGGCCGAGACGACGATCCTCATGACGTCAGCGTGTGAGGTGATCGGCGCACGCGGCTATCGGACCTCGTAGCCGATGGCCGTGACCAGATCGCCATACTGCTCGCGGAAGATCTTCAGGTGCGCGTCATCGAGCTTGCCGCGCGAGTCGCCGACCTTCGCCGCGCGCACGTGCTTGGACATGCGCTGGCTCATATTGCGCATGTTCTCCGCGTTGCATGCCTCGACCGCCTGCTTCACCCGCTCCGGATCGACCGGCTCGATCTGATCCGTCACCCGGGTCAACGTCTCGACAGCATCCTTGTGCAGGTCTTCGTAGCGGACGACGATGGCGCGGCCACTCGTCACCCAGTCGTGCGCCCGCTGAATCTGCTCGCCATAGCTGGTCGCGAGAAAGTCGAGCACGGCCGGGTCGTCGATCGGCTTGTCGTACATCGCATCCCGGGGCCGCTCCTTGGGGCGGACCCGGCCGCGCTCCCGGTCGTACTCCGTTCGTGTCTGCATCCAGTGGTACATCGAGACGAAGGCGTCGTAGGGATCGCGGACGATCGTCACCAGATGCGCGGGGATGGTGTCGATGATGTCGCACAGGGCGGGCTTGTACTTGACGTGCTGGTGGAAGATCGTGTTCTCCGGGAACCGCCCCTCATCGACGAACTTCTTGAACTGGGCGACATTGGTGTTCGGAGAGTCCTCGCCGATGACCCACTGCAGGTCATAGACGCGGCTGAGCAAGCACTTCAACCACTTGTTGCCCATCTTGGGCGGTGACGAAATCACGATGCGCATCTGCGCCCTCCCCTGTGCGCGATATACCAGCCAATGCGAGTCGAGCAGCGAGCGGCGCCTAACGAACCTCGTATCCGAGCGCGCGAATCATGTCGGCGTACTTGTCGCGGAAGATGGCGAGGTGCTCGTCGTTCAGCTTCTCGCGCGAGTCGCCGACCTTCGCCGCGCGCACGTGCTTCGAGCGCTCGCCGCCCATCTTGCGCATGTTGTCGGCGCTGCACGCCTCGATCGCCGCCGCGATCTGCTCGTCCGGCACCGGCTCGATCTTGTCCGTGATCGCGCGCAATTCCTCGACCGGGTTCGAGTGGAGCCGCTCGTAGCGGACGACGTGGGTGCGGCCGCTCTCCAGCCACTCCTTCGCGCGGCGCATGTTGTTGCGGAAGCCGCCGTTGCGCAGGTAGGCGATCACCTCGGGGTCGGAGAGCTTCTTGCCGACCATGACGTCGGTGCGGCGGCCCGAGCGAAGGCCGTCTTCCTTGTGCTGCTGAATCGTGAAGTAGGAGGAGACGAAGCCATCGTACGGATCGCGGATGATGGTGACCGTATGTGCCGGGATGGCGTCGATCAGGTCGACCAGTTCGTCCTTGTAGTCGTAGTGCTGGTGGAAGATCGTCCCGTCGGGGAAGCCGCCCTCCTCGACCCAGCTCTTGAAGAGATGAAACTGCGGCCGCTGGGGCGTCTCGCGGTTGGTCAATGGGCGCAGCCCGTAGATGTGGCCGAGAATGCACTTCAGCCAGACGTTGCCGGCCTTGGGCGGCCCCGCAATGATGATCCTCAAGGATCGCGCTCCTCTTCGGTTGCCGCGGCTGGAGGCGAGGCGTCCAGCGTCGCTCTGTTGATCGCCCGCGCCACGACAACGGCCGCGTGAGCCGCGAAAACGAGCGATCGCGCGGGTTGTCGCTCGGGCGATGAGTGAGTGTACCAAACCTGCGGACCATAATGAGGAGAGGCGTTTATCGGCTACACTCCCGCGCCAGAGTGGGCTATTTCCAGCCGGGGGGTATCGTGCGCACCGTCCTCTTTCACCGGAAGTACCGACGTTTCCACGGCGGCCATCTGAAAGTCTGGAACTACTTCAATCACGTCATCGCCGCGCCAGGGTTCGACGCTCGAGTGCTTTTTGACGAGAACTCTTCCTGGGATGAAAGCAATCCGTGGACTGCCGCGCGCGACCGGATCATCGCACGCGCCGACGAGATCGAGCCGGACATCCTCTTCATCGCCGGCCGGGATTGGCAGCGGCTGGAGGACCAGGGCCTGCTCGAGCGGGACGTGCCGGTGCTCAACCTCATTCAGCACGTCCGCCACACGGATGACTGGAGTGTCCAGTCCCGGTATCTGGATCGGAAAGCCATCCGCATCTGCGTCAGCCAAGACGTGGCCGATGCCGTCGCCGCCACGGGAACGAGCGGGCCGATCTTCGCCATCCCGAACGGCATCGATGTGCCGTTCGGCGAGTCGCCCGAGCTGGCCGAGCGGCCAGTTGATCTGCTGATTGCCGGGCTGAAGCAACCGGCGATGGCCCTCCGCGCGGCAGAGGCTCTAGCGGCGCCGGGTCGGACGATCGAAGTGTTCACCGATCTCGTTCGCCGGGACGAGTTCCTGAACGGAATGCGGCGAGCACGCGTGACGCTCTATCTGCCGAACGAGCGCGAAGGGCTCTACCTTCCGGCGCTCGAGGGGCTGGCTTTGGGGACGATCGTGGTCTGCCCGGAGTACGTCGGCAGCCGCGCCTTCCTGCAATCGGGCCACGACGGTTTCCTGCCTTCTTACAAGTTCGACGAGGTCATCGCCGCGACGGAGAACGCCCTCACTCTGAGCGACACCGAGATGGAGCGCGTGCGGTCGAACGCGCGGGAGACCGCGCAGCGGCATAGCATGGAGACGGAGCGACGGGCATTCACCGAGATTCTGGAGAACCTCGACCAGCTCTGGAACGGAGGATGACCGGCCTTCAGCGCACGGGATAGCCGAGCTCGGTGATCAGGTCGGCGTAGGCGTCGCGGAAGGCGGCATAGTGCTCGTCGCCGAGTTTCCGTTGCGAGTCGCCGACGGTGGCCGCGCGCACGTGCCGCTTGCCCCCCTTCGTCCGCTCCCGCATGCGGTCGGCGGTGCAGTAGTCGATCGCCGTCTGCAGCGCCTCGTCGCTCACCGGCCCCAGCTCGGCCGCGGCCTGCTGCAGTGCCGCGAGTGGATCGCGGATCAGCTCTTCGTAACGGAGGACCACGGCATCGCCGCTTGCCGCCCAATCGCGCCCCTTGAGGAGATTGTTCCGGTAGCCGCCCTGGCGCAGGAAATCGATCACCGCCGGGTCGTCGATCGGCTTGCCCATCAGCTCGGTGAACTTGCGCCCCTTCGCGTTCGCATCCTCTGCGTGGAGCTGAAGGGTGTAGTAGGTCGAGACGAAGGCGTCGTAGGGATCGCGCACGATGGTCACAAGATGGGCGGGGACGGCGGCGAAGGCGGCAGCCAGGTCGGGCGAATAGTCGTAGTGCTGGTGGAAGATCGTGTTGTCGGGGAAGCGACGATCCGCCAGCCACGCCTGGAGCGCGGCGAAATCGGCCCGCTCCGGTGTCTCGAACGGCCGGAGCCAGCGCAGCCCGTAAGCCCGGCCGAGCAGGCACTTCAGCCACATGTTGCCCGTTTTCGGCGGGCCCGCGATGACGATCCTCATGCCGGCGAACCTTGTGATACGAAATCCGGGCAATCACCGCCGGTGGGCCACGGGTTGCCCTCACCCCTAACCGCCACCCAAGGGGTGCCCGGCCCTGTGCGCAGGGCGAGGGGAGGGTTTTCGCGAGATGGCGTGACAGGCGGAACATCTTTACGCAGATTGCGTAGAAAGACTCTGGGTCTGTTGCGCTGCCTCGACGTCAACACTCCCCTCGCCCACCGGAGTGGGCTGGGTACCCTCTGGGTGGCGGTTGGGGGTGAGGGTGAGCACGGCGAATCGGAAGTGATAACCCCGATTTCGTCTGACACGATCACTCCTGGCCGGCGTCGTAGTCGAGGCGAGCGGCGGCGGCGCCGTAGCGGTCGCGGAGCAGCGCGAGCACCGGCGCGGGCAACTGCGTACGCCAGGCTTCGGCGGGGAGCGCGGGCATCCGGCGTCCGCGGTCGGGCCGGCTGACGACGACGTTCTCCGCGGGGCAGAGCTGGACGGCCCTGGCGATCCCGGCGCTGTCGAGCGGCCCAAAATGCGGCGCGATCCCGGTCAGGACGGCCGCCGGATCGGCGTCGAGCAATTCATATCGGACCACCGGAGCGCCGCTCTCCTGCCAGCCTTCCAACCAGGCGATGTCTTCGCCGAAATCGTCGCGCGCGTAGGCGAGCGTCGCGGGATCATCGAGCGCGAGCCCGGCGAGCTTGCCCCAGGACCTGGCGTTCTCGACAGGTCCTTTCCGCCGCTTCGCCTGCTGCTGCGCCACGTCGTGATTGGAGAGGAACAGGTCGAACGGGTGGCGCAGGATCGCGACGAGGCGCACGTCGTGGCGGCGAGCGATGGCTTTCAGCTCGGGAGAGAAGGGAAAGCCCGCGATCGTCACGCTCTGCTCCGGCAGATCAGCCATCCAGGCGTCGATCGCCGCGAGATCGTCTCGCTCGGGCGCGTCGCGCGAGCCGACGGCCGCCAGGTGATAGGCGGCGCTAAGGAGGCAGCGCAGGAGCGGGCCGCCGCTTCTGCGCGGCGCGGCGATCACCACGCGCATGGCGACTAGACCTGATAGCCGAACTGCTCGAGGACGTCGCCGAACGCGCTGTTGGCGACGGTCTGCAGTTCGGGCGTCAGCGAGGATTTCCAGCGGCCGAGCGAGTTGGAGACGTTGCTGCTCGTCAGGTGCTGCTTCATCTCCGGGTTCTCGGCCGAGGCGCGCTCCAGCATGCCGGTGACCGTCTGCTCGGAGGCATCCAGCTCCAGATAGCGGAGCACGCCGGGGAGCACCTCGTGCGGCCGGGTGATGAGATCCTCGTATCGAATCAGGTGCGCGCGGTCCTGGCGCTTGGGCCACGAGCGGCTGAGGTTGCGGATGGTGCTGTTGCGCAGGAAGCGCGCGAACTCCTCGTCGGTCTCGATGTGGTCGGGGCCGAAGGCGCGGCGGCCGAACTTCCGGTTGTAGGCGAGCATCGAGCTGTAGACATCGCGGAAGTCGCGCACCAGGAAGATCTCCTTCGCCCGGGGATAGAGCTCCCAGACGAGCCAGGGGAGATTGTCGGCGCGGTGCTTCTCGGCCATGTAGCGGACGTGCGACTGCCCCTGCCCGGCGGCGATGCGCAGGTACGCCTCTTCCGCATTGCGCTGGCAGAAGCGGGCGAGATCCTCGACGTAGTCGCGCCCCATCCACTCGCCCAGCCCCGGCGTGACGGCGATCGGCTCCGGGTAGAAGGGGTTGTAGCCGATCCACTGCTTGTTCGTCTGAAAGCGGTCGGCCTGCGCCGAGTGGTACGGGTCGCGCGGCTCGGAGAGGGTCTTGAGCATGTGCCACCAGTAGCGGGCGACGCGCAGCTCGTAGGGGTGCCAGCGGTGAACCACGATCTGGGGATGCTCGGAGAGGAGGCGCATGGTCCAGGTCGTGCCGGCGCGGCCCATGGTCGTCAGCATGAGCGGTTGCAGTTTCGGTTCGAAGCCGGACTGCACCGGCTGGTGGCGCAGGCTGACGCTGCCGAGCCGGGCGCGCGTGCCATCCTCCATCACCGCGCGCACCTGCACCGGCACGTCGGGCTCCAGCCCGACGACGCTCACCCAGGTGCGAAAGC
The DNA here is from genome assembly GCA_020853615.1 of Thermomicrobiales bacterium. GTDB lineage: Bacteria > Chloroflexota > Chloroflexia > Thermomicrobiales > UBA6265 > JACCXM01. Next base: position 17,322 of record JADYYO010000159.1, read on the forward strand.
CGGAAACGCCCGCCTTGGGGACGTCCGGGTAGTCGCGCGCGACATCGGGCCGCTGCTGATCGAGCGGGGTGCGGCGGATGATGACCCCGCCCTGATGGATCTCGATCTCCTTCGCCGGTTGCTCTGCCCCGAGAACCCAGCCGGCGACCTCGAAGTCGTAGACGTTGCGGCCCCCGATGCGGGGCGCGTCGAGCGCGAAGGCCCGGAGCTTCCCGGGCTGGGGAGCGGCAAGCTCGATGTCGTCGATTTCGACTAGCGCCATGAACCCGGTTTCCCTTCCACCATCATCCCGCTCCATCACATTGGATGGAGGTTTTGCCATGTCGACTGTCTGTCGCGGGTCGCATCGCGTGCAAACCTGTCAACCGTGACAGAGAGTCGAGTTGCCTGTCAAGGCCGCCACCGCGCCGATCCGCACAGGTGTTACTCCCAACCTGGATCCCAGCCGAGCAGGTCGCGCAGCCGCGCATTCGCCGGGGCGAAGTGGGCCGCGAGCCGGTCGCGCAGCGCGGGATCGAGCGGCGGGCCGTCGGAGCGATTGTGCGCGACGAATGTGGCCGATTCGGCGCGTGGCAGCCCCAGAAAATCGGTGACGCGGGCGAAGATCGCCGCCGGCTCCCGATAGAGATCTTCGCTGCGAAGAATGAGAAAGCGATCGCGCGGGACGTGCGCGAACCACCGCTCGAGTTGCGCCGCGTAGTCGCCACGGGCGAGGTAGCTCGCTTGGTTGTAGGTCCGGCTGACATAGGTCGGGTCGGCGCGGAGCTTCGCCTCTTCGCCCGCCAGCCGCGCCGGCTCCGCGGCGAGCGCCTCGGCGAAGCCGAGCGGCTCTTGCCCGCGTGACCGCTCGAGGAGGTAGTGTGAATAGGCGCGGTCGACGGGGTCGCGCAGCAGGACGATCAGCTTCGCCGCCGGCGCGGCCGCGTGCAGCCGCGCCGGCGACAGCGGGTGGAAGAGGGCGTAGGGGGTCGCCTCGCCGGTGATCGTTCCAGCCGGCAGGTTACGTGGGAACTGCCCGAGATACCAGTCGCGGCCCCGCTCGTGGCGGTCGGTCAGGAAGTGCAGCTCCTTCTTCGCCGGGAGCTGCACGAGCGGGTGCGCCGCGAGGTAGGCGTGCAGCGAGGTCGTGCCGCCGCGCTGCGTCCCGATGATGACGAAATCGGGGCCGCGGACCGGGCTCGAGCCCGCGAGCGCATCGGGCGCCTCGCGGCGGATGGTCCCGGCGATCTCGGCGAGCCGCGTCGCGGAACCGTCCTCCAGGAGTGCCTCGACCGCCAATCGCCAATGGTCTGCTGCCGGGTCGATCGGCGCCCAGAAGGTGAAGCCCGATGCCGTCGCGTGGGGGAAGGCGGGGTAGTCGGCCGCGACGTCGGGGCGGTCGACATCGAGCGGATAGGTTCGGCTCGCGCCGCGTGCGCCGGATACACGTATCCCGGCGAGCGCGCGCTCCGCGCCGATCGCCCAGCCGTCGATTTCCATGCCGGCGCCGGGCAACGTTTCGCCGGGCGATGGCTTGTCGATCGCGAACGCGGCGATCTGTCCAGGTTCGGCATCCGCGCGGGCGACCGAGTTCACCTCGACCCAGGTCATGGCCGTGGGTGCGCTGCCGATCACGATGCCGTGGGCGGGGGAGGCCGGTGCCGCTCCCAGCAGATGCCCCACTTCTCCTCGAAGCGGCCCTGGTTCAGCTTCACCAGCCGCATGTAGTCGCCGGTCGGTAGGAGCTTGCCGATCGAGGCGTGGTAGGCGTGGTGGATGTAGACCTCGGGCGTCCAGACGAGCGTGTAGCCGGCCGCCCTGGCGCGCAGCGCGTAATCCTCGTCCTCGAACATGCCGACCTCGTATCGCTCGTCGAGCGGGCCGATCCGCTCGAAGGCGTCCCGCCGGAAGGCGGTGCAGAACATCATCGGCATGCGGATCGCGTAGCGCTCTCCCTCGTGACGCAGCGCCTGGTTGCGCGCCACCGCTCTGAACTCGGCATACGTCTGATATGGAATGTCGATCTGCGCCTCGTTGCAGGTCCGGTTCGTCGCCGGACCGACTAGGCCGACGGCCGGGTCACCGAGGTGGCGCGCCAGCCGGGTCAGCCAACCGCGCGGGACCATCGTGTCGTTGTTGAGGAGGACGAAGATGTCGCCCGTCGCCGCCGCCAGCCCCTGATTGTTCCCGGGGCCGAAGCCGACGTTCTGATCGTTCGCGAGCAGCCGCACCACCGGCGTCTCCCGCGCCAGCCGCTCCATCTCCTCGCGGGTGCCGTCGGTCGAGGCGTTGTCGACCACGATCAGCTCGTAGTTCGGGTAGTCGGTGTTCTCGAGCAGGCTTGCCACGCACATCCGCGAGAAGGCGAGGTTGTCGTGCGTGAGGACGATGACGCTGGCGCGCGGCCACGCGGCGCGGAACGCCGCGTCGAGCGCTGCCCAGCGGGAGGGCCAGGCCATCGAGCGCGGCAGCGCAACGACGCCGGGAACGTCGGGCGATTGCGCGTCGGTATCGACGGCGATGGTCACGTCGACCTGCTCGCGCAGCGCGGCTGGCGCATCGATCGACGTGGCGATGCGCCAGTTCCAGCGCTCGCGAATCTCCGACACGAGCGCCGGGTTGAAGCCTCCCGGGACAAGAAGCATCGCGGCTTCGATGCCCTCGCGTCGCCGTAGCTCGCTGAGGAATCGGAAGAGTTCGTTCGGCGAGGCCAGCAAATCGGGGGAAATCGCGATCCGGTGCAGGGTCGGCGCGGCGGGCCGCGTATCGTCGGCGACGCGTTCGCCGAGGTGGAAGACGCGGTGTTCATGGCGGGCGAATTCCGCCGCGATCCGCGCCTCGCGCTCGGCCGCCGCCTCGCTGCCCGAGAGGATGACGAGGTCGTATTTCGCCAGGCGCGGCGTGACCGGCGTCGCCAGCGCGTGCTGCTCGGTCGCTGCTGGCAGCTCCGGCTCGCGTGCCCGATCTCGCGCCGCGATTACCAGATCGTCGGTCAGGAGCGGCGCGGCCGGCCGCGCCGAGCGTCGCCGGCCGCAGTTGCACCCGGGATGAGGCAGATCGTCGTCGGGCACAGCGGCTGCCGGGGCGATCGGCACCGGGCGCCGCGCCTCTGGCTCAGGCGGCACTGGTCGTCTCCATGTTGAGCCGCGCATCCTCGCCGGCGCGGGTGAGATTCGGGTTGTAGTAGGGGTCGTGCTTGATAACGTGCCCCCAGCGCGTGCGCAGGAACCCGATCTCGTGTGGATGGGCGATGACGGTCTTGGTCACCGACTCGTGATGGTGGAGCGCGGCGTGGGGGGTGTAGATCACCTCGTAGCCAGCCTCGCGCGCGCGCAGGCAGTAGTCGGTGTCGTTGAAGGCGACCGGCAGATGCTCCTCGTCCAGGCCGCCCAACTCCTCGAAGACGGCGCGGTCGAGCAGGGCGCAGGCGAAGGTGACCGCGCTGGTGTTGCGGACGACATCGGGCAGGTTGAAGAAGCCGGGGTTGTCGCTCGGGAAGCGCTTGAAGACATGCACCGAGCCGCCGTGCGGCCCGAGGATGACGCCCGCGTGCTGGATCGTGTCGTCCGGGTAGAGGAGCTTGGCGCCGACGACGCCGACCTCGGGGCGCTGCGCGTGCTCGACGAGGGCGCGCAGCCAGCCGGGATCGATGACGGTGATGTCGTCGTTGAGCATAAGCGCGTAGGGCGTGGTCACCTGCCGCATGCCGGCGTTGACGAGGGCCGAGTAGTTGAATGGCCGGCGGTCGTCGACGATGCGCCGGATGTTGCCGTGCCGCCGTGAAAGCTCCTCGACCAGCCCGGCGACCGCCACGCCGCCCGAGTTGTCGACGAGCAGGATCTCGAAGTTTGGGTAGTCGGTCCGCTCCAGCAGATCCTCGAGGCAGGGCCGCAGCAGGTGGAGCTTGCCGCCGGTCGGAATCACCGCGGTCACCCCCGGCGGCTCCAGGAGATCGTACCGTACCCGCCAGGTCCCGGGCTGCAGGCCGCGCTCGATGTCGCCGGCGATCCCGCGCCGGCGGAGCGCGTCCGCGATCGCCCGCCTCTCGGCCTCGTGCCAGTCAGAGGGGTGCCACGCCTCGTCGCCCCCTGGCGCGCGCTCGATCGTCGTCGCCAGCACCTCGGGAAGGTGCGCCACCCGCGCCGGGCCATCGGTGATGCGCAAGGCGAGATCGTAGACCTCCGCGCCGGCGGCCTCGGCGCGCAGGCCGCCGACCTGGTTGACCGCATCGCGGCGGAACAGGGTCAGCGGCCCGAGATAGTTCATCGCCAGGAGGAGATCGGGCGACCAGTCCGGCTTGAAGAAGGGATTCCAGCGCTCCTGGCTCGCCGGGTCGATGCGGTCGTCATCGGTGTAGATCATCACCACCTCCGGCGACGCGGCCGCCGCCGCCATCGCCTCGGCGAGCGCGGAGGGCGCCAGGATCAGCCTGGGGTGGAGGAAGGTGATCCACTGCGCCTCGCTCCGGTCGAGCAGGCGGTTGATGTCATCGACGAGCGCGCTGCCGGTCGGCTCGTGGTAGGCGATGCGGCCGTCGGCGAGCGCGAGGCGGCGCGCGAGAAGGCGAGTTGCCTCACTGGCCTGGCCCGTGTCGAGGAGCCGCAGGCGCCAGCCGCGATGCGATTGGGCCCGCATCGACTCGGCGAACACCTCGAGCGTCTCCTCCTGGCTCCCTGCCAGGGGCACGAGCGCCTCGACCAGAAGTGGCACGCTCTTTCCGGCATTGCTGGTCCCGACCGCCTCGCTGAATGCCGCCCGGCGATCGAGCCAGGCGCGGTAGTGCCGGTTGATCACCGGCAGCCCGGCGTCGATCCCCTCGAAGGCGTCGACCTCGATCCGCGTCGGCAGCTCGAGCTGCTTCCCATCGTTGGCGGTGATCCTGACGACGAGGTCGTGGCTTCCCGGCGCCAGCCCCTTCATGGAGAGGACGCTGGAGAAGCCGCAATGATCGGCCTCGGCGTATTGCCGCCGGCGCTTGCCGATATCGGGCCGCAGCGCGCCATAATCGACTCGCCCACGCGGCTCGCCATCGACCTGGATCTCGATCCCCTGGATGCCGGACGGAGCGAGGGCCCAGCCGGAGACCTGCACGTACTCCTGGGGGATGAAGATCGCGCCGCGCACCGGATGGTCGAGGCGGCCGATCACCCGCCCCGTTTCGAAGGCGTGGTTATCGATCTCGAAGGTGGTGACGAGTTGGGCGGCGTCGCCGTCGGATGTTGAGATGCGGATGATGACCTCGTGCATCCCGTCCGGCAGGTCGCCGACCGCGATTTCGCTGGCAAAGCCGCAGCTCGCGCCGGCGGGATAGCCGGGGTAGAGCGCGGCGGCGTCGGTGCGGATGTCGCCATACGGGAGCGTGGCGCGCACCTCGCCATCGATGATCGCCTCGATCGTCGCATCGCCGGCCGCGGTCAGGGTCCACCCGGAGACGATGAGGATGCCGTCGGTGACGACGTCGGGCGTGCGCCCGGGCGATTCGACCATGCCGACGATCCGGTGCGGCAACGTTGGCGTAGCCTCTTCCTCATCGGTGGTCCCGGTCGGCGTTTCCGCCGGTTCCGACGTCTCCGCCGGCGCGGCGGGCGGCGCATCGCTTGTTGGCCGCGCCGCGCTCATGCTGGCGACGCGGAGCAGCGCCTCGGAGAGGCGGCGCTCGGCGTCGGCGGCGCGCGCCTCCGCCTCCTGCACGCGGACGTTCAGGATGATGTTGTTGCGCAGCAGGATCATCACCTGCCGCGCCCGGTCGAAAAGGATGCGATCGGCGAGGCGCTCGTTCTCGCCGTCGGAGATGCCGGCGAGAAGCGGCGAGACCTCGATCTGGATCGGGTAGCGCGCGCCGTACTGCGCCTGCAGCAGGCCGTCGACCCAGTAGTAGCCGAAGTCGTCGGGGACGATGCGCTCCTTCCACCGTGCGTCGAAGAGCGCGCGGTTCTGTCGTTCGACCGGAGAGAAGAGATCGCGCGTCGACGATTCGAAATGGTAGAGAACGCTTTCGGCGCAGTAGTGGACCTCGTAGCCGAACTCGCCGGCGCGCATGCAGAAGTCGACGTCTTCCCAGCCGTTGCGGTAGCTCGTGTCGAGTCCGCCGATCCGCTCCCACGCGTCGCGCCGGAAGAGGGCACAGGCGGCGGTCACCACCTGATAGCGCCGCGAGACGTTCGCGGCGGGATGATCGGCCGGAAATCCGGCGTAGATGTGGTGCGGCGCGCGGTCGAGACCGAAGACGACGCCGGCGTGCTGGATCGTCTCATTCGGGAAGAGGAGCTTCGCGCCGACCACGGCCGCCTTCGGGTAGGCCTGAGCGTGGTTGACGAGGGCGGCGAGCCAGCCATGTTGCGGGATCGTGTCGTTGTTCAACAAGACGAGATACTCGCCGCGTGCCGCCGCCACGCCCGCGTTGCAGGCCCCCGCAAAGCCGAGCGCCTGCTCGTTGCGAAGCACCCTGATGCGGTCGCCGTAGCCGGCGAGCATCGCCGGCGTGTTGTCGGACGAGCCGTCATCGACGACCAGAATCTCCCGGGTGACGCCGTCGCGCGGCTCGGCGAGGAGCGCGTCGAGGCACTGCCGGGTGATCGTCATCTTGTTGTGGACCGGGATGATGATCGAGGCCGCGGTCTCCCGGGTGGCTGGCGCGTTGGCTGGCATGCGGGGATCAGTGGAGGTCATCGTAGAGAAAGTTCTCCGAACGGGCGTCGGCGGTCCACGCGGCGAGCGTGAAGCCGTTCCGATCCTTGTCGGTCATCAGCGGCGTGCTGTGCGCGGTCGACAGGAACTGGTCGCGCAGTGCCGGCTCGCAGAGCGACCAGTCGAGATCGCTGGCGATCGGGGAGAGGCCGGCCTCGTTCCCCGGGCTGTATTCGCCGGAGCAGAAGTATTCGATAACCGTGTCCTCGGTGAAGGTGTTGCCGTGGGCGAATCCGGGCGGCACCCAGATCCACTCGGCGAAGTCTTCGTCGCCGGTGACGGGCATGTCGTAGGCGATGAACTTGCCGTAGGTTGGCGATCCCTTGCGGATATCGCCGACGATGTCGAGCATGTGGCCGCGGATTGTCCGGACCAGCTTCCCCATGTAGGGATTCCACTGGTAGTGGAGGCCGCGCACCGTACCGGCCCGCGAAAAGCTCTCGTTCGCCTGCAGGAAGCGGACGCCGCGCATGAACGGCGTCGCCTCGCCGCTCTCGAAGTCGCTCAGCCGGTACTGCTCGCTGAAATAGCCGCGCTGATCGGGGAATCGCGCGAAGCGAATCACCTTGACCTCGGGGATGGCAAGCTCGCGAACCTCGGTGATCTTCACGCACGCTGCTCCTGCACAGAATGGTGCCCGGGTGCGACACGTCGCCCCGGGACACGGAGACTACTGCTCTTCGACGAGGCCCTTCGCGTTCAGATAGTGCGCCAGCGCCTCGCGCCAGGGCCGCATCGGCGGCACGCTGGTCTCGGCCAGCCGCTCGCTCTCCAGCGCCGAGTAGGGTGGGCGCCGGGCGCGCCGCTCGCCGGTGACGGTGGTGGCCGGCTCCATGTTGACCGCGATGCCGGTGATGTCGAACGTCGCCTGCGCAAACTCGAACCAGGAGCATTCGCCAGCGTTCGTGAGATGGAAAAGCCCGCGCGCCTCCCGCTCCATCAGCGCCTTCGTCGTCTCGGCCAGGTCGTGGGTGTAGGTCGGCGAGAGGGCCTGGTCGGTGACGACCTTCACCCAGCCGTCACGCTTCCCCTTGGTCGCCATCAGCTCCGGGAAGGTCCACCCCTTGCGGCTGGTCGCCGTCCCGTAGAGTCCGGCGGACCGGATCACCAGGTGGCGCGGATTGCCGTTCATCACCATCCGCTCCCCGGCGAGTTTTGAGACCCCGTAGACGTTGAGGGGATCGGGGAGGCTCGACTCGGTGTGCGGATCGTGCCGGGGGCGTCCCTCGCCGCCGAAGACGTAGTCGGTCGAGTAGAAGATGACCCCGGCCCCGATCTCGGCCGCGGCGCGAGCGACATTCCCGGCGCCGGTGGCGTTGACCGCGAAGGCGAGCGTCGGGTTCAGCTCGCAGTCGTCGACGCGATGAAACGCCGCCGTGTTGATCACCCAATCGGACTGATGCTCGCGAATGATGCGCGAGACGCCGACGCCGTCAGTGACATCGATGTCGGCGTGGGTCAGGCCGGTGGCCTCCTCGCCCAGCACCCGCATCAGGTCCTGCCCGAGCTGGCCGGAGGCGCCGATGACGAGCGTCTTCACGCGGGCGCTCCTGCCATGACCGTCTCCTTCAGCCAACGGATGTTGAAGAAGCGCGGGTCCTTGTCCGGCTCGAGCCCGAAGTCGCCCCGCTCGAGCGCGTCCCAGATGGAGACGACGGCCTCGGTGACGCCGCGGTCGGCGCTGAAGCCGAGGGTGTTCTTGATCTTGTCGCCATCGACATAGTAGGAGCGGGCGCCGGCGTTGCCGGTCCGGTCGCGCTTGACGCGGACCTCGACGCCGTACCGCTGCTCGATGACCTCCGCCACCCAGTGCGCCAGCTCGAGCACCCGGTAGTTCTTGTGAAGGAGGTTGAAGGCCTGGCCGCGAATCTTCTCCGAGGGCGCGGAGAGGAGGTGGATGTAGGCGTCGGAGGCGTCGCGGATGTGCAGGAGCGGCCGCCACGCCTCGCCATGACCATGCACCGTCAGTTGCCGATTCTTCCACGCGTGGAGCGTGAAGACGTTGACGACCAGGTCGAAGCGCATGCGCGGTGCGAGGCCGAAGATCGTCCCCTTCCGCACCAGAACCGGCACGAAGAGCGGATGCTGATCGGCGATGCGCAGCAGTTCGACCTCGGCCAGCCGCTTGGTCTTGCTGTAGTTCGCGGTCGGCGCGATCGGCATGTCCTCGGTCATCACGGTGACGTTCGCCTCGTCGGCGGTCGTCGGCGCGTAGTAGACCGAGCAGGTGGAGGCGAAGATGTAGCGGATCTCCTTGCCCGTGCGCCGGGATTTCTCGGCAGCCAGCTCCGCGAGCTGCCGCGTCGCGTAGACGTTGCTCTCGCTATTGAGCTCGGGCGCGAAGTCGGCCGTCGGGTCGTTGGAGAGCCCCGCCAGGTGGATGATGGCGTCGACATCCTCGAGCCAGGCCGGGTCCGGGTGGCGCAGATCGCCCTCGACTACATCGAGCCGATCGTGCGGCGGGAACGGGTTGCCGAACCAGAGTGTATCGACGACGCGGACCCGCTCGCCGATGGCGACCAGCTCCGGCACGAGCACGCTGCCGATGTATCCCGCGCCACCTGTTACCAGAATCATCGTCTCTCCCCCTTCTCGCGCCTCGGCGCAAGCTGTTGACGTGCGGCCTTCGTCCGGCTAGGCAACCGGCTCAGGCGGGAATCTGCGCCGCTTGCGGGATCAGAGCATAGATCCGGGCGATGCCCCGGTCTCGGGCGACCGTAGCGTAGCGCTCCTCGAGATGCGCCTCGAGGTCGGGATGGTTTGCGAGCCAGGGCAGTGCCGGGCTGGTCACGACCAGATACTCCGCCCCTTCCGCGCGCAGCGCCTCGAGCTGCGCAATCGCCGCCGCATCGTCGACGTCAGTGTAGTCGGCGCTGACCCCGGAAGCCGACAGTGGATAGTGGGACGCGTGGCGATCCCCGAGCGTAAGAAACGCATCGTCGCCGTAGGCGGCGACAAGCACCCGCGCGGCGGCCGGCAGCGCGGCAGCGACGAGGCGGCGCACCTGATCGACCAGCTTGCGATGGTAGATCGCGGCCGGCGCACCCGGCGCATAGCGGCTGAGGACGGAGCCAAGCGTCCCCATGATCTCGGCATCGCGCTGGAGCTGGACCTCCTGCAAGTCGGTCAGCATCGTGCGCAGCTCGCGCTCGTGCAGCGCCGCGATCTGCCGCGCCCGCTCGATCTCCGCCACCCGCTCCGACAGCTCCGCGTTTTCGCACCGCAGCCGCGCCAACTCGGCCTCGGCCCGATCGAGCTGCTGCTGCAGGACGCCGATGGCGTGGTCCTTGCGCGCCAGGACCTGGTGCCGCTCGTGCAGGCGACCGTCGCGCTCGGAGATGCGCCCCTCGAGCTCGGTGCGGGCGATTTCGTGCCCGCGCAGCGCGGTCTCCAGCTCCCCGATGCGCGCCTCACGATCGATGAGGGCGGAACTGAAATCGGCATTGGTCCGCCGCAGCACGTCGTTTTCCACGCGCAGGAGATCGAGGCCGCCCCAGCCCCGCGCGATCGTCTCGGGGCGCGAGGCTGGCGGCGCGTTGTCAATGGCATCATCGCCCGCCGGCTCCTCATCGCCTTCCCACCAGTTCGCCTCGCGGCAGAGGCGTCGGTAGAGCGCGATAACCTCGGACGGGAACTGGTGCTCGTAGAGATCGCTCAGCAGCTTCCGATGATGGCGCAGCCGGGGCCGGGCGCTCTCCTGAATGGTGGAGACGGCCTGAGGCGGATCGAGCGCCAGCAAGTTCAGGACGCGCGCGATCTCGCGCTCGGGCTCGAAGAAATAGGCGTCGAAGTGGGTGACGATGCGTTCTTCGGACGTCGTGTCCTGCAGCACGCGTTCGGCGTAAATGCGCCAGAGGGTGAGGCTGAGCGCGGGCGAGAAGCCGTTGCGGCGGTGGAGCGACGTGACGACCTCGAGCGGGTTGCGCACCACGACGACGGTGCGCATCGGCCCCAGGGCCGAGCGCCAGAACGGGAGCGTCAGGCTGTTGCGCGGGTCTTTCCAGCCCCAGGGCGGGTTCGCGGCGAGCGGACCGGCCAGCAGTGCGGCGCGTTGGCGGTATGGGTCGAACGCGGGCGCGGACCAGTCGGTCTCCGCCGGCGGCGGGCAGTCCCAGCCGGCGCCGGCGGCGTTCAGCACCTCGTCATTCAGCCGCACGAACTCGAGATGCTCGAAGAACCCTTCCGGGTTCTCCTCGGCCGGCGGCATCAGGTCGGTCGGCTCGCCGAGATAGAGCCCCGCCTGCTGCAAGAGTTGGGCGACCATCGAGGTGCCCGAGCGGTGCATCCCGGCGATACAGACGGGCAGCGGGCCGCTCGCCCCGGCCGGCGCAGGCGTCGACGCCGGACGCTCGTTCTCAATGCGATCCACGATCACCTCGATGTTGCGACACCACCCGCGAATCGTCATCGCGTTCGAACGGCTCCGCGAGGGCGAGCGCGATCTGCTCCAACCCGTCGAACGGCAGGGCGCTCGCGGCATCCCGGGTGTTGCCGAGTTCGCGGTCGATGGCGTCCCAGAGCGATGTAGGGGTCAACGCCGTCGGCTCGATGGCGACGGCGTGACCGAGTCGCGCGAATCCCTCGGCACGAAGCACCTGTTCCAGGGGGCCTGGCATGCGGGGGACCACGACCGGCCGCTTGCCGAAGTAGACCGCTTCGGCAAGCGAATTGTATCCGCCCATGCTCACGACCGCATCCGCCGCCTGCAACACGGCGGCAAAGTCGGGATCGAACTGGGTCACGTGGATGTTCGGCAGGTCGCGCGCCAGGGCCAGAATCTCTTCGCGGTCGGCATCGGGGAGGAGCGGACCAGTGACCACGTAGGAGTAGACCGGCGGGCCTTTCCGCTCGCGCAAGCCAGTGAGATAGGCGCGCAGGAGTGGGCCGCCGTCCGCCCCGCCGCCGACCGAGACGACGACGAGCGGGAGCGCGCCGGCGCCGATCGCCGCTCGCGCTTCCGCCGGGGTGCGCAGCGGCGGCAATGGCGCCAGGTAGCCGCAGAAGCGGGTGCGCGCCGCCGCGCGATCGGACATCGCGTACGCCTCGATCGGGTCGAAGACCTGGCGGTCGCCGTAGACCAGGATCTGATCGTAATGGCCGTCGAGCAGCGGATAGACCC
>JADYYO010000160.1 GCA_020853615.1 Thermomicrobiales bacterium
CTGGACTGAGCACCCGTCTTCGACAGCAATCCCGCCGCGCGGGCCTGATGGTCGGCATCACGATGGCCCTCGCCATCGCCATCTGCATCCTCGGCTCCGCGGGGCTCTTCGCCTGGCTCTCCCGGCCCTTCTCCGACCTGATCCCCATGGTCGCGCCGGCCGCCGAGATCGTGGTCGATGAGACGCCGGCCGCTCCGGTCGCCGCACAGCAGCCGGCAGAGCAACCGGCCCTGCAGGTTCAGAGCGAACCGACCGCGCCGCCGGCGCAGGATCAGGCCGAGACGCCCGCGGCCGAGGCGTTCACGCCGACGCATCAGATTGCGGCAAATTCTTCCGTGAACTTTCGAAGTGGGCCATCGACGGGTGATTCAATCATCAGGGCGCTTTCGCCGGCTGAACCGCTTCAATATCTCGGTGAAGACAGCCGCGACCCGAATGGAGATCGCTGGATGAAGTTCCGAACGGAGAATGGCGACGAGGGCTGGATTCTTGAGGTTTTCACAGAATCCTATGTCCCATAGGGCATGTGCAGTGTCTCTGGCAATAGGAGTACGGGCGATCCTGATTCCCGTGAGTTGCCGCCGGCGCCACCGCAACTCTCCATAACTCGGAGCACGGAGTTTGTGTGTACTGCCTGTACTCTCCACGGAAATCAGCCGAGTCTACACCTTCATCATGCGATGGTTGCGCCCTCCTCAGCCCTGCCACGAATCATTCATATTCGGCTAATATCTAGTTGCCTCGACACTCACTCCGTGATAACATGATCATATGGCCAAGGACGCTCTTGGTCCTGATGCATCGCTTCGGAGTTGGAGGCGAAAATGAAGAAGATCAGGGATCTGTTCGGGTCGTCTCATTCGCGGCGGACCTTGATCGGCTCAACGATCCTAGCAGTTGCGTCCAGGTTCGCAGGCAGTTCGTCAGCACTTGCAGTGCCACGTTGTGTTGGAAAGTGCTCGAACTATCTCCCTGACACGTGCGATCGAAAGAGCTTTTGCTACCACGGCAGATATTTCCAGTATCTGCGCACGGAACGCGGCTGCAACAAGTATAACGTTTACTGCAATGGCCGTGCTCAGGGCATCATTCATTCGGTCTGCGGTTGCTAGACACACGGTCTCTTTCGCCGATCGCGGAATGACGGGTCGGCGCAATTCTTGTAGACCAATTCAGGGTTCAGGCACCTGTTAGCCATCCACCGGCGGGAGCCTGAACCCGATTTTGCAGACTTCCCTCTCATTGATTTTGGATTCTACTTTTGCCCCATAGATCATAGCTTGCCATTCCCGGTATTTCCTCGCAGGGCGTCAACTTCCGGCACAGCGAGCAGCATCCGATTAGAATTACTAGGAGAGTCATTGAGGATGCTTGGCCAGCCGGCTCCGCCGCGTTTAGGCATTTGCGTCCAAGATGAGAACCTTGAGCATTTAGGCTGACCTTTGCCTTGTATTAGGCTGCGGAAGAATGGGTATGGAATGCAGCGGGTTCTGATCGTTGGGCTGGGACTGATCGGCGGCTCCATCGGCCTCGCCCTGCGCCGTTGGTCCGACGAGCGCAAGGTCGACGGCCACAAGCCGCTCGAGGTGATCGGGTTCGACCCGAATCTCGATCATCAGCGGGCGGCCGAGAAGCTCGGCGCGGTCGACCGCGGCGCGTGGGACCTGGCCAAAGCCGCGCGCGACGCCGATGTCGTCATCCTCGCCATGCCGGTCAACGCCATGCCGGAGGTGATGCAGGACCTCGCGCCGCATCTCAAGGAGGGCGCGATCGTCACTGACACCGGGTCGACCAAGGCACGTGTGCTCGAGTGGGCGTGCGAGTACCTCCCCAGGTACGTCAACTTCGTCGGCGGACACCCGATGGCCGGCAAGACGCAGAGCATCGAGGGCGCGGACGCCGATCTCTTCGCCGGCGCCACTTGGTGCGTCGCGCCATCGGTCACCGCCTCGGAAGACGCGGTCCGGACAGTGCTCGGGCTCGTGGCCGCGGCCGAGGCCGAACCCTACTTCGTCGATCCCGGCGAGCACGACGCGTATGTCGCGGGCGTCAGCCACCTCCCCTTCGTCCTGAGCGCCTCGCTGATGAACGCCGTCTCGCGGGACACCTCGTGGCGTGAGATGAAGACGCTGACCGCCGGCGGGTTTCGCGACACCACGCGCCTCGCCGCCGGCAGCCCGGCCATGCACCGCGATATCGTCGTCACCAACCGCGAATCGGTGCTCCGCTGGATCGATACGTTGACCGAAACCCTCACCGAGTTCCGGCGCCATCTCGCCTCGGACGACGACGCGGCAATCGCCGAGATCGAAGGGTTCTTCGATCGCGCCCGCGATGCCCGCGCCGATTGGGCGACGATGACGAGCCGTGACGGCGAGCTCCTGCAAGGCACGGCCACCGAGTTGCCGACCGAGAGCGTCGGCGACCACATGGGCCGCATGTTTCTTGGCGGGTTCGCGAAGCGCCTGCGCAATCCGCAGGCGCGCAGCGAGTCCTCCTCCTCCAACGGCCGATGAACGCGACGGATCCGAGCGACCGCTCGAGCCGGGTCGAGCGCGAGGTTCTCGAAATCCTGGAGCGCGTCGAGGCGGCGCAATCGCCCGTCGAGAATCTACAGGCTGCCGTCCGCCGGCAACAGCAGAGCGCGTGGGCGCAGTTGCGCAAGTCGTCCCGGCACGGGCCGGCACTCCCCTCATGGCTCACCCCGGATGTCGCGCGCATCCTCGGTGCGTTCGGGCTTGCTATCCTCGCCGCCCTCCTCGGCGATGTCGCCCGGATGCTCGCCATTCCCCTGGCGATCGCCAGCGCGATCGTCTTCTTTTCAATCTGGTTCCCCTCCTCGCCGCGGCAATCTGGAGGCGGGCCTCGCTGGCGCGGCCAGGATTTGAACGGCCCCGAGGGCCCTCCGCCGATCGACATCGGGCGCATTCGGCGCGGCCCCAGGCGGCCATCCCGATGACCTCCTCCCCATATCTCGCTGCCGGGGGCGCCCGACCGCGGCGGTCGAGCTAGCCGCCATGCCCTCCCTCGTCTCCGACGCGGTCGATGCCTATGTCATTCGGCGGCTCAACGCCCGGCTGCAATTCCTCCTCCTGCAGCGGCGCGCCGATGCCCCGTTCGGTGGGTCGTGGCAGGCGATTCATGCGCGGGTCAATGACCAGGAATCCGCCCTGGACGCTGCCGAGCGCGGGTTGAAAGAGACGACCGGACTTGACGCTTCGGTCGTCTATAGCGCAGACTATGTCAATCAGATTTTCGATCATTCGCGGGATGCCGTCGTCCTGATCCCCGTCTTCGCCTTCGAAGTCGGGCCTCAAGTGAAGATCGAGCCTGGCGCCGACTTCATGGCGTATGAATGGTTGGAACGGGACGAGGCGGCGCAGCGCCTCCTCTGGTCGGGCCAGCGCTGGTCGGTTCGCCACATCGACGACGTCATCGGCCCCGGCGGCCCCGCCGCCGACTTCTACCGCATTCGCTAGCCGCCTTTCGCCGTCTCCCCGGCTACACTATCCCTTCGCCCCCTGCATCGTGCGGCCCGGGGCTTCAGGAGCGACCATGCCCGACTTCAAGATCGTCGCCGACATCAAACCGACCGGGGACCAGCCGCAAGCGATCGACGCTCTGGTCGAAGGCTTGCGCGATGGCAAGCGCTTTCAAACGCTGCTCGGCGTCACCGGCTCCGGCAAGACCTTCACAATGGCGAACGTCATCGATCGCGTCAACCGCCCGACCATCGTCCTCGCCCACAACAAGACGCTCGCGGCACAGCTCTACTCCGAGTTCAAGGAGTTCTTCCCGCAGAACGCCGTCGAGTACTTCGTCTCCTACTATGACTACTACCAGCCGGAAGCGTATGTGCCGCGCACCGACACCTTCATCGAGAAGGACGCGGACATCAACGAGGAGATCGACAAGCTCCGCCACGCGGCCACCCGCGCCCTGCTGACGCGGCGGGACGTCGTTATCGTCGCCTCCGTCTCCTGCATCTACGGCCTCGGCTCCCCGGAGGAGTACCAGCAGACGGTCGTCTCGCTGCGCCGGGGCGGTGAGGCGCGGCGCGACAAGGTCGTGCGCCACCTGATCGACATCCAGTACGACCGCAACGACATGACGCTCGTGCGCGGCTCGTTCCGAGTGCGGGGCGACACCCTCGAGATCTTTCCGGCCTACGAGGACATCGCCCTGCGCGTTGAGTTCTTCGGCGACGAAGTCGAGCGGATCGTCGAGGTAGACCCCCTGACGGGCGAGCTCCTCGTCGAGCGGCTCGAGGTCGATGTCTATCCGGCCAAGCACTTCGTGACGACGGAAGAGAAGCTGCGTCACGCCATCCGCGACATCGAGCAGGAGCTGGAAGAGCGTCTCGCCCAGCTCGACGCCGAGGGCAAGATGCTCGAGGCGGCGCGGCTGCGCCAACGGACAATGTACGACCTGGAGATGCTGCAGGAGACGGGCTACTGCGCCGGTGTCGAGAACTATTCGATGCATCTCTCGCGCCGAAAGCCGGGCGAGCAGCCATCGACCCTGATGGACTACTTCCCAAGCGACTTCCTCCTCTTTGTCGACGAGTCGCACATCTCCCTGCCGCAGGTGCGCGGCATGTACGCCGGGGACCGCTCGCGCAAGGATGTCCTGATCGAGCATGGCTTCCGCCTCCCCTCGGCCCGCGACAATCGCCCGCTGACCTTCACCGAGTTCGAGCGGATGCTCGGGCAGGCCATCTTCGTCTCCGCGACGCCGGGGCCGTACGAGCAGGAGCACAGCGAGCAGGTCGTGGAGCAGGTCATTCGCCCGACCGGGCTGATCGACCCGGCGATCTCGGTGCGGCCGACGAAGGGCCAGATCGACGATCTGCTCGGCGAGATCAACCAGCGCGTCGCGCTCGGGCAGCGGACTCTGGTCACGACGCTGACAAAGCGGATGGCGGAGGATCTGGCGGACTACCTCAAGGAGATGGGCGTCCGCACGCACTACCTGCACAGCGAGATCGATACGCTGGAGCGGGTGGAAATCCTGCGCGATCTGCGGCTCGGCGTCTACGACGTCGTCGTCGGCATCAATCTCCTCCGCGAAGGGCTCGACCTCCCCGAGGTCTCGCTTGTCGGCATCCTCGATGCCGACAAGGAGGGCTACCTCCGCTCGGAAGGCTCGCTCATCCAGACCATCGGGCGCGCGGCGCGGCACGTCGACGGCCAGGTCATCATGTACGCCGACGCGATGACCCGCTCGATGCGCGCCGCGATCGACGAGACCTACCGCCGCCGCGCCATCCAGATCGAGCACAACGAAAAGCACGGCATCGTGCCGCAGGGGATCGTCAAGGAGATCAAGGACATCACCGAGCGCGTCCGCGCGGTCGCCGAGGAGAAGGCGGGCTACAGCGCGGGCGAGAAGAGCGGCATCATCGCCGAGATTCCGCCGGACGAGATGGCGCGGATGATCAAGGAGCTCGAGAGCCAGATGAAGGCCGCCGCGCGCGACCTCGAGTTCGAGAAGGCCGCGCTGCTTCGTGACCAGATCATCGAGTTGCGCCGGATTACGCTCGTCGATCCCGTGCTGACGTAGTCGCCGCGAGCGCGCGGCAGAGAAGGAGCGAGGTGGAGAACTCTGCGCCCGATGCGCCATATCTGCTGGTGCTGAATGGCCCGAACCTCAACCGGCTCGGCATGCGGGAGCCGGCCTATTACGGCCGGTCGACGCTGCCCGAGATCGTCGCCGACCTGGAGCGCATCGCGGCGGCGGCTGATCCCCCGCTGCGGCTCGAACACCGGCAGTCGAATCACGAGGGGACGCTGGTCGACACGATTCAGGCGCTCGGCCCAGATGCGATCGGCATCATCATCAACCCGGGCGCGTTGACGCACTACAGCATCGCCCTCCGGGACGCGCTCGCCGATGTCGGGACACCGGCAATCGAGGTTCACCTCTCGAACATCCACGCCCGCGAAGAGTTCCGCCATCGCTCAGTCATCGCGCCGGTCGCGGTCGGGCAGATCGCCGGGCTCGGCGCGGACGGCTATCGGCTGGCACTGCGCTACTTTCTCGACATGCAGGCCGGGTGCGCCAGATGAACCGGATCGAGCGGCTGCGCGAGCTGATCGCCAGTGCCGGCGCCGACAGCGCCATCATCTCGCATCCCGCCAATCGCCGGTATCTCTCCGGCTTCCCCGACGATGACTACGCGCCGGATGAAACCTCCGGCATCCTGATCGTCACCGGCGACGCGGCCATCCTCGCCCTCAGCCCGACGAACCTCCCGTGGGCCGAGGCCACCGTCACGCCGCCAGTCGAAGCACGGCCATGGGAGCGTCCCTGGCAACCCTTCATCGGGAAAACCCTGCGCGAGCTCGGGGCGCGGCGCACGCTCTTCGAAGATCGCGCGCTCTCGGTCGCCGATCACGCGGCGATCGTCGGTGCGGCCGATGGCGTGGAGCTCGTTCCCGCTGGCGCCCGCTTCAATGCGCTCCGCGCCGTAAAGAGCCGGGAGGAGATCGCCGCCATCGCCCGGGCGGCGCGCATCACCGACGAAGCCCTCGCCGTCGCCCTCACTGAACTGGAACCGGGCATGAACGAGCGCCAGCTCGCGTGGCGGTTGGAGCGCGCCACGCGCGAGCTGGGCGCAACCGGGCTCGCGTTCCCGATCATCGTCGCCTCCGGCCCGCACAGCGCCCGCCCCCATCACGACCCGACTGACCGGCCGATTGCCGAGGGCGAGCCGGTCACGATCGACATGGGCGCGGCGCTCGACGGCTATTGCGCCGACCTCACGCGCACGATCGTCCTCGGTGAGGCGCCGCCGATCTTCGTCGACAGATACAATTCTGTATTGGGGGCTCAGGAAGCGGCGCTCCGCGGCATTCGCGCCGGCATGAGCGGGGAGGATGCCGACCGCATCGCGCGCGGTGCGCTGATCGCCGAGGGATACGCCGACCAGCTCATTCATGGCCTTGGCCACGGCGTCGGCATCTTCATTCACGAGCCGCCGTCGCTCAATGCGAACTCGAGCGACATCCTGGCGCCGGGCCACGTCGTGACCATCGAGCCCGGCATCTATTTCGAAGACTGGGGCGGCATTCGCATCGAGGATCTTGGCGTCGTCACCGAGACAGGTCTCGATGTTCTGTCGAATGCGCCGAAGTAGGAGAGAACGCGACCAATGATCGATACCGGGGATCTGCGCAAGGGGCTCACACTGGATCTCGATGGCCGTCTCGTCAAGGTCATCGACTTCGCGCACAACAAGCAGGGGCGCGGCTCGGCACAGGTGCGGATGACGCTGCGCGATCTGAGGACTGGCTCGCTGACGCAGCACACCGTTCAGGCCGGTGCCAAGTTCCAGCCAGTCCGGCTCGAGCGCCAGCACGTGCAGTATCTCTATCCCGATGGCGATCATCGCTACTTCATGGACACCGAGACCTTCGACCAGATCGTGCTCAACGCGTCGACGGTCGGCGACAATGCCCGGTTCATCCGCGAGAACGATGTCGTCGACCTGCTCACGTACAACGACGAGCCGATCGACATCGAGCTGCCGCCGGCCGTCCTACTCACCGTCACCGACACCGACCCCGGGTTGAAGGGCGATACCGCCAGCGGCGCGACGAAGCCCGCCACGCTGGAGACCGGTCTCGTGGTCAACGTGCCACTCTTCATCAACATCGGCGACACGCTGAAGGTCGACACCCGCAGCGGTGAATACATCGAACGGGTGAGCTAGGTGACCGCATCGGGGAATGGCGCCGAGGCGTCCCTGCCGTCGCCGGAGAGCGTCGCGAACCTCGTCCGGTCGCTCGCCGCGGTGATGCACGAATCGGCGGTCACCGAGCTCGATCTCGATCTCGGGCCGGTCAACGTACGCCTGCGCCGCCCGGCATTCGGCGACGCGCTGCCTGCGCCTGCGCCGGCTGGCGTCGGCGTGCTCCCGCCTGCGGCAGAAGTGGAGACCGGCCACCTCATCACCGCCCCGATGATCGGGACCTTTTACGCCTCGCCATCGCCCGGCGCGCCTCCCTTTGTGCAGCGCGGCGACCAGGTCTTCGCCGGGCAGACGATCGGCATCATCGAGGCGATGAAGATCATGAACGAGATCTCCGCCGATCGTGGCGGCGTCGTCCTGGAGGTGCTCATCGAGAACGGCCAGCCGGTCGAATACGGCTCGCCCTTGATCCGGCTGGGCGTCGGCAGGGATGCCCGGAGTTGACCGCGCACCTCCTCCCGGTCGGCATCTTCGTCCACCTCTTCCGCGAGACGCTCGAGGCCGATCCGTTCTATTCCGACCTCTGGCTCGAGGGCGAGATCTGCGACATCAGCCGCTCGGCTGCCGGCCACACCTACTTTTCCCTGCGAGACGAGGACGGCGCGCTGAAGTGCGTCCTCTTTCGCGGGCAGGCGCTCAGGCAGCACCAGCTCCCTCGGCTCGGCGATCAGGTCGCCGTGCACGGCGGCCTCTCCATCTACGCCCGCTCGGGAGCCATGCAGCTCGTCGCCGATCTCATCCGGCCGGCGGGCCTCGGCGCTGCGTCGCTGGAGCTCGCCCTGCTCCGGCAGCAGCTCGAAGCGGAGGGCCTCTTCGACGTCGCTCGCAAGCGCCCGCTTCCTGCCTGGCCACGCGTGATCGGCGTCGTCACCTCGGCGCACGGCGCGGCCTGGCACGATATCCAGACCGTGGTCCGGCGCCGCTACCCGCTGGCGATGCTCGTCCTCTCCCCGGCGCGCGTGCAGGGCCTGGGGGCCGCGGAGAGCATTGTGGCCGCGATCGAGGCCGCGCAACTCGACGCCCGGATCGAGGTCATGATCCTGGCCCGAGGCGGCGGCGATAGCGACGATCTCTCCGCGTTCAACGACGAGCAGGTCGCGCGCGCTGTCTTCGCCTCCCGCGTCCCGGTCATCGCCGGAGTCGGCCACGCGACCGACCGCACGCTGGTCGAGGATGTCGCCGACGCCGCCGCACCGACCCCTTCTGCCGCGGCCGAAATCTGCGTCCCCTCCGTGATCGACCTTCACGATCGCGTGGCCTCCCTGCAACATCGGCTCTCCCGGGCCGTGGCAGCGAGCAACGAAGCGGCAATGGCCGATCTGGCGTCCGCTCGGCGGCGCCTGCACGCGCGGCATCCGTCGGAAATCGCCCGCCGGCACGGGCAGGTTGTCAGCCGGGCGACGGTCGATCTCTCGCGGGCAATTCGGGCTCGCATCGCTGGCCGCCGGGATGCGACGCGGGTTGCCAGCCAACTCCTCGCCGCGCTCGATCCCACGGCGGTGCTGCAGCGGGGCTACGCCGCACTCCACACCGAGGAGAATGGCGACCCGATCTTCAGCGTCACGCAGCTCCAACCGGGGCAGCGCGTCGTCGCGCACTTGAGCGATGGCGCGTCGACGTCCGTCATCGAGCAGGTGCGAGCGCGAGGGAGCGCGGCATGAGCGACACGACGTTGACCGGGCTGAGCATCGAGCAGGCGCACGCGCTCGTGCAGGAAGGATCGTTCGAAGATGCGCTCGCGGCGCTCGAATCGGTCGTCGCCCTGATCGAGCGCGGCCGTCTCTCCATTGGCGACTCAATCCAGTGGTACGAGGTCGGTCTCGCGCTCTCTCATCGTTGCTCGGAGCTGCTGAGCGCGGCCGAATTGCGCATTGGCACGCTCGAGGAGAGCTTCGGTGTCGCCGGCCAGGACGACAACGCGTGGGAAGACGCCGATAATGAGCGCGTGTAATCGATCGATCGCCCACAAGAGGACGATGTCCCAGTGAATCGCGACCTGCTCCTGAAGCCGTTGCCGGCCGGCAAGCTCCCGATGTGGCTCCTGAAGAAGCTCCTGCCGACATCGACGCGCGACGCCGATGTCCTCATCGGCCCGGGCATCGGCCGCGATGCCGCCGCCATCGCCGTCGGCGACCGCGTCATAATCGTCAAGAGCGACCCGATCACCTTCGCCGAATCGGGCGCCGAGGAGCACCTGGTCGACGTCAACGCCAACGACATCGCGTGCATGGGCGGCACCCCCCGCTGGATGCTGGTGACCGCCCTCCTCCCGGTCGGCGTGATACCCGCCGACATCCTGCGCGATTTCGCCTCGCTGCGGGATGCCTGCCAGCGACGCTCGGTCGAGCTGGTCGGCGGCCACACCGAGATCATCCCCGGCATCGTTCGTCCCATCCTGGTCGGGATGATGATCGGCGAGGTCGAGCCCGCGCGCTTGATCGAGCCAGGGCAGGCGCGTGCCGGCGACGCGCTCCTCCTTTCGAAGGGGCTAGCGATCGAAGGCACGGCGCTCCTCGCGCGCGACCATGCGGATGCGCTGCGCGAGCGGGTGCCGGAGGCGGTTATCGAGCGAGCGGCCCGATTTCTCGACGCGCCTGGCATCTCGGTCCTGCACGACGCCCGCCTGGCAAGCGACGCGGGCGACATCGTCGCCCTGCACGATCCGACCGAGGGAGGGCTGGCAACCGCCATCCGTGAGATCGGCATCGCCTCGGGTGTCGGCGCCATCGTCGACATCGAGGCAATCCCGGTCTATCCCGAGACCGAGGCGATCGCCAGCGCGCTCGGGCTCGATCCGCTCGGGATGCTCGCGTCGGGCGCGCTCCTGATGGCGGCGCGCCCGGAGGCGGCTCCGGCCATCGTTGCCGCCGGAAACCGCGCCGGACTGCCCGTTTCAGTTATTGGACACTTGACCGACGAGCCGGGCGTCTTCACGCTCAGGGCTGGCGGTGAACCGCGACCGCTGCCCGAGTTCGCCGTCGACGAGGTGGCGCGTTGGCTCAGCGAGCGAGCGTGACGCCGCGCGGCCGGAAGCGCGCGCGATGACCGGCCTCCTCGTCGGCAGCGCCAACGCCCGGATCGGCCTGCGCGACGGGATCGCGGTCCTCGCCGGCGGCGGCTCGGCGCTCAATGCGGTCGTCGCCGTCATCCGGCGCGTCGAGGCGAACCCGGACGATCACAGCGTCGGCTTTGGTGGGCTCCCGAATCTGCTCGGCGACGTCGAGCTCGATGCCAGCATCATGGATGGCCGCACGCTCGCGACTGGCGCGGTCGCCGGGCTGCGCGGCTATCAGGACGCGATCGATCTGGCGCGCGTCGTCATGACCGAGCTGCCGCACGTTTTGATCGTCGGCGAGGGCGCAGCGCGGCTCGCCAGCGAGTCGGGCTTCCAACTCCGGGATCTCCTCACTCCGGAGGCCCGGCAGATCTGGGCGTCACGCATCGAGAATGCACAGCCCACTGACCTCTACACTGCGAAGACCCGCGAGCTGGCAGCGCGCCTGACTCGCGACCCCGAGCGGCCCCACGACGCTCACGGGACGGTCAACGTCATCGCCCGAGATGGCGCGGGCAACATCGCCAGCGGCGTTAGCACGTCGGGTTGGGCCTGGAAGTTCCCCGGGCGCGCCGGCGACTCCCCGATCATCGGCGCCGGCAACTATGCCGACCAGCGCTACGGCGCGGCGACCTGCACCGGGCGTGGCGAGATGGCGCAGCGCTGCTGCACCGCGCACAGCGTCGTGACCTTCATGCGCTTCGGTATGCCGCTCGACGACGCGCTCCGCCTCGCGGCCGAAGACCTGCACCGCCTGGACGATCCCTACAAGAGCGAGGTCAATATCGTCGCCATCGACCGCGAGGGCCGCCACGCGGGTGCGTCGACTGTTCCCGGCAAGACCTACATCGTCATGACGACCGAGATGGACGAGCCCCTCGAACTCGAACGCCGCTACATTCCACCCGCGCCAGACCGGCTCGCCAACCAATAGGCGTTCTTGTGCTCTCCCCACTCCCGACCTGACGGGAGAAGGGGAGGTATCGGCGGGAATCATCGGCGCGTTTCCAGCAACCCTCACCCCTAACCGCCACCCAAGGGGGACCCGGCCCTGTGCGCAGGGTGAGGGGAACGTGTGGCGAGCAGTCGTGAGAGCTAAGGGCGGACGATGCGGTGGTAGAGCGTCACGGGCCACTACGTCGCTGCTGTCCCGATGTTGCGACGTCAACCCTCCCCTCGCCCTGCGCCCACTGAGAGGGGCCGGGGTGAGGGTTTCTCACGGAGTTGGGGGTGAGGGCTGGCCTCACCAGGACGACGACACTATCCAGATCCGGTCCTACACGTCCCGGTTCAGCGTCTCCAGGAACTCCTGGTTCGACTGCGTCTTCGCCAGCCGCCCGAGAACGAGCTCCGTCCCCTCGCTGCCGCCGAGCATCGAGACCATCCGGCGCATCGTCCAGACCTGCCGCAGCGTCGACTCGTCGAGAAGCAGCTCTTCGCGCCGCGTGCCCGACCGCTGGATATCGATCGACGGGTAGATGCGCCGCTCGGCCAGCTTCCGGTCGAGGTGGAGCTCCATGTTGCCGGTGCCCTTGAACTCCTCGTAGATGACGTCGTCCATGCGGCTGCCGGTGTCGATCAGGCAGGTCGAGACGATGGTCAGGCTCCCACCCCCCTCGATGTTGCGCGCCGCGCCGAAAAAGCGCTTCGGCGGGTAGAGCGCGACCGGGTCGATGCCGCCGGAGAGGGTGCGCCCGCTCGGGGGCACGGCCAGGTTGTAGGCGCGCGCCAGCCGGGTGATCGAGTCGAGCAGGATCACCACGTCTCGGCCACCCTCGACGAGCCGCTTGGCGCGCTCCAGCGCCATCTCCGCGACCTTCGTGTGGTCCTCGACCGGCTCATCGAAGGTTGAGGAGATTACCTCGCCCTCGATCGAGCGGCGCATGTCGGTCACCTCCTCCGGCCGCTCGCCGATAAGGCAGACCATCAGGTGGATGTCGGGGCAGTTGGTGCTGATGCCGTTCGCGATCGCCTTGAGCAGCATCGTCTTGCCGGCCTTCGGCGGCGAAACGATCAACCCACGCTGCCCCCGGCCGATCGGCGCGACGAGATTGAGGAGCCGCGTCGAGAGGATGTTCGGCGCGGTCTCGAGATTGATCAGTTCCAGCGGAAAGATCGGCGTCAGCGAGTCGAACGACGGCCGTCGCCGCGCGGTCTCAGGGTCGATCCCATTGACCGCCTCGACCCGCAGGAGGCTGAAGAACTTTTCATTGTCCTTGGGCGGCCGGACCTGACCAGAAACGCGGTCGCCGGTGCGTAGGCCGAAGCGACGGATCTGCGACTGCGAAACGTAGATGTCATCGGGGCCTGGCAGGAACCGTGGCCCGCGCAGGAAGCCGAAGCCATCCTCGATCACCTCGAGGATGCCATCGCCGAATGCCTGGCCATCCTTCTCCGCTTGGGCGCGCAGCAGGCGAATCGTCTGCTCCTGCTTCGGCAGGCGGCTGAAGCCCGAAATCTCGAGCTCCCGCGCCATCTCGGCCAGCTCTTCCGGCGTCTTGGCGTCGATGTCGGCCACGGTCAGGTGCGGCTGCCCGCTCCGCGTCTGCGCGGGAGCCCCGGCGTATGGCGCCCCCCCGTTGCGGCTGCGCTGGTGCGATGTCCCCGGCGTTGCCGTCGCCTGCCGGCCATCGCGGCCATCGCCGCCAAACCGCTCCGACCCATTCGCGCGTTCGCCCGTTGCCGGGCGCTGCGGACGCTCCCGTCGGCCGCGGGTGTCGCGCGGGCGCTGCCGCTGCGTGGCGTCCTCTCTCGGCGCCGCGTGCGTCTGCGCCGGCTCGGCGCCTTCCTCGGTCATCGCCGCGGCGTCGACCCCGGCTTCGGTTTCCGCCCGCGGCTCCGCTGCCCGGCCGCGCCGCACCTCGGTAGTGGGGTGCCCGCCAGCCTCGAGCGGCTCGGCCGAGAGTACGGCCGCCGCCAGCTCGAGCGTCGCCGGGGAAATCTCCCGGCGCTCAGGCGTCGTCGGCGCTGGAGCCAGCTCGCTCGGCGCCTCCGGCTCGGGCGCCTGTTCCATGGCAACTGACGCCGGCTCGGGCGCAGCAGGCTGCTCCTCGACTGCCGTCGCGGTGGCCATCGACTCCCGCGTCTCGGCTGCTACCGGCTCCTGCTCGGCGGCCGGCTTTGGGGCGGCCTTCGCGCGGGGAGCGCGGCGTCGAGGCGCCGGCTTCAGTTCGACTGTCTCTTCGACTGTCAAAAGTTGACCCTCCGGGTAGATGCAGATGAAAATTCACAGTGTGGTACTGGGCTCTCGGGGATTCGCTCGCCCGGCATGATGACGTCCAACAGTGCCAGTAACCGCATTGAGTAGGCCCTGAATGCAGGGTGCGAAATCGGCGCGAGGGCGCTCAGAGACACCGGGATGGGGCAACGCAATGTCGGACGCTCCAACAAAGGGTGTGAGAGAGCCGAAGGGCGAGGCGCGATTTTGCCCCCGGCGGCACAAGATACTCTAGCATCGCACCGAAGAGACGTCAACGACCTCGCGGCTAGAACGTGCGAATTTGGTGCGCCTAATCCACCGGCACCCCGTAGGCGCTCAGCTTGCTCGGGCGGTGGACCGCGTCGACGCGCCGAACGGTTCCCGAACGCGAGCGCATCACGAGCGATTGCGTTGTCGCGCCATCGCCGAAGTAGTGAACGCCGCGCAGCAGCTCCCCGTCGGTGATGCCGGTCGCCGCGAAGAGGACATCTTCGCCCTTCACCAGATCGTCCGCGGTCAGCACCTGGTTGACGTCGATCCCCGCGTCGCGCACCGCCGCCCGCTCCTGCTCGTCCCTGGGCCAGAGCTTGCATTGGATGCCGCCGCCGAGGCAGCGGAGCGCACAGGCGGCGACTACCGCCTCCGGGGCGCCGCCGATCCCGATCAGCATGTCGATTCCGGTATCGGGCATGGCCGCCATCACCGCGCCCGCGACGTCGCCATCCATGATGAACCGGATGCGCGCGCCCTCGGCCCGGATCTCTTCGGCGATGTGCTCGTGGCGCGGCCGGTCGAGCATGACCACGGCGAGGTCGCGCACGTCTTTCCGCAGTGCCTCCGCCACCGCCTCCAGGTTCTCCGCCACCGATGCATTGATGTCGATCGCGTGCGCCGCCTCAGGTCCGACCGCGATCTTCTCCATGTAGACGACGTAGGGCGACTCGTAGAGCGCGCCCCGCTCGGCCACCGCCAGCGTGGCGATCGAATTCCCCATCCCCTGCGAGAGGAGGCGCGTGCCGTCAATCGGATCGACGGCGATGTCGGTCTTCGGTTCGGAGGCGCAGCCAACCCGCTCCCCCTCATAGAGCATCGGCGCCTTGTCCTTCGTCCCCTCGCCGATGACGACCAGACCATCCATCGGAATCGTGTTGAGGACCATGCGCATGGCGTCGACCGCCGCCTGGTCCGCCGATTCCTTCTGGCCGCGCCCCATCCAGCGGCCGGCCGTCAGCGCCGCCGCCTCCGTCACCCGCACCAGTTCGAGCGCCAGGTTTCGACCGATCTGCTGCTCCGACATCTCCCTCACCCTCCTCTTACCGCGCCTGCCGCGCGCGCCACGGCTCGCTCCGCGCCATCGATCCATCCATGCGCCGCCCGGGGGAGATCGAGGACGCTGCCAACCTCGACCGTGCACTCCGGAAGCGACTGCAGGAAGGTCGCGCCATACCGCTTGGTCAGAATCCGCCGGTCGAGCACGGCGCAGACGCCCCGGTCCTGACTCGAGCGGATCAGCCGGCCGAACCCCTGCTTGAAACGCAGCACCGCCTGCGGCACCGCGTAGCCGCCAAACGCATCGTCGAACGACTCGCTTCGCGCCGCAAAGACTGGATCGGTCGGCACGTTGAACGGCAGCCGCGTGATCACGAGCAGGCTGAGCGCATCGCCCGAAACGTCAACCCCTTCCCAGAACGACGCCGTACCCAGCACCGCCACATTCGGCTCGCGCCGCAGTCGCTCGGTAAGCTGCTGCGGCGAGCCGTCGCGCCGCTGCGCGAGCACGACGATGCCGCTCTCCCGCAACGGCTCCGTGATCGCCCGCGCCACCTCGCTCAGCAGCGCGTGCGAGGTGAAGAGGACCAGCGCCCTGCCGCGCGTCGCCGAGATCGTCTGGATCAGCGTCTGCTCCAGCGCGTCCTGATAGAAGGGGTGCGAGGGCTCCGGCATGTCGTCGGCCAGGTAGAGCATCACCGAGGCCCGGTAGTCGAACGGCGAGGGGACGATGAGCGACTCCGCGTCGGGGATGCCGAGGCGCGAGGCGAGATAGTCGCAGCAGCCATCGACCGCGAGCGTGGCGGAGGTGAGCACCGTCGCCCGCATCTTGTTGAACAACCGCTCCTGGAGCAGGCTGCTCACATCGAGGGGCGCCGATCGGAAAACGATCCGATCAGTCATCCCCTGCCGCTCGAGCCAGTAGACCCGGCTCGCCTCGGGCGCGTCGAGCGCGTCGGCGAAGCGCGCCGCGATCTCGGAGCCGGCCCGGATCGCGTTGCCGATATCGGTCAGCAGCAACTCCTGCCGCTCGCCCGCCTCCGCCAGGTCGGCGACCGCCACGTCATCGACGCTGTCGACCGCCGTCGCGAACCAGCGCAGCACGCCCTCCGCCTCGCGTACGCCCGTGAGGAGGTGATCCCAGGCGGCGTCGACCGCCTGCCACGCCGGCGCCCCCCGCGTGGCCGCCGTCACCCGCCGGGCGCGTTCGGAGCCACCGGAAAACTCGCCCGACTCCTGATGAACGTATTCCAGCGCCGCAAAGAGATCCCGCCCGGCAGTGCGGATGGCCTCCGCCGCGGCGATTGCCGCGTCGAGCCGCTCGCGCCCCTCCCTCGCCCGACGCTGACCGGCATCGTCCTCGACCGCGCCGAGGAGAAACGCGACCGACCCTGCGGCCACGCCGGTCAAGGCCACGCCGTCGCTCGCGGCGATCGCGTCGGCGTAGTCGATGATCTCCCGCTCGCTCAGCGTCACCGTGAACTGCGTTGTCGCCTGATCCTCAAGGTGATGCGCCTCGTCGACCACGAGCATGTCGTAATCGGGCAGAATGCGGTTGCTGGAGACGGCGTCGGTCAGCAGCAGGGCGTGATTGACCACGACCAAGTGCGCGCTCTCGGCCGCGCGCCGGGCGCGGAAGAGGAAACACTGGCCCCGCTGGTGAAAGATGCACGAGCCGGGATCGCAGGAGCCCTCGTCCTCGGAGATTTGCCGCCAGTACGCCTCTTCGGCCCCCGTCAGCCGCAACTCGGACCGGTCGCCGGTCGCCGTGCGCGGCAGCCACGCCAGCACCTTCGCCTTCAGGCGCGCTTCGTCCGGGTCGGCCGACGGCTGACGCTCCCACGGGAACCAGCGGCGCAGGCAGAGGTAGTTCGCCCGGCCCTTCACCGCGACGACGCCGACGCCGGGATGGCCATTCGTCTGGTCGAGCGCGGCGATCAGGTCGGGCACGTCCTTGCGCAGGAGCTGATCCTGCAGCGCCAGCGTGTTGGTCGACAGCACGACCGGCTGCCCGCGCTCGGCAGCGGAAAGGGCGGCAGGCACCAGGTAGGCGAGACTCTTCCCGGTTCCCGTTCCCGCCTCGACCAGAATCTGGCCGCTCGCGTTGATCGTCTCCGCGACCGCCTCCGCCATTTGCTCCTGTTGACAGCGCCGCTCGAAGCCACTGACCACCCTCGCCAGGGCGCCGTTCGGCCCGATGACCTCGAGGAGCGCCTCGCGGCCGACCGGCTCCAGCGATCCCGTCGGCTCCAGCTCCTCCTCCCGCTTCCGCTCGCGCAGGAAGGCGAGCTCCGGCGACGTGAGGCGGGCCGACGCTCGGCCATCACGAGAGCGCGGCAGCAGCCGCGTCAGGAAGAGATCGGCGAACGGCCAGCCCCCATCGCGAACATGGACGGCGAGGCGATCCCGCGTCATGTCGTCGTATTCGGCGATTCGCGCCAGCAGCGCGTCGAAGATATCGGCAATCAGCATCGGTTCGGCCGCCTCGGGAGCGGGAAGCCCAAGAGCCGCCGCGATAGAGATGAGATCGGTCGCCGGCAGGCCCGGCACGAGGATCGAGGCCATCTCCGCGATATCGATCGGCGGCTCGTCGAAACGGACCCCCTCGGCCGCCAGAACGGTCAGCGGCTGCGCCGCGTCGTGGGCGACCAGCCGAGTCCCGCGCGTCAGGTTTCGCAGCTCGCGCGCGACCTCTTTCCAGGGCCGGGCTTCGGGGATCGGGCCAGGAGCATCCTCGTCTTCAGGCCGCGCCTCCGCGCTAGCAACTCGCCAATCGCACGCCTGGCGCGCCCCCGACGCATCCACCGACACAACGGAGATCGCGGTAATCCGATCCCGCCGTGGATCGGGGCCGCTGGTTCGTATCGTCAATGCAATGAAGGGCACATTCACGGTTGAACTCTCATAGTCCGATTTCACAACTCACGCGCGGTTCCCAAGCACCCCCGTGGCCAGAAACTCCGCGAGCGAAAGCACGACAAGCGCAAGCTGCGCAAGGCCTGTCGCGACTGGCCGGATGTCGATGTATTCGTCCGTCCGGTGGACATTTCCGCCGGTCGTCAGACCGAGGCACACCGCCGGAATGCCGGCCGCGATCGGCACATTCGCATCGGTGCTCGAGGCGTCGAAACTCGCCTCGACGCCGAACGCGGCCAGCGCGCTCGCCGCGATCTTCACGATCGGGCTGTCGACGGCCACCACGCCCGCCGGCCGCTCCCCGATCTCCTCGATCCGGAACGCCACGCCATCCTCGCGGCTGCTCCGCGCGACGGTGCGCACCACCCGCTCGCTCAGGCGACGCAGCGCCGTCTGATCGGTCGACCGCAGGTCGAGCAGGCAGGAGGCCGACGGGGCGATGGTGTTGACCGAGACGCCCCCCTCGATCGTGCCGACGTTAAGCGTCGTCTTCGGCGAACGGGGCAGCGGGACCGCATCGAGCTCGGCGATCAGCCGCGCCAACCCCTGAATCGCATTCGGCCGCCCGAAATCGCCCCAGGAATGCCCGCCAGGGCCGGTCGCAATCAGGCGATAGCGGCGGCTGCCAACCGCCACATGGGTGACGCGGCCCAGGTTGTGCCCCTCCAGCGCGATCACCGCGCCGATCTCTGGCCGCTCCGCCATTACCTCCCGGATCCCGCGCAGATTGCCCAGCCCCTCTTCGCCGACGTTCCCCGTCAGCAGCAGGTCGACGGCGGGCGCCTCTCCCGCCGCTGCCAGCGCCTCGCGGAGCTTGATCACGGCCGCGACCGCGACGCTGTTGTCGCCGATCCCCGGGCCATGCAGCCGGTCGTCGCCCCGCCAGACATGAAGCGGCGTCTCCCGCGGAAAGACGGTGTCAATGTGGGCCGCGATCAGGAGCGGGCGCGCGCCAGCGCCCGGCGAAAGACGCCCCGGGATCGTGGCCACGACATCGCCGAGATCATCCCGCGTCGTCGCCAGCTCCTCGGCCGCGAACTTCTGCTCGACAAACCGCGATTTCTCCGCTTCGTCGCCGGTCGGCGACGGGATGGCGGCAATCTCCGCCGTGAGGTCGAGCACCTCCGCGGTAACGGACTCCGCCGCGGCCCGCACCGCCGCGATGCGCTCGGGAGAGGCAAGGATCACAGGGGCTCCGGCTCGATGTTCGGTCACAGCCGACTGACGGTCAACCGGTGACGCCACGCCAACGACGCGATCACGACCGTTTCCACGCTGCAACGCTAAGGATAGCATCACCTCGGCCGCCATCCCCGCCGGGGCGCGCAGCACTCGCGAATACCCGGGCCGCGGTGCCGCGCCTTTGAAAACTGGCAAAGACTTCACGCAATTGCCGGAAACCCCTACACTCATCGCAGAATGTTGGGTGCCGGTCCGACCCCGGGCTCGAACCGGGCCCAGCCGCCGCGCAGACGCGCTGGCCGGTTCAGCATCGTCGAACGGAGAACCCGACGTGGCCTATTTCAAGTACGACGCCATCATCGTCGGCGCGGGCGGCGCCGGGCTCATGGCGGCGATCCAGATGGCTGGCAAGGCCAACATCGCCGTGGTCAGCAAGCTCTACCCGACGCGCTCCCACACGGGCGCGGCCCAGGGCGGCATCAGCGCGGCGCTCGGCAATGTCGAAGAGGACCACTGGCAGTGGCACATGTTCGACACGGTCAAGGGCGGCGACTACATCGTCGACCAGGACGCGGCCGAGGTCCTCACCCGCGACGCCATCGACGCCGTCCTCGAGCTGGAGCACATGGGGCTCCCCTTCAACCGGCTCCCGGACGGGCGCATCGACCAGCGGCGCTTCGGCGGCCACACGCGCAACTTCGGCGAAGCCCCGGTCAAGCGCGCCTGCTATGCGGCCGACCGCACCGGCCACATGATCCTGCAAACCCTCTATCAGCAGGGGATCAAGCATCAGGTCAACTTCCTCGATGAGTTTCAGATGCTCGATCTCCTCTTCAGCGATGACGGGCGCGCCTGCGGCATCGTCGCCCTCGAAATCCGCACCGGCGAAATCCATACCATCCATGCCAAGTGCGTGCTGCTGGCGACCGGCGGCTTCGGCCGCATCTTCAGCGTCACCTCGAACGCCATGGCCGGCACCGGCGATGGCTTCGCCATCCCCTTCCGGCGCGGCGTGCCCCTGATGGACATGGAGTTCTATCAGTTCCACCCGACCGGGATCTACAAGTTCGGCATCCTCCTCTCGGAGGCGGCCCGTGGCGAGGGAGGGATCCTGCGCAACGGGCTCGGCGAAGCGTTCGCCGAGCGCTACGCCCCGACGCTCAAGGATCTCGCGCCCCGCGACATGGTCTCGCGCTTCATCTACCAGGAGATCAAGGAGGGGCGCGGCGTCGATGGCAAGGATTACGTCTATCTCGACCTCTCGCATCTGCCCGACGAGCTGATCGACGCCAAGCTGCCGGACATCACCGACTTCGCCCGCACCTACCTCGGCATCGAGCCGAAGACCGACCCGATGCCGATCCAGCCGACGGCGCACTACGCGATGGGCGGCATCCCCACCGACCTCGAGGGACGGGTTCTGCGCGATGCCTCCGCCGCGACCATCACCGGGCTCTACTCAGCCGGCGAGAACGCCTGCGTCTCGGTCCACGGCGCCAACCGCCTCGGCACCAACTCGCTCGTCGATCTCGTCGTCTTCGGCCGCCGCGCCGGCCGCCACATGCTCGACTTCGTGCGCCACAGCGACCTCCCCGCGCTGCCCGTCGACCCGGAATTCCTGGCCCGCGCCGAGGTCTCGGATCTCCTCTCGCGGCCGAAGCAGGAGGCGATGGCCGACGTCCGCCGCGACCTGCAGGTGATGATGATGGACAAGGCCTCCGTCGTCCGCTCCGCGGAGAGTCTGACGGCGGCGAAGGCGGGGCTCGTGGAGTTGCGCTCCCGGTACGCCCGCGCCGGCATCGACGACCATGGCACGACATTCAACACCGACCTCATGGAGGCCTTCGAACTCGGCGCCATGCTCGATTGCGCCGAGGCGGTCGTCGAGGGCGCGCTTGCCCGGCAGGAGAGCCGAGGCGCCCACTACCGTGAGGACTTCCCCACGCGGGACGACGTGAACTGGCTCAAGCACACCATGCTGCGCAAGACGTCGGGTGGCCTCGAATTGACCAAGAAGAGCGTCAGCATCACCGAATTCCAGCCGAAGGAGCGGAAGTACTGAGCGCGCCGTTCGGCAATCGCATGGATCGTTTGGGAACACATTAACCGCCACGATCGGCGGCGCTCGAGGAGAATCCCGTGGACTATGTCTTTCGCATCAAGCGCTACGATCCCGATGTCGATGTCAAACCGCATTTCGAGGAGTACACCCTCGACCTCGCGCCGACCGACCGCGTGCTCGACGGCCTGAACGAGATCAAGTGGCACCATGACGGCACGCTGACCTACCGCCGCTCCTGCGCCCACGGCGTCTGCGGCTCCGATGCCATGCGCATCAACGGCCGCAACTACCTCGCCTGCAAGACGCTGATGAAGGAGTTCGGCAAGAAGATCACCCTCGAGCCGCTCGTCGGCTTTCGGGTGATCAAGGACCTCGTCGTCGACATGGAGGATTTCTTCGCCGGCTACCGCTCGATCAAGCCCTACCTGATCGCCGGTGAAGCGCCGGCTGGCGCCGAGCGGCGGCAGACGCCGGAGGAACTGGCGCGCTACGAGGGCGCCACCAAGTGCATCCTCTGCGCGGCGTGCACCTCGTCCTGCCCGATCACCTGGGCGAACGAAACGTTCGTCGGGCCGGCGGCGATCGTCAACGCCGCCCGCTTCATCTACGACAGCCGCGACGAGGGGGCGGCCGAGCGGCTGCGCATCCTCAACACGAACACGGGCGTCTGGCGCTGCCGCACGGTCTTCAACTGCACGGAAGCCTGCCCGCGCGACATCGAAGTGACGAACACCATCGAAGATGTGAAGCGCACCCTGCTCCTCGAGCAGGTCTGATCGGCGCCCGGCGGACTCCCGCATGACGGCTGAGCGGATCTGGTCCTGGCTCCTGACGCCGCCGGCGCTTGCCGGGGTCGTCGATCCGTTTGCCATCGTCTATGCGGTCGTCTTTGTCGCCGGGTTCGTCCTCTCGGCCTACGCCGCCGGTCCTGGTGGCGCAATGCTCCGGGCGCGCATCGGCAGGTCGCTCGACATCGACCGCTGGGCAAAGACCGGGATGGGCATCTTCGGAGCCGGGCTCGTCTTCCTCGGCGCGCGCCTGCTCCAGATCAACCCGATGGGGTTCGGCGCGCCGATCTGGATGGTCGGGGCGACGCTCGTGCTCCTCGTCGCCCTCATCCGCCTCCGGCGCTCCTGGCGGGCTGGCGCAGCCACCGAGGCCCCCGAACGGGTCGAACACCACCCCCTCGACCGCGCCGGAGCCTGCTCTGCCTGATGCAATTATGGGGAATGTGACGAACGCCCCGCTCCATTTCGGGACGGGGCGCTCATGAACGACCGTGCACCTCTTGTCGATCCAGGCGATCCGGCTTCTCAGCGATCGCTGGCTCCGGTCAGGCTTCCCCGCATCACCCGAAGCCCTCGGTTTACGGCTGCTACCTTCCGGTCCTGACCGGGTTCGCCGCACTCCGCCGCGCGGGACCTTTCCTTCAACACCGCGTGCCGCTGCCAGCCCCGAAGCGCCGGACCTCGAAGAGGAGTTCAACCCCGCTAAGGCGGGTTGCGGGTTCAGGGCACCGCCAGCTCCCCATCTAGCACGGTCACGACAATTTTAGTCCCGGCAGCACCCCCGCGTCAAAGTCAGCAGAGCCGCGGCGTTAACGGCCGCACATCAGCGGCCACGTTTCCGGCTGAGGCCCGGCGTCGCCCATCTCGGGGTTCTGCGACAGCCGCCGTAGCACCCTCACGGTCAGATCATCACAGCAGCGGACCTGGCACGAGAGGCGCATGTTCTCTTCCCGATCGCCAATTGAGGCGAGTTTGGCCTCTTCCGCCTCGGTCATTGGCCCGGGGTCGCCATCCAGAATCTGCACCCTGCAGGTCGTGCAGCGGGCGTTGCCGCCGCAGCGATGCAGGATATCGATCCCCGCGCCCATGATCGCCAGCACCAGCCGCTGCCCATCCTCCGCGGTCGTGCGGCCGATGCCGTCTACCTGAATCGTCGCCAACGCCGTCCTCCCCGAACGCCCCTACAACGTCACGCCGCGTCGCGCGGCATGCCATCACCTATTCGAATCACGCGTGAAAGTGCGGCCCGCCCACCAACTTCTGCCGGAATCGCTCCGAGAACTCCGCCGCGTGGGGTCCCGCCAGCACAACCGAGCCGGCATGCCCGCGCCGTGATGTCCCCGTGATGAACGGGTAGACAATCGCCCCGGCGACGAAACGCCGCTCGGCGTAGAAGATTTCGACACTGATGCGCGCGAAGATGCCGAATGCGACTTCGTCGACCTCCAGTAGGTCAGAGAGCGGACGGTCGACCCAGAACTGCAGCGTCACATGGTGATCTTCGAGCGCTGGCTCGCCAATCAGATGCGCGTCGGCAATATCCCCAACCAACCGCTCGGCCTCGATCGCGAAGTGGATGTTCGCGTCAGTGTCTTCGCTCCATCCCTCGCCGTAGCGCGCCGTCAGTACCGCGAGGATATCATCGATCATCCGGCAGCCATGCCCTCCTGTTCCTGCCCGCTGCCCGTGCGCCTCCTGGTTCTATACCATTGACTTGGCCAGTTGCGCATGCGATCTCGTCCCGACCCCGTGTCGGGCGATCACAGCGCCACGGGCATCCAGTTCTGGTACCCTGTCGGCGGAGATGGTCGTCGCCAGGAAGGAGCGTTCCGGGTGGTGCAGCGGGTTCTCGATTGGGTCTTGAAGCGGGAGCGGCTGGAGCCCACCGTACCGGAGTGCCCGATGCATCACGTGCCGATGCAGATGCGCGGCTTGGTCGGCGCTCCAACCCGGTTCGACTACCAGACGGAACAGACCTATACGGTCATCTACTTTTGCCCGGTCCCCGGCTGCGACGAGACGGCCGAGGGTCGCGTCGCCAGGACGCAGATCCCCGTCCCGGGCGCTTCACCCCGGCGGCCGGCCTACTCCCGGCGCATCTGAGCCCAACAGCACCATGCGGACGCAGTGTCATCCTGAACGCAGTGCAGGATCTCGGCGTCCCGGATCATCGCGTCCCCCGGCGTCGCGATGCGTCGTGCCTCCGCATGACACGAGGTGCGCACGCCGTTGAAGGCCATGCGTCAGCCGATGTTTTCGCCCTGATAGATCCCGTCATAGCCGCGCGCGGTTGGCAGGTCGAGCGTCAAGAAAACGAGTTGCATCAGCCGCGCGTCTCTCGCGATCCGTAGCCCGTCCGCCGCCTCGACAATCAGCAGCGCGGTCGAACGCCCGCGGTACCCCGCGTCCCACACGGCAGTGCCTAGCGTGGCGCCGCAGCGGCAGAGACTCGAACGGGGCCGTCCCAGCGCCATGAGATCGTTCGGCAGCGCGACGACTTCATTGAACAGCACCTGATATGCACCGCGCTCCAGATCGAGCCAGCCGTCGGCATCGAACGGGAGCGCGCGCGTCTCGGGGAGCCTACGCTCGGCGTTCGTCCGGCCGAGCGCGCCTCGCCCCTCGAGCCGGCTCACCTGCGCGACGCTCAGGTCGAAGCCGTTCGGCTGCAATTGCTCGTCGAGATCGAGGTAGCCGGCGACCAGCGGTGGATCGGCCTGCATCCGCTCCTGCAACGCCTCACGCCCCAGCGCCCCACCAATCGCCTGGCCGAGCCCCTCCACCACTACTCCTCCTCCCGCCGCGCGACCAGCACCGTGTCGCCATCGGTGCGCACCTCGTAGGTCTCGGCCGGGACGACGACGGGAAAGTTCGCGGGGAGCCCGGTCCGGATCTCGAAGGCCCCGCCGTGCAACGGGCACTCGATCTCGTCGCCGATCACCTCGCCATCGGAGAGCGACGCGTCCTGGTGCGTGCAGATGTCGCAGAGCGCGTAATAGTCCCCTTCGAAATTGATCAGGACCACCGGATCGTCGCCAACCTCGACGTACATCAACTCGCCGGGCGCCAGATCGCTCGTCTTCGCCACGGCATACCAAGTTCGGTCGTCTGTCACACCATCCTCATGGGTCGATATCGGCTCAGAGCGCCTCGTCGGCCGGGGACACGCCATAGATGCCCGCCTTGAGCACCTTGAGGCCGAGCATGGCGCATTTCATCCGCGCGGGGCTGATCGGCACCCCCAACTCCTCGAGCATGTCATCCCGGCTGATCGCCTTGACCTCGTCCAGGGGCCGCCCCTCAACCATTTCGGTCAGCATCGAGGCCGCCGCCTGGCTGATCGCGCAGCCCCGCCCCGAGAAGCGAATCTCCGTCACCCGCTCGCCGTCGGTCCGCACGTCGATCCGGATCTCGTCCCCGCAGAGCGGGTTGACATCCTCATAGGTGAAGTCGGAGGGCTCGAGGGTGCCCTTGTTGCGCGGGTTGCGCGAGTGGTCGAGGATCGCCTCCCGGTAGACGCTGTCACTCATGGCCCATGGCCCTCTGGCTTACGCGGCAAAGATCGCGCGAGCCCGGTGCAGAGCCGAGAGCAGGCGATCGATGTCCTCGTCGACGTTGTACAGATAGAACGACGCCCGCGTCGTCGCCGGCACGCCGAGCCACTGCATCAGCGGCTGGCAGCAGTGGTGCCCGGCGCGCACCGCGACATTCTCCTCGTTCAGGATAGCCGCCACATCGTGCGGGTGGATATCGCCGAGCGTGAAGGAGATGACGCCCGCATGCACCGCCGGGTCTGCCGGGCCGTAGATCGTCAGATCCGGCACTTCGCGTAGCGCCTCGAGCGCGCGCGCTGTCAGCGCCCGCTCGTGCGCGGCGATGTGCTCCATACCGACCGCCTGCAGGTACTCGATGGCCGCGCCAAGCCCGACCGCGTCGGCGACCGCTGGCGTTCCCGCCTCAAAGCGCGCCGGCACGTCGGCCCAGGTCGACTGCTCCAGCGTCACCTTGCGGATCATGCCGCCACCGCCCAGGGCCGGCGGCATCGCCTCCAGCAGCGCCCGCTTCCCATAGAGCGCGCCCGAGCCCATCGGCCCGAGCATCTTGTGGCCCGAGAAGGCGAGGAAATCGGCGTCGAGCGCCTGCACGTCGACCGGCATGTGCGGCACGCTCTGCGCGCCGTCGAGCATGACGACCGCCCCGGCATCGTGCGTCAGGCGGATCATCTCGGCCGCCGGGTTGATCGTGCCCAGGCCGTTCGAGACGTGCGGGAAGGCGACCAGCTTCGGCTGCTCGGCCAGCAACCCGCGATAGTGGTCGAGGTCGAGCTGCCCATCCGGGGTGAGCCGCACCGCCGCGACGCGCGCGCCTCGCTCCTCCGCCAGAAGCTGCCAGGGAACAATGTTGGAGTGGTGGTCCATCGTCGTCACGACGATCAGGTCGCCCGCGCCGATGTTGCGCCGTCCCCAGCTCTGCGCCACGAGGTTGATCGCCTCGGTCGCGTTGCGCACAAAGATCACCTCGCGCGGCGAGGCGGCGTTGATGAAGTCCGCGACCGTCGCGCGCGCCGCCTCGTACTGCGCCGTGGCCCGCTCCGAGAGGTCATAGACACCGCGATGGATGTTGGCGTTCGTCTCGCGGTAGTAGCGGTCGAGCGCCTCGATGACGCTGATCGGCTTCTGGGAGCTGGCCGCGCTGTCGAGATAGACGAGCCGCTGGCCCCGCGCATTGACGCTGGAGAGGATCGGGAAATCGTCTCGAACCTCCGTCCAGTCGGTGGCGCTCCCCATCGCGGATGTGATCATGGTTCGATTCCTTTGCGCGGCCGGGGCGCTGACGCACCCTGGCCGCTCGGGTTGCCGGACTAGATGCCGACCTTCCGCGCGATGGCGGTCTTCAGGAAGTCCTGAATCTCCTCGACCGGGATGCGGTCGATCACCGGCCGGAAGAAGCCCTCGACGATGAGATTCTGCGCCTCCGGCCGCGGGATGCCCCGCGCCTGCAGGTAGAAGAGGTGCTCCTCCTCCACCTGCGAGATCGTCGC
The DNA here is from genome assembly GCA_020853615.1 of Thermomicrobiales bacterium. Taxonomy (GTDB): domain Bacteria; phylum Chloroflexota; class Chloroflexia; order Thermomicrobiales; family UBA6265; genus JACCXM01. The sequence goes on from JADYYO010000160.1 coordinate 27,266, forward strand.
GCCGTGCGTGCAGCGAACATCGTTCGCCCCGATCTCGAGATTCGGGATCGAATCCGCGCGCGCCGTCCGGCTCAGAATCAGGTTGCGGTTCTGCTGGTAGGCGTCGGTCTTTTGCGCTCCCTCCTCGACCTTGATCAGGCCGGAGTAGACGGAGCGCGCATGCCCCTTCAGCGCCCCCTTGAACTCGAGGTCGCTCGTCGCGTAGGGCGACTCGTGGAGCTGCCACGTGTGGTGGTCGAAGAACTGGTCGCCGTCGGCGAAGTAGATCCCGAGCATCTCCGCCAGCGCGTTCTTGCCGCGCAGGTGCGAGGCGATGGACGACTTGGAGAAACGGGAGCCGAGGGTGACGTGCAGCGAGTTGAGCAGCGCGTCGTCGGCGAGGATGGCGCGCTCGGTCATGAAGTTCCAGACATTGCGGCCCCAGTCCTGCACCTGGACGTAGCGAAGCTTCGCGTCGCTCGCGACGATCAGCTCCACCACCGCCGAGGCGAACGACTGCGCCTCCAGCGACGGCGAGCGATACGCCTCGGCCACGAAGGCCTCGGCGCCCTCCTCGATGACAGCGAGCGTGTGCGAGAAGATGGTGGCCCCCGCCTCCGAGAGGAGGCCGAACGAGCGGAAGGGCGCCTCGACCTTCACGCCCTTCGGCACGTAGAGGAACGAGCCCCCCTGCCAGTAGGCCGCGTGCAGCGCCTCGAACTTCCCGAGCGTCGGCGGGACCGCCTGCGTCATGAAGTAGCGCTCGACCAGCTCCGGGTGCTCGCGCGCGGCGGTCGGCAGGTCGGTGAAGATCACGCCCTGCGCGGCGACCTCGGGGTCGAGCGTCGCGAGGATCGTCGCCGCGTCCCGCTGGACGACCACGCCGGCGTTCGGGCCGAGCGCGATCTGGTCGGCGGCGTTTTCGACGCCCGCCTCCTGCAGAGCCGCCAGCGGCTCAATGCCGGGGGCGTCGGCTCGCGTGTCGGAGCGCAGGCGATCGAGCTTGAGGCCACGGATGTCGGTCCGCCGCCACTCCTCATCGGTGCGCTGCGGCATCGGCAGCGATTCGTAGAGCTCCCAAGCGCGCAGGCGAGCGTCGCGCGTCGCCCCGGTCTCGAGGCGGGCGCGCGAAATCGCCTCCACCCCTTCGCGGGAGAACCCTGTCGTCTCGCTGACTTCAGCGATAGTACTCATGGATATGCAGTCTCCAGATACCGGAGGCGCGGGGAGCGCATTCTCCCCGCACCTGCGGCTCCATTAGCCGACGGAACCTTCCATCTCGAGCTGGATCAGCCGGTTCAGCTCGACCGCGTACTCGAGCGGGAGCTCCTTGGCGATCGGCTCGATGAAGCCATTCACGATCATGCTCATGGCCTCCTCTTCGGTCAGGCCACGGCTCATCAGGTAGAAGATCTGCTCCTCGGCGACCTTCGAGACGGTCGCCTCGTGGCCAATCGAAGCCCGCTCCTCCTCCACCTCGATGTAGGGGTAGGTGTCGGTCTTGCTCGTCTCGTCGAGGAGCAGGGCGTCGCAGACGACGTTGCTGCGCACGTTCTCGGCGCCCTTGTAGACCTTCACCAGCCCTCGGTAGGAGGAGCGGCCCGTCCCCTTCGAGATCGACTTGGAGACGATCTGCGACGAGGTGTTCGGGGCGACGTGGACGACCTTGCCGCCGGCGTCCTGGTGCTGGTCGTCGCTCGCGAAGGCGACGGAGAGGATCTCGCCACGGGCGCCCTCCTCCATCAGCCAGACGGCCGGGTACTTCATCGTCACCTTCGAGCCGAGGTTGCCGTCAACCCACTCCATGGTGGCGTTCTTGTAGGCAGCGGCCCGCTTCGTCACCAGGTTGTAGACGTTCTTCGACCAGTTCTGGATCGTCGTGTAGCGGCAGCGGCCGCCCTCCTGCACGATGATCTCGACCACCGCCGAGTGGAGGCTGCTGGTCGAATAGGTCGGCGCGGTGCACCCCTCGACGTAGTGGACGTAGGCGTCCTTGTCGACAATGATCAGCGTCCGCTCGAACTGGCCCATGTTCTCCGCGTTGATGCGGAAGTAGGCCTGCAGCGGCACCTCGACCTTCACTCCCGGCGGCACGTAGATGAACGATCCGCCCGACCAGACGGCCGAGTTGAGCGCGGCGAACTTGTTGTCGTTGTAGGGGATGATCGTCCCGAAGTACTTCTTGACCAGCTCCGGATGCTCGCGCACCGCGGAGTCCATATCGAGGAAGACCACGCCCTGCTTCTCGAGGTCCTCGCGCAGCGAGTGGTAGATGACCTCGCTCTCGTACTGCGCGCCGACGCCGGCGAGGAACTTCCGCTCCGCCTCCGGAATGCCGAGCTTCTCGAAGGTGTTCTTGATGTACTCAGGAACTTCGTCCCACGTCTTGCCCTGCTTCTCGGCGGGGCGGATGTAGTAGTAGATGTTGTCGAAGTCGATCCCGGAGAGATCCGCGCCCCAGTTCGGCATCGGCCGCTTCTCGAAGTGGTCGAGCGCCTTGAGGCGGAAATCGCGCATCCATTCGGGCTCCCCCTTCATCGCCGAGATGTCCTCGACGATCTGCCGGTTCAGCCCGCGATCGCTCTTGAAAACGTAATCCTCTTCATCGCGGAATCCGTACTGGTACTCCCCGATGTCGATCTGCGGCTTGGCGACCATGCTCAGTCTCCTTGTCCAACCGGTGGTCCGGCTGGCCGTCGTGTTAGCTCGCGCTACTCTCGGCGAAGCGGGCGCGGAGCCCCTCGTAGCCCTTCGCTTCCAGCTCGTGCGCCAGCTCGGGGCCGCCGCTCTCCACGATCCGCCCCTCCATCATGATGTGGACGAAGTCGGGCTTGATGAAGTTGAGCAGCCGCTGGTAGTGGGTGATTAGCAGCATGCCGACGTCGGGGCCGGAGAGGTTGTTGACGCCCTCCGAGACGACCTTCAACGCGTCGATGTCGAGGCCGGAGTCAGTCTCGTCGAGGACCGCCATCTTCGGCTCGAGCAGCGCCATCTGCAGGATCTCGGCGCGCTTCTTCTCGCCGCCAGAGAAGCCCTCGTTCAGGTAGCGCGTGGCGAAGGCGTCGTCCATCTTGAGGAGCGCCATCTTCTCGCGCATCAGCCGGCGGAACTCGCGCGGCGTCATCTTCTGCGCCTCTCCGCCGTTGGCGGCTTCCTCGGCACGCGCGTTGCGGACGTTCGTGACCGCCATGCGCAGGAAGTTCGCCATCGAGACGCCCGGAATCACGGTCGGGTACTGGAAGGCCAGGAAGAGGCCCTTGCGCGCCCGCTCGTCCGGCGTCCACTCGAGGATATCCTCGCCCCGGAAGCGGATGCTCCCTTCGGTCACCTCGTAGCGGGGGTCACCGGCGATCACGTAGGCCAGCGTGCTCTTGCCGGAGCCGTTCGGCCCCATCAGCGCGTGGATCTCCCCCTCGTTGACGACCAGATTGACGCCCTTGAGAATCTCGTTCCCATCGATCTCGGCGTGGAGATTCTCGATCTCGAACATCGGCGTATCGACGGCTCCGTTGCTCCCGCTCATCGTTCCTCTCTGTCCTCCCTCGTCCGGGCGCCCGTCGCGCCCGCCAAATTGCCTCTCGGCAGTCGTGTTATGCCTGGCCCGCCCCGCCGCAACCGGCGGGATGCTGCCCGGCGCTCTGGCACGCTGGACAGACGCCAGCGAAGACCGTGTGATGACTCGTGATGGCGAACCCGCTCTGCTCCGACGCCACGTGGCGGGCGATCAGGGCGACCGGGACGTCGACATCGAGGAGTACTCCGCAGAGCTGGCAGTGGACGTGATCGTGCCGGTCGACACGCGCGTCGTAGCGGCTCGCCTGATCCGCGAAGGTCAGCTCCTGAATCAGCCCATGTTCGGCGAGGAGATGCAGCGTCCGGTAGACCGTCCCATAGCCGATGCGCGGATCGGTGCGGCGGACGCGCTCGAAGATCTCGCCGGCCGTCAGGTGTCGCTCGGCGCGGCGAACCTCTTCCAGCACCGCCGCGCGTTGGGCCGTGTTCCGAAACCGTGGTCCTGTCATCTCTCCACCGAAGTTGAGAATGAGTCTCACTAGGCCGATCTATGATACCACGCCGGTGGTGAGTCGATCACGCCGGTGGCATGGCGCCCGATCGGCTCCCATTTCCCTCATGAGCCGATTGAGGCGAGAATGCGGCAAGATCGATCATGGCCCGCAGCCTCGAGCGGGCGCCATATGAGCGAGGGGGGTGACACGATGGCGACGTCATGGACAGTAGCAGTCACGCGGCAAATTCCGGAGGCGGGGCTCGCGCCGCTGCGCGAGGTGGCAGAGGTCCGCGTCTGGGAGGAAGAGCTGCCGCCCGACACCGAGGCGCTCTACGCCATCCTCGACGGCTGTGACGGCGCAATCACGCTCCTCACCGACCGCATCGACGGCGCGCTCCTCGACGCGCACCCGTCGCTGCGCGTCGTCTCGAACTTCGCCGTCGGCTACGACAACATCGATGTCCCCGCGGCAACCGAGCGCGGCGTCCTCGTCTGCAACACGCCCGGTGTTCTGACCGACGCCACCGCCGACCACACCTGGGCGCTGATGCTCTCCGCGGCTCGGCGCATCCCCGAGTCGATCGAGTACGTCCGCGAGGGGCGCTGGAAGACCTGGGGGCCACTCCTCCTCCTCGGCCAGGCCGTCTCCGGCGCCACCCTCGGCGTCGCCGGCCTGGGGCGAATCGGCAAGGAGGTCGCGCGGCGCGCCGCCGGCTTCGATATGCGCGTCCTCGCCTACGACACCGTGCAGGACGACGAGTTCGCCGCCGAGCACAATGTCACCTACGTCCCGCTCGACCAACTGCTGGCCGAGTCCGACTACGTCACCCTCCACGTCGCGCTGACGGACGAGACGCGGCACATGATCGGCCGCGAGCAGCTCGCGCGGATGAAGCCGACGGCTATTCTCATCAACGCCTCGCGCGGGCCGGTCGTCGACACCGACGCCCTCGTCGAGGCGCTGCAGAACGGGACGATCCTCGCCGCCGCGCTCGACGTCACCGACCCCGAGCCGCTGCCGGCCGACCACCCCCTCGTCACCATGGACAACTGCATCGTCGTGCCGCACACGGCGTCCGCCACCGTGCAGACGCGCGACCAGATGGCCAAGCTGTCTGCCGACAACCTGATCGCCGGCCTGAAGGGGGAGCGCCCGCCCGCCTCGGTCAACGCGGACGCGGTCCTCGGCAACTGATCGTGGAGTCTGTTCAAGAGGGACCGCCCCAGGATCGGGGCGGTCCCTATCACGCACCTCGTTGAGCCACGGCTCCCCGCTGCCACCACATCAGCACTGCTACAAGTAGCGAAAGAATGCTCCCCACGGTACCTGCAGCGGCCACTACTGGCAAACCACCGGCAATGATCATCTGGACATCGGGCGGCGTGGGATCAGCCAGGAGGGATTGCCAGTACCGGCGAGCGATGAGCGCGGCGCCCCCGCTGCAGGCCCCGGCCAGCAGGGCCATAGCGGACGACCAGCCAAGCCAGTCGCCGTCGGTTACATTCCCGCTTCGCAGGCCATCGAGAATGGCCACGAGCATGAGGAGGGCGATGCCGCCCAGCGTAGCGGCTTCGCCGGCCCAACTCAGGAAGTGGTCGTACCCCGTGCCATGCGGCATCTCCCACCGTGTGTGGTAATCGAGCGTGCCGTACAGAACGGCCATCGTCGCGGTCATCGCCGCGAGAGCCAGCGCCTGGGCGACGCGAGTGATCCAGGGTGAATTCGCCGATCGCGACATGGTGGCGCCCCGCCGCGCGTTCTCCCGGCCGCTGCATTTGACTGAGCCAAGCGACCAGAAAGGGGCACGAGTATACTCACGTCGAGCCGCTAGCCCACGCATCGACTAGCTCGCTCGCAAGCCTTCGGCCTTTCACCTAGAGGAAGTGGCGCACCATGTTCCGATGTAAAGAGTGCGGTTGGGTTCATGAGGGCGATGCCCCGCCCGCGATCTGCCCCTCCTGCGGCTCGCTCGCCGATCGCTTCCGGCCGATGGACGCGGCGGAGGTCGACGCCCTCACCGGCGACATGGCGTCGTACGGCATCGTTGGGCAGGGCTACGAGGACATCGAGGTCGATTACACGCGCCGCATCCGGCTCCTCGCCTTCGTCGACGCGTCGTTCTACTCCAACTTCATCACGCGCACCGGGCCGCGGCTGCCGATCTACACCGGCGACCCGCAATGGTTCCAGGACAACATCCCCTGTATGACGGCCTGCCCGTCGCATACCGACATCTCGCGCTACATCGCCCTCATCGCCGACGGCCGCTACGCCGACTCCTTCGAGCTGAACCGGGAGCACAACGTCTTCCCCGGCTGCCTCGGCCGCATGTGCGCCCGCCCCTGCGAGGACGCCTGCCGGCGCAAGGAGATCGACGCGCCGATCGGCATTTGTTACCTGAAGCGGGTCGCCTCCGACTATCGCGGTGAGACGCGGCGCGAGGTCCCTCCCCCGTGGAACGGGAAGACCGCGGCGATCGTCGGCGCGGGCGCGAACGGCCTCACCGCCGCCCGCCAACTCGCCCGCGCCGGTTTCAAGGTGACAATTTTCGAGCGCTATCCGGTCCCCGGCGGCGTGATGTGGGCCGGCGTGCCCGAGTGGCGCCTGCCGCGCGACGTGATCATGGACGAGGCGAGCCTGATCACCGATCTCGGCATCGAGGTCCGCTACAACACCGAGGTCGGCAAGGACATCACCCTCGCCGAACTTTCCCAGACCTACGACGCGGTCGTCATCTCGGCTGGGTGTCAATCGCCGCAGGAGCTCGGCGTGCCCGGCGAGCACCTCGAGGGGGTCGTCTCCGGCATCGGCTTCCTCGAGGACGTCAACCTGGGCCTGAAGGATGTCTGGGTCGGCAAGAAGGTCGTCACCGTCGGCGGCGGCTTCACCTCGATGGACTGCGTGCGCACCGTCCTGCGCATGGGCGCCGAAGAGTCGATCATGACCTACCGGCGCTCGATTCAGGAGATCCCGGTCGAGGTGCTGGAGCTGGAAGATGCCGAGCTGGAAGGGGTCGAGATCATGTACATGGTCTCCCCGACCCGCGTCATCGACGACGGCAACGGCCGCGTCGCCGGTATCGAACTGGTCCGCAACGAGCTCGGCGCCCCGGACGCCAAGGGCCGCCGCCGGCCGGAGCCGGTCCCCGGCTCTGAGTTCATCATCCCCTGCGATATGGTCCTGGTGGCAATTGGCCAGAAGCAGGACAACAGCCTCCTCAACGGCGTCGAGCTGCAGACCGACCGCCGCGGCGTGCCGCTGCTCGACGAGAACCTGAAGACCGAGCTTCCCAATGTCTGGGCGGCCGGCGACTACGTCATCAATCCGACGAACTTCATCACGTCGATCGGCGAGGGGAAGCGCGTCTCGGAGTTCATCATCGAGGAGATCCTCGGCCGCGAGCCGATTGCCAAGGAGATGGAGCTGACGCGGGTGCCGACCGAGTTCATCTCGACGCCGAACCCGCTCCTCTCGGAGGGGATCGCGGAGTGGACCCTCTCCACCACGAGCCGCCGCCTCGTCTGGGGCGACAACTACACCAGCGTCGGCCGCCAGATGATGCCGCTCATGCCACTGCCGGATCGCGGTCTCGGCATCGGCGACACCACGATCGAAGCCGAGCTCGGCTACACGAAGTCGATCGGCTTCGAGGAGGCGAAGCGATGCCTCCAGTGCCAGCTCAACATCTTCATCGACGGCAACCGCTGCATCCTCTGCGCGAACTGTGTCGATGTCTGCCCGGTCAAGTGCATCGAGATGGTCTCGCTCGACCGTATCGAGTCGATCGACGGCGACGTGGAGATGGCCGAGCTGGCGCGTATCGAGATGGGGCCCCGCTCGGCGGCAATGCTGATCGACGAGCGCCCGTGCATCCGCTGCGCCCTCTGCGTCGACTGGTGCCCGACGGAGTGCCTCACCATGGATCACTTCCGTCTGACGCCCGCGCCGCGGCGGGAGAGCGTCGACCTGGCGATTGTCGCCGACTGACGCGGATTCCAGGAACGTTCGATGGCCACGGACCGCGAACCTTCGCGGCCCGTGGCGCCATTTCAGGAGCGCCCGCGTGGCAGCGTTCGAATACGGAGACGTCGCGCGCGAGCTGGCGCGGAGCGACGAGCGCTACCTGCAGTTCATCAACGCCGGAACGCTCAGCCTCGGCCTCTACCACCTGGCGGCGGGTTCGGCCGACCCGCAAAACCCGCACCAGGAGGATGAGGTCTACTACGTTGTCAGTGGCCGCGCACACATCGTCGTTGCTGGGGAGCGCCGGCCAGTCGAGCCGGGCTCGATCGTTTTCGTCGCCCGGCAGGTCGAACACCGCTTCGTCGATATCGAGGAGGATCTGTCGATCCTCGTCTTCTTCGCGCCCGAGCACCGCGGCTGAACGGGCGGGAACCGGGCGTCGCGACGCGACGTTTCGATAGAGAAGTCGCTTGACAGGGTGCCGCGCCCTCGTACACTTGATTCAGGATGAAGAACTGCGCCCGGCGCGGCGGTCGCCGACTCCGGGTCTGGAGGAACCTCGCATGATCAGCATTACGCCGGAAGCCGTTACGCAGTTGAAGGGTTTTCTCTCCGAGCAGGGGACGCCCGAGGCCGCGCTGCGCGTCTTCGTCGCGCCGGGGGGGTGCTCCGGTCTACAGTACGGCATGACCGTCGAAGAAAGCGCCGAGGATGGCGACGAAGTTATCGAGACCGACGGCGTTCGCCTGCTGGTCGACAACTTCAGCGCGATGTACCTCGAGGGTGCGCAGGTCGATTATGTGAACTCGCTGATGGGCGGCGGTTTCACGGTCCACAACCCGAACGCTGTTTCGGGCTGCTCCTGCGGGCACTCGTTCAACGCCGGCGGCAACGCGGAGACCGCGCAGGGGTGCGGCTGCGGCGACTAACCCGCGCATTCGATCACGTCGCGGCCGGCGGCTGTCCGCCGGCCGCTTTGCATTTCGCCGCGCTACTCGCGAAGATCGTTGATGACCAGGCCCGCCGGCGCCTTCGGCTCGAACCAGGTCGATTTCGGCGGCAGCAATTCGCCGCCCTCCGCGATATCGAGGAGGGATGCCAGCGGCGGCGGCGGCAGCAGGAATGCCGCCCGCGCCCGCCCGCTTCGGGCTTGCGCTGTCACCGAAGCGCAATCGATGCTCGGCACGATATCCGACGCTGACCGATCCCCTCCCCCCGCGAGCAGGCTGTCGAGCACGCCCTGCAGGATCGAGACGCGCAGGTCGTTCCAGGCGGCGCTCCGCGCGCGTGGCAACAGCGTGGCGTGTGGCGAGCCAGGGAGAGCGAAGACATCGTGGTCCTCCAGCCCCGGCAGGACCACGCGAAACAGAAATGCCCCGTCTGCGATAGGCAGCGAGTCGGCGGCTTCCCGCACGGCGAACCACCGCTCGAGAAAGGCGAGCACCGACGCCGGCGAAATCTCGCCGCCCGCGACGAGTCGATGGGTCGGCCGCACAACGACCCCCGGGTCCTCGACCGCCGCCAGCAGCGCGAGCACATATTCCCAGCCGCCATCGACGCCCGGGCACTGCCGCCGGCGTTCGTTCCGGTAGGAAAGCGCTGCTTCGTAGCGGTGATGCCCGTCGGCAACGAAGAGCGAGCGGTCCCGGAAGAATGCCGCGAGCGCGTGCTGGATCTCCGGTTCGACGATCGCCTCGACCCAGTGCTCGCCGCCCATGCGGTCCCGCTCCCCGGGTGAACCCTCCGGCGCGGCGCCGAGCAGCCTCGGCACGACGCCCGCCGGATCCCGATACAGGAAGTAGAGCGGGCTGAGGTTGGCGCCAACGGCGTGCAACCGGGCGAAACGCTCTTCTCGCGGGCCGGGCATCGTCCCCTCGTGCGGGAGGACGACCCCCTCCGCCCAATCGGCGAGGCGCACCCGCGCAAAGAGCCCGGTGCGGAGCGTTGGCGTGCCATCGACGTCGAACCGGTGCCGGTGGAGATAGAACGCCGGCTCGCGATCCCGCGTCAGGATCCCCTGCTGCAGCCACTCGCGGTAGCGCCGCGCCGCGGAGGCATGTTGGTCCCCCGGCAGGCCGAGATCGGCATTTTCGATCGCGCTGATGCTGTGTTCGGGGGTATTGGCACCCGGATTGCTCACGTCGTAGGGCGGCGCGATCAGCGGCCCAAGCGGGCCGGATCGGGCGCCATCGAAGCGCACGCCGCGAAACGGGCGAATCTCAGCCACGACGACCGACTACCGCCCGTGGCGCGCTCGTCCACCGCGTGAAGACCGCCGCGCGATCTCGCGCCGGGCGCCGCGAATCACTGTCCGATTCCCGAACATGGGGGGTGGTGATTCTGGAGCGTCCTGATATGATCGTCGTCATGAGTCCCGGGCGTCTTCGCGTGCGCACACGAAGCACTCCCGGGGAACCGGGACGCATCGTTTGGCGTTCTTAAGCATTGAGGCGGTTTCGCTGTTTCGCCGGCAGCGTGGTTGAGTGATGGTGGCGGTGGCGCCGACGCGATCACAGGCGAGAACGACGCGGCTCCACCATCGAGCAATCACCGCCTGAAAGAGGAGTATGACATTCATGAGCGATCCGATTCAAACCTATGGCATAGACAAGATCGATGATCTGGTCTCCAGCGGCGTTGCCGATGAGCGTCTCGACATTCCCGAAGAGATCCAGACGCAGATGGCGGACGAGATCGAGCCCGAGGTGGACATCGAGCGCGATCTCGATGTGCTGCAGCGCCTCGATCCCAACTTCATCAACGATCCGGTTCGCCTCTATCTGCGCGAGATCGCGGAGACGCCGCTCCTGACGCACGCGCAGGAGATCGAGCTGGCCAAGCGCGTCGAGATGGGCGATCTGGACGCCACACAGCGCTTCGTGCGCGCGAACCTGCGCCTCGTCGTCTCCATTGCCAAGCGCTACGTCAACCGCGGGCTGACCCTCCTCGACCTGATTCAGGAGGGGAACATCGGCCTGATGCGCGCGGTGCAGAAGTACGACTGGCGGAAGGGCTTCCGCTTCTCGACCTACGCGACCTGGTGGATCCGCCAGGCGATCACCCGCGCCATCGCCGACCAGAGCCGCACGATTCGCCTCCCGGTCCACATGGGCGACTCGATCTCCCGCTACCGGAAGACGCTCAACATGCTCGCCCAGGAGCTGGGGCGGCAGCCGACGCCGGAAGAGGTGGCGGAGGCGATGAGCGTGCAGCCGGAGAAGATTCACCAGATCGTCCAGGCGGCGCAGCGCACCATCTCGCTCGAGACGCCGATCGGCTCTGAAGATGAGACAAGCCTCGGCGACCTGATCGCCGACGACGTCTCTGAGACGCCGTATGAAGCTGCCTCCGAGTCGATGCTGAAGCGGGACGTCAACGCCGCGCTCGATACGCTCAGCCCGCGGGAGAAGCTGGTCCTCCAGCTCCGCTTCGGGCTCGGCCACGGGCACCAGCACACGCTGGCGGAGGTCGGCGAGCAGTTGCAGATCAGCCGCGAGCGCGTCCGGCAGATCGAGAACGAGGCGCTGCAGAAGTTGCGCCGGCTCGACGGCGACCGGCTCTACGCCTACCACCAAGAGCTCTAACAGCTCTCGACCGCAAGATGTCTCGGCAAGAGATGCTTGCCTGAGCGAAGCGCGCGATCCCGCGCGGCTGCCTGATGCGGCCGGCGGGTGTTTGTGCGCTCCGCTCAGGTTGGCATGAGCCGCACGCTGCGCGAACGCGCCGCTACTCGCTCAGATACGCGTTCATCACGACCCGCCACTCCTTGATGCGGCCATTCGTGATAACACCAGCCTTCGTGTACGGGTCGTCGCGCAGAATCCCCTCGGCCTCGTCCTGATCCGCCGCCTCGTAGACGATCAGGGCGCCCGTGCCATCCTCATATGGCCCCGACATCACGATCTTCCCGGCGTCGAGCAGCGACTTCAGATACTCGCGGTGCGTCGGGCGCGTCCGCTCGACCAACCCCTGATCCTCGGTGAACTCGAGCATCGCCGCGAACTTCGCCATCGTCCTTCCCCCCTGAATGCCGGCTCCCCGGCCGGCCCCAATTGCCAGTCGATCCCGCAGCGGCCAGCGCGTTCCGCCAGATCGATGTCGTAACCTAAACTTCCCCGAACGCCTCCGCGAGTCCCCGCTTGCGACATTGGTGAGGACGTCTTGAACGCAGAAGCGCAACGCAACCCGCTTCCGGCCAGGAATGGGCATGCGCGGGAGCCGGACGATGGCGCTGTCACCGTCGCGCCGGTCCGTCGCCAGTATCTCCAGATCAAGCGGCGGTTCCCCGACACGATCCTGCTGTTCCGGTTGGGCGACTTCTACGAGACGTTCGAGCAGGATGCGGAGATCGCCGCCGGGATCCTCGACATTGTCCTGACCGGGCGCGACCTCGGCAAGGGGCATCGGGTTCCGATGGCCGGCATCCCGCACCACGCGGCCGAGTCGTACATCGCCCGGCTGGTCGCCGCCGGCCACAAGGTCGCCGTCTGCGAGCAGATCGGCAGCGCGGCGAAGAGTCGCGGCCTGATCGAGCGCGACGTCACCCGCGTCGTCACCCCCGGTACTGTCACCGAGCCGGGGATGCTCGACAGCCGCCGCAACACCTACATCGCCGCCATTCTTCTCGATGGCGCCCGCTGCGGCATCGCATACGCCGACTGCTCGACCGGCGAGTTCGCCGCCACGCAACTCTCGGCCAAGAGCGGCGACGATCTGCATCAGGCGGTCGAACGGGAGATCGCGCGCATCGGCGTGGCAGAGATTCTCGTTCCGGACGGCCAGGGCGCGGGCGATGACGGCGCACGCTGGCCGCCAGACGGCATCGCCATCAGCCAGAGCGACCGCTGGCACTGGCGGTTCGCCCATGCCGAGGAGACGCTACGCCGGCACTTCGCGGTCGAGGCGCTCGACGGCTTCGGTCTGGCCGACAAGCCCGCCGCCATCCAGGCCGCCGGCGCGCTCCTCGCCTATCTCGCCGACACACAGCGCACCAGCCTCTCCCAGATCGCCTCGTTGCGCACCTACGGGCCGGACGGCTACATGCTGCTCGACCCGCAGGCCCGGCGCAACCTCGAGCTGGAGGAGAGCGCGCGCGGCGAGAAGCGGCACGGCCTCGTCGCCGTCCTCGACGCGACTCACACGCCGATGGGCGCGCGGCTGCTGCGGCAATGGCTGGGCCAACCCCTCCTCAATCTCGCCGCGATCCGGCAGCGGCAGGACGCGATTCACCACTTCGTCGACGACGCGCTGGGGCGCGCGTCGTTGCGCGAGGCGCTCGGCCGCGTCGGCGACATCGAGCGGCTGGCGAACCGCGCCGCCACGGGCGCGATCTCCCCCCGGGAATTGGGGCAGCTCCGGCAATCGCTCGCCCTGATCCCCGATCTCGCGGCAGCGGCGAGCGCGGTCGCGGGCTGCCCGCCCCTCGACACTGCCGCGCAATGCTGCGGCGATATCCACGGCCTCCTCTGCCGCGCCCTCCCGGGCGACATTCCGCCGAGCATCGGCAGCGGCGGCGTCATTCGCCCCGGCTTTGCGCCCGATCTCGATGCCCACGAGCGAGCCGTGCGCGAGGCGCGGGAGTGGATCGCCGGCCTGGAGCGGCGGGAGCGTGAGCGCACGGGCATTCGCTCGCTCAAGGTCGGCTTCAACCGCGTCTCCGGCTACTTCATCGAGATCAGCGTGGCCGCCCTCGCCGCCGCCGAGAAGGAGCGCGCAGCCTCGCCAGACGGGAGCCCGCTCCCGGCCGAGTACGTCATGCGGCAGGGGTTGGCAAACTCGGCGCGCTACGTCACGACGGAGCTGAAGGACCACGAGGCGCGGATCCTCGGGGCGCAGGAGACGCTGGCCCAGCTCGAGGAGGATGTCTACCGCCGCATCGTCGCCGAGGTTGGCGCGCATGCGCGCGCGCTCCGTGAAGCGGCGACGGCGATTGCCTGGCTCGACGTCGCCTCGGCGCTGGCCGAAGTCGCGGCCAACCGGGGATACGTGCGGCCGACGGTCGACGACTCGCTCGCCATCGAGATCGCGGGCGGCCGCCACCCGACGCTGGAGAGCCTCCTGCCGCACGGCGAGTTCGTCCCCAACGACGCCCGCCTCGACGGCGGCGAGCGCCGCATCACCATCCTCACCGGCCCGAATATGGCCGGGAAGAGCAGTTGGCTGCGCCAGACGGCGCTGATCGTCCTCTTGGCGCAGATCGGCTCGTTCGTCCCCGCCACGAGCGCCCGCATCGGCCTGGTCGACCGCATCTTCACCCGCATCGGCGCTCAGGACGACATCACCGCCGGCCAATCGACCTTCATGGTCGAGATGCTCGAGACGGCGAACATCCTCCACCACGCCACCCCGCGCAGCCTCGTCCTCCTCGATGAGATCGGGCGCGGCACCTCGACCTGGGACGGGCTCGCCATCGCGCGCGGCGTCGTCGAGCACCTGCACAACGCGCCGCACCTCGGCTCGCGCACCCTCTTCGCCACCCATTTCCACGAACTGACGGAGTTGGCCGAGATTCTGCCGGGCGTCTGCTGCGCTCGCATGGATGTGCTGGAGGAGGGGGATCGCGTCGTCTTTCTGCACCGCGTCGTCGACGGCGCCGCCGATCGCTCCTACGGCATCCACGTCGCCGAGCTCGCCGGCATCCCGCGCGCCCTGACGCGGCGGGCGCGGGAGATCCTCACCGAGCTGGAGCGAGGGCCGGTCGCCGAGGTGATGCGCGGCCGCCGGCGCGCGATGGCGAAGGCCGCGCCGGAGGCGCCGTCGGCGCTGCAGCTCACCCTCTTCGCGCCGCCAAGCCCGGTCGAAACGGCGCTGGCCGAGATCGACGTCGAATCCCTGACGCCGCTGGAGGCGTTGACCAAACTCTACGAACTGAAGCGGCTGGTTGCGGAGCAATCGTCCGGGGAATCCTGAGCGGCGGTTACGGCACGGGAGTGTGCGTCCCGTCGGAGCCACTGGCGTCGTCGCGCACCACCAGGCCATTCATCGTCCCCGGCATGCTGGCGCGGCATTCGCACCCCTTGCCCATCACGGCCCCTTCCGGGCAGGGGCGCTTGCACGCGCCGCCGCAGCAGATCGAGTTGACGCCGTCGGTGCACTCTGCATCCGAGGCGCAGAGGACGCAGGGATCGAAGTAGGTGAACACGCACTGGCCTTCGGGGCTGCACGCGCCACGGCGGCACGGGTCGACGACGGCGCACTCCTCATCGGACTCGCACGACTTCGCGCAGCACTCCCCCTTGCAGCAGGCGAACCCGGGCTGACAGTCGACGATCGCTTCGACGCAGAAGCCATCGACGCAGGTGTTGGAGATGCACGGGTCGTCTTTCTTGCTGCGGCAATCGCGGTGCGTCTCGCAGGGGCGTAGGCAAACGCCATCCTGGCAAACCTGCCCCTCCACGCAGGCAGGAGCACACGCGGCCTGGCTCCTGGCCACTTGCGCGAGCGCCGGAACTCCGGCCGCAACCAGCCCCAGCGCGATCTTCAGCAGTACGCGCCGGTTGCCGCCCGTCGCCATCCGTCGCGCGAGATCGTCAAATCGCTGCTGGTCCATAGGGCATCCCCATTCCCGGACGCCGGCACCCGCGCGGCATGTGCCCCGGCCGTCGCCTCGATGGCTCGTCGCTGGCTTGTCTCGCAAACGCGCATTGCGGAGCGCGCGTTTCGTGCCCGCGCCAGGCGGGTGTCGAGCGGGGATGCACGATGTCGGCCGGCATGCCATAGTGCCGTGTGAACGTCCCTTTACCATACCGCCGGCCGGACGTCGGCGGCCAACCATCAGATGAGGAGGGCGCTGATGCACATCGATTTCGACCAGGCAGTCTTCGGCAGCGATACCCAGAAACTCGGCGACGTCGACGGGTTGGTGGTCGACGCGGGTACGAAGCGCGCCACCTTCATCCTGGTCGGGTCGGGCCTGCTCGGCAACACGAAGCACAAGATTGGTGTCTCCGCCATCAGCGCCGTCGCTCAGGATGGCCTCCATCTCGGCCACCTCGCGCCCAAGGGGGACGATCGCGCGCCGATCCTCGACAGTGTGGAGGTCGAGTTGCCAGAGCGGGATCAACCGCTGCCGACCTTCATTCCGGCGGCCGGCGCGGGCGGGCCGATCATCACCACTGAGCCCGATCTCCCCGGGCGCTACCCGGCTGACAACAGCTTCTTCGAGGTCGCGCCGATCGACCCGGGGCCGGTCGAGGTCTTCTCTAATCTCCAGGAGAACGAGGTCGTCCTCGGGAAGGGGACCGAGGTTTTCGCCAGCGACGGCGACAAGCTCGGCCATGCCGTCGCCTTCGATCTGGGAGACATGGGACTCGTCGAGCGCGTCGTCGTCTCCGAGGGCCTGATCTTCAAGAAGCGGGCGACGATCGCGCTGCCGGAGATCGAAGAGTTCGGCACCGACGCCATCCACCTGCGCCTGACGAAAGCTGCCGCCGCATCGCGCATGTAGGCGCTCGCCCCGTCATCCTGCGCAAGCAGAGTAGACCAGCCGCCGCCATCGGCGTGGAAACATCGCGCCGCCAGTGCTACTCTCGAAATGGCAGCGCGCGCCGGGTTTCCGGCGCGCGCTCTTGATGGAAGGCGGTTTGCGGGGCGAGTGCAACGATGGCAGCAGAGCAATTCAGACTGGCGATCGACCTCGACGGGGTGTTGACCGAACACCCGCGTCCTCTGGCGCACGCGGCGTCGGCGCGCTTCGGCGTCGAGATGCCGGAGAGCGCCTTTGTCGACTCGGCCGGACTCAACGTCCCGGAGCAGGTGCGCGATTGGGTCTACGGCCCGGACGGTCCCGCCGCCCGCCTCCAGCCCGACCCCGCCGCTGCCCGCTTTCTCCGCCGCGCGATCGATCTCGTCGGCATCGAGAACATCGCGATCGTGACCGCGAGGCCCGAGACCTCGGCCGACATGACCCGAGCCTGGCTGCGCGAGCACGGCTTCCCCGAGTCCCCGATCATCTTCGCCGACCTTAAGGCGGCGGTCGCGCTCCGCTCGGGGTTCAGTCACGCGGTCGAGGATAGCCTGCGCCACGCCCGCAACTACGCCGCCGCCGGCATCTCCTGCTTCCTGGTCAAGGCGGGTGATCTCGGGCGAGATGCGAGCGACCCACACATCACCCCGGCCGACGACCTGGACGCCCTGTTCGACATGATTGCCGCGCACATCGCGCAAAGAGGCGGTGACGCCATGGATGAGCGACCCGACGCGAGCGAGGACGGCCGGGTCCAGACCGATTCGGCGGAGCGGCCGGTCATTGTCGTCAGCGATGCCATCCACCCCGGGGCGCGCGATCGCCTGGCAGCGGCTGCCACCCTCGTCGATGTCGATGGCACCGACCTGCCCGCCCTGCTCGGCGCGGTGCGAGAGGCAGATGCGCTCGTCGTCCGCAGCGAGACGCAGGTGACCGAGGAGATCATCGCCGCCGCACCTCGACTGCGCGTGGTCGCCCGGGCCGGCGTCGGCGTCGACAATATCGACCTCGAGGCGGCGACCCGGGCCGGCGTGGTCGTCCTCAATGCGCCGGGCGCCAACGCGACGTCGGCTGCCGAGCACACCATTGCGCTCCTCCTCGGCGTGACCCGCCAGATCGCGCTCGCCGATGCCTCCACCCGGGCCGGCCGCTGGGAGCGGAAGACGATGCGGCCGATCGACCTGCAGGGGCGGA
Source organism: Thermomicrobiales bacterium (assembly GCA_020853615.1). Taxonomy (GTDB): domain Bacteria; phylum Chloroflexota; class Chloroflexia; order Thermomicrobiales; family UBA6265; genus JACCXM01. Next base: position 44,876 of record JADYYO010000160.1, read on the forward strand.
CCGTCGGCATCGTCGGGTTGGGCCGGGTCGGCTCGGAGGTCGCGCGCCGGCTCCGCGCCTTCGACATGCGCGTCATCGCCTACGACCCCTACATCACGCCGCAGCGCTTCACCGAGGTCGGGGCCGCCCCGGTCGACTACGAGACGCTCCTGCACAGCGCCGACGTGGTGACCTTCCATGTCCCGGAGACCGCCGAGACCCTCCACATGCTCGACCGCGAGGCGATCACTCACCTGAAGCCGACCGCCATCGTGATCAACGCCGCCCGGGGCGGGGTCGTCGATGAGTCCGCGCTGGCGGATGCCCTGGCCACAGGCCGCATCGCCGGGGCCGGCGTCGACGTCTTCCCGCACGAGCCGTGCGTCGAGAGCCCGCTTTTCAGCCTGCCGGCGGCGGTCCTCACGCCGCACATCGGCGGCTCGAGCGCCGAGGCGCTGGCGGCTGTCGGCAAGGTGATCAGCACCACCACCCTGGCGGCGCTGCGTGGCGAGGCGGTGCCGAACGCGGTCAATCTGCCGGCGGCCTCGCTCCATGCCCCCGAGCTGCAGCGGCTGACGACGGCGGCCGGGGCGGCCGGGCGGCTTCTCGCCGTCCTCGAGCCGCAACTGCCCCGCGCTTTCGGCGTCACGGTGCGCGGTCTGGTGCCGAGCGACGTCACCGAACACGTCGTCGCCGCCGCGCTCAGCGAAGCGCTGCAGCGCTGGACGAACCTGCGCGTCACCCCGGTCAACGCGAAGCTCCTCGCCGACGAGCGGGGCATCCGCATCCGCGTCGTGAGCGGCGACGACGAGCCGTCGCGCTTGCCCGACTTTTCGTTCGAGGTCGTCTCCTCCGAAGAGGGGACGCCGCCCCACTATGTCACGGTGCGCTGGGATCGGAGCGACGCCGCGATCATGGAGGTCGACGGCTTCACGCTCAACAGCCCCCTCGCCGGCGACGTCCTCATCACCCATCACCGGGACCAGCCGGGCGTCATCGGCGCCGTCGGCACGATCCTTGCTCGCCACGACGTCAACATCGCGGGGATGCAGGTCGGCCGGCATCTGCCCCGGCGCGGCGGCGAGGCGATCATGGTCCTCAACGTCGACGA
>JADYYO010000161.1 GCA_020853615.1 Thermomicrobiales bacterium
GCAGCCGGCGGGAGCCGCGCACAGCTCGCTCGCCCGCTCGTCAAGCGTGGTCATGGGTCATGGGTGATGGGTGCTGGGGGCAAAGAGCGATGAGGCAATACGAAGGACGGCTGACACACCCATCGCCTCCGACATCTGACATCCAGCATCCAGCATCAATTCACCCATCACCCTCTATCGCCCCACGATCTCGTACGCGATCGTCAGGCGGGCGGTGACGGTGACCTCGGCCGGTTGCGAGGGCTCGAAGACGGGCAGCGTGATGCCGAGGCCGCCGTAGCCGGAGTCGTAGTAGGCGCTCGTCTGTCCCGCGCAGCCGCCAAGGTCGTCCGGCCAACTGGCGTAGAGGTCGGCGCTCGCCATCGTCACGCCGCCGATCGTCACCCCGAGCCCCCGCGCCAGGCGTTCGGCCCGGGTCCGGGCGTCGGCGATGGCCGCCCGCTCGGCCGCCTCTTCGACCGTCGCGCAGTCGACGGGGTTGTAGCGGACGCCAGCGACCTCGACGACGAGGCCGTTGGCCGAGGCGGCGTCGGAGGCGGCAGCGAGGAGCTGGTCGACCCCCTCCGGCGTCGGCCGCGCCAGCTCGAACTCGAGCCGCGCGCTCTCCGATCGCTCGCCGCCCGGCTCGGTGGCGAAGGGGCTGAGGTCGAGGGTGATCGCCTCCGGCGCGATACCGGCCGCCGAGGCGACATCGGCGGCGATCGGGGTCAGCGCCTCGCGCGTGAGCGGGCCGGGCCGCTCGCGCCGCTGGCGACGGCCTCCCTCCGGGGTCGCCTGCACCGACGTCGACGGCCCATCCTCGATCGCCGTCGCGCTGGCCGATTCGAAGCTGCCGCCACCGCGCGGACCACGCGAGAAGCCGAACTGCCGCCCGCCCCGCCCGAGGAGGATCTGGACGGAGGCACTGGCCGCCGGCTCGCTCGCCGTGCCGGTCCCCAGCACCGCCACGCTCTTTTCCGCCGGGGCGATCACCTGCGCTCGCCCTGCCGAAACGGGGAGCGTTACCGCAACCAGCGCCGTGGCCATCGCCACCGCGCGCAGATGCCGGCCCGCCCGCCCGTGCCAGGACGTGGCATACCCGAATGCGTCCCGTTCCAGTTGCGCCCTCATTGCCGCCGCCTCGCTCGTTCGTCGCGCGGATGAAACGGCCATTCTACCGCCACGCTTCATCCCGCGTGCGCCTCTGGAGCGAGGTGGGGACATCGGTCCATCCTGCGCATGCGCACCCCAACCCCCATCGCCCATCACCCGCGACCCCCTTGACATCTGTTCGCCTGGGTGTAGTCTCCGATCTGCCCGGAGATGTTCGGGATGAACTGAGGCGGATGCAGCTCGCAACGAAGGAGGCGCTCTCATGTCATCCGACCAGCAGCCCCGCGACGGCTGGAGCCGTCGCACCCTCCTGAGGCGAGGCGCTGCGGCCACCGCTGCCGCGGGTGTCGCCGCGCGGATCCCCGGCATCGCCGCCCAGCCCGCGGCCGCCCACAACCTGCCCCCGGGCCAGTTTGGCGGCCCGGCCTACGACGCGGCTCTCGACGCCGACGGCGGCATGAAAGGGATCTTCCAGTCGCCGATGATCGATGCGACGACCCTCGCCGGGAAGAGTCTCAATCATCTCCTCCTCGTCCAGCTCAAGAACTGGTTCAATGGCTTCCAGTTCTCCTATGAGATGGACCCGAAGGATCTCCACACCATCTCGGCGACCTACGGCTCGGCCAATCTGCTCACCTATAATGACCATGTCTGGGAGACGTACAAGCTCGGCGAGAAGTACGACATCACCGACCCGGAGACGGGCAGACCGTCGGTGCGCAACCTCTTCTGGCCGAGCCGCTTCGGCCCGGACGCGCCGACCGATCCGACGGCCAAGGACAACGTCTATCAGGACACCGGGATCGAGGCGCTACAGAAACGGGGAACCGTCTTCCTCACCTGACACCAGACCGTTGATGGCCACGCCGGTTCGGCGGTGGCGGACGGTCGGGCTCCTTCCGGCATGGATCAGGCCGCGGTCGTGGCCGACATCCAGGCCAATCTCATTCCGGGCGCCATCCTGATCCCCTCGATGGTCGGGGAGGTCAGCCGCGCGCAGGAGCGGGGCTATTCGCTGGTCTTCGTGCCGGCGTTCCGCACCTGAGCCACTGGCTGACGCATCAGTAGCGCATTGTGCGCGCCGTGGCGGTCCATGCCGCGGCGCGCATTTGTGATTCGGCGCGTGCTCGGCTCCACCACTCCTCGCGGTGCGGTCACCGGATTCGTGCGGCGCGGAGCTGGGGGTTGAGGAGCATGACGAGCAGCAGCCCGATCAGCCCCAGGGCGGCCATCGCCGCGATGGCGACCTGCGCGCCAACCGCCGAGCTCAGCCCGCCGATGAGGAGCATGCCGACCGGTGTCAGGCCGATCGCTGTCGCGATGAGCCCGAGCGCGCGAGCGCGCGACTCGACCGGCGTCGCGCTGAGCACCAACGCCGCTTGATGGGCGGCGAAGAGCCCCGTACAGATCCCGATCGCCACCTGGATCGCCAGGGAGAGCGCGAAGACGGACGAAAGCGCGAGCCCGATGAGGAGCGCCGCCGCGCCGGTCGCGCCGCCGACGAAGAGCGCGCCCTGGCGTCTCGACCCGGAGCCGAAGGTCAGCCAGGCCGCGGTCAGGATGCCGCCGATGCCATCGGCGCCGGCGAGCACCCCCATCCAGAAGGGGCCGACCGACAGGATATCGCCGGCAACGATGGCGATGAGCTGCTGGTACGGGAAGATCAGCACATTGATGATGATCGTCACGAAGAAGACGCCGCGCACGACCGGAAGCCGCAAGGCCGAGGCCCAGCCGCTGTAGAGGGAGGAGATCAGGCGCAACGATCCCGTATGCGATCCCCGCTGCCGCGCGGGCAGCCGGCGCTTGAGGGCGCCGAGCCAGATCAACCCGGCCGCATAGAGCAGCGCGAGATAGCCGTACGCGAGCGGCGCGCCGCCGGCGGAGAGGAGAAACCCGGCGACGATCGTCGCCGTGATCTTGGCGCCGCTCATCGAGAGCGACTCGAGCGACATGGTGTTCGCGAGTAGGGAGCGGTCCTGCACCTCGTCGATCAGGGAGCTCCGGGCGGAGAAATCGGCTGCCGTGCCGCACCCCAGCACGAAGATCATCGGGTAGATGATCGCGAGCGACTCCCCCCCGAGGATAAATGTCGTGGCCAGGATCAGCGCGGCCAGCAGGCTTGCGGCGTGGATCCCGAGGAGGATGTTGACCCGCGTGAAGCGGTCGGCCAGGGCGCCGAAGAGGGAGCCGAGGACGAGCATCGGCAGCACCCGGAAGAACCCGGTGAGCCCTACGAGCAATGGGGAGCCGGTGAGCGCGAGGACGATCCAGCCCGAGGTGATGATTTCGACCCACCTGGCGCTGTAGTAGATGATGCCGGAGAGCCAGATGCGCCGATAGATCGGCGACGACAGCACGCGCGCCGGGAGCCCGAAGAGCCCCTGGCGCCGCGCGTCGACCGGAAGAGGATCGATGCGATCCGCTCCGGCAAATTCGGCTCGGTTACGCATCAGCCACGGTAAGACCACGATCCTATCTGGAACGGCGTAAAGACTGGAATCTTACAGCGGCCTGCGCAAAACGTGTCATGCTGACGCAGGAAGCATCCCGGCGCCATCGTGTCATGCTGAGGAGCGAAGCATTTCGGTTCAGGGGAGGCGGGCCTGCCTCGAGCCGAGATCCTTCGCAAGCGCAGGATGGCACTGTCGCCGTATCGCGGCACTCCGGATGACACAGCATTCGTGCGCCGCGGCGGCTCCCGCCGCGGCGCGCAATCCTACGACGACGTTTTCTGAGCCTGAGCTTGCGATTTTCCTCGCTGGCGCGGGTCGGCGACGACGCCGAGCGCGGTCGCCAGCTCGATCTGGTGATCCTGCTCCTGGCGGATGATCTCCTGCAGCACCTCGGCCAGCGCGAACTCGCCCAACTCGACCGCTTGCAGGATTCGCTCCCGGTACGCTCGCACCGTCTCATCCTCGGCGTCGAGATCGGCGTGCAGCATCCCCTCGTTCTCCTCGGAGACGACCACCGGCTTCGGCTCGTGGACGGGGTAGGCCCCGAAATAGTCGAGCTGATTGGCGATGGCCAGCGCGTGGTCGAGCTCTTCGTGGGCGTGTCCTTCCAGAATCCGGGCGATCTCCATGTAGCGTGCGCCATCGAGCTTCTGGCTGAAGATGATGTATTGGATGATCGCCTTGTACTCCCGGGCGATATCCTCCTGCAGGCCCTGGATCAACTGGTCGCGCGTGACGCCGGTTCCCTTGCCATCCGACATGGTGTTCCTCCGCGTGTGGTTCGCGAATCGTGGCTCGCCCCGCGATGAGCGAGCCGATCGCGACGCCGGCCCCCGTCTCGCTGTCGACCCTGAGCAGCCGCGAGGGCGTGGCGTCGGTGCTGCGCCAGCGATTGAAGCGAATCGCGTGCCAGTCAGCGATTTTCCTCGTGGTCGCTGTAGCAATGCGAATCCCGGCAACTCGCGCTGCAGTACCACCACTTGGAGTTTGGAGAAAGAGCACCTGGATCACGTCGGAGAATGCGCGGACGCCATCCCACACAGGACGTCATGATATGCTGCCGATGCCGAGAGCAGAAAGAACACGGTTTCAGCTATTGCGGTGCCACTTGAACAATTCCATTGGCGGAGACCGTTTTGGGAGCGGATGGACCTTCAAGAGCGCCGGGCGATCGAGCTTTGCGCCTCCCCGACGGGATGCGCCTTTCTTCTCTTTGCCGAAGCTGGATCCTTGGCCCCGGAGGTTGTCGCCGATCAAGCCGTGGCGGTGCAGATCGCTGCGCAGGCACTGAGCGAAACCTTCTTCTTTCGCGGCACCCATGACCGGGACATCCCGCGAGTATTGGCAAAAGGTCCAGCACTCCTACCGCTGGCGCGGGCGGTACTCAGCGAGCCAGCCGCATCTCGTTGGTTTACGCCGGTCGATCTGGGCGCACAAGAATGGATTGGTGCGAGGGGGAGCCAGCCGCAACTGATCGGATCTATCAATCTCGATGCTCCCTTGTCCACTTGGGAGCGTTATGCTCAGAAGCCGAGCGACGATATCGTCACCTCAACGGCCGTCGATGACATGAGTTCAGCCTTGGCGGCGCTGATCTACCATAGCGGTGATTACCACATCGGCGATCCGCCCCTGGTTCATTACCGACTGGTAGCCTCTCCCGTTGTACGGGTCTACGAAATCGACGGTCCAACAGCCTGGTATCACCTTTGTGCGCGTTACCCAGCGCACGATACCGCGGGACGGCTCGTTCCTGACTGGAAGCTCGTAGTACGAGACTGGGACGCCGTTCATCTCTCCTTGGGAGGGCTTCTCACCTCCGACCAGGGTGTCGTCTCCAGCGATGTTGGATGGAGCGAACTCCGATTCTGGGAGTTCGAGCAAACACGCTGGTTGCGCTGGCGATTTGAAGACGTCGAGCGGCTGCCTGATCTTGTGAATCTGGAAGATCAGCCCTCGGCGCTGCCTCTGCCTGAGGAATTGTCTGGCGCGGGAGAAGAAGGTGAATCGCCCCGAGATGCGCCCTGAATCGCGTGCCAGTCGGTCGACTCCGCCGGCGCCATCCCCTATCCTGAGCGCACGGGCGTCCTCGTGACGGCGCCCGATCGGGGTGGCCGCATGCTCCTCTGCCGGAACGCCTCCATGGCACGCCATCGCGCTGGGTTGGCCAGCGTCGGGCGTCGTGGGGCTGGCGCGGGCGGCTTCCCTGTCCCTCCTGGCCGGGGGTGACCCCGGAAGTCGCCCCCGGCGTCGCCATTTCTCTCTGCAGATAACGTCGACAGCGCGTTGCGCTGGTCGATCGTGTCGCTCCCGACGCCGCGCCGGCATCTCCCGGCGCGGAGCGCGGGAGTTCTCCCCTACCCGAAAACGACGCGATCGACGGCCGGCGCGGGAAATGGAGCCGATCATGGCTGAGCTGCGGTATGCCCGGGAGCTGGCAGACCACGAGGATGATTTCGACCGGTGGTACACGGAGGTCGTGCAGAAAGCGGAGCTGGCCGACGATGCCCCGGTGCGCGGCTGCAAGGTGATCCGCCCCTATGGCTACGGGCTCTGGGAGCGGATCGTGGCGCGGCTCGATGCCCGCATCAAGGCGACCGGCGTCGAGAATGCCTACTTCCCCCTCTTCATCCCGCGCCAGATGCTGGAGCGCGAGGCGGAGCATGTCGCCGGCTTCGCGCCGGAGGTCGCCTGGGTCACGCGCGGCGGCGATGCCGAGTTGGAGGAGCCGTGGGCGGTGCGCCCGACTTCGGAGGCGGTCATCTGCCCCAGCTACGCGCGCTGGGTGCAGAGCTACCGCGACCTCCCGATCCTGATCAACCAGTGGAGCAACGTCGTCCGCTGGGAGGAACGGCCGCGCGCCTTCCTGCGCACACTCGAGTTCCTCTGGCAGGAGGGGCACACCTGCCACGCCACCGGCGCGGAGGCGGACGCACGGGCGCGGCAGATGCTGGAAGTCTATCGCGCCTTTCTGGAGGAGGACCTGGCCATCCCGGTCGTGCCGGGCATCAAGACGGAGTCGGAGAAGTTCGCCGGGGCGCTGCGCACGCACACGGTCGAGGCGATGATGGGGGGCAGGTTCTGGGCGTTGCAGGCCGGCACCTCGCACGATCTCGGCGACCACTTCGGGCGGGTCTTCGGCATTCGCTTCCTCGATCGCGATGGCGAGCGAAAATTCGCGTACAACACCTCGTGGGGCCTGAGTCATCGCGTCGTCGGGGCCACGGTGATGGTCCACGGCGATGCCGGCGGGCTGAAGCTGCCGCCGGCCGTGGCGCCGGTGCAGGCGGTCGTCATCCCCATCTGGCGCACACCAGAGGAGCTGGCGACGGTCGAGGCGGCGGTCGCGCGGGTCAGCGAGCGACTGGCGCCGGTGGCGCGCCTGCGCGTCGACTGGCGGGAGGATCGGACGCCCGGCTTCAAGTTCACCGAGTGGGAGCTGAAGGGCGTCCCGCTGCGCGTCGAGGTCGGCCCGCGCGATGTCGCCGCCGAGCGGGTGACGCTCGTCCGCCGCGACTCACGACAGAAGGCCGCCGTTCCACTCGACACGTTAGCCGCCACCGTCGAAGCGCTGCTGGCCGAGATCCAGGCCGATCTGTTCACCGCCGCGAAGCGGATGCTGGCCGACCACAGGGTCGAGGTGGACGACTACGCGGCGCTGGCCGACCGGGTTGCGGCCAATGCGGGGTGGTCGCTCGCGCACTGGTGCGGCGACGCGGCCTGCGAGGCGCGGGTGAAGGCGGAGACGAAGGCGACGATCCGCTGCATCCCGCGCGACCTCCCGCCCGAGCCGGGGCGCTGCATCGTCTGCGGCGGGATGAGCGAGCAGCGGGTCATCTTCGCGCGGGCCTATTGAGGCAGAGGATGGCAGCGGCGCTCGGACCGCGTGTCATGCTGACGCAGGAAGGATCTCGGCTCAAGGGAGACGTGGCCCCGGGAGCCGAGATCCTTCGCCAGCTCAGGATGACACGGCTTCGGCGTGCCGCTTCAGGGAGTGAACATCTCGTCGAAGTCGATGGCGACGCCGGGCAGCGAGGCCGGGCGCACGACCCCTTCACGAAAGACCGACTCGACATAGGAGCCGTCGGGCTGACGTCGCCAGGCGGTCAGTGTTCGCTCGGAGGGGTGGATGAACCAGATCTCCCGATCGCCCCGCTGCTGGTATGCCGCTAGCTTCTCCCCGATGTCGTAAGCGCCGGTGGAGAGGGACCAGATCTCGACCACGAGCAGCACGGGCTCGGCGTACGCGTCGAGCGCGCGGGGCTGCTCGCGCAGCGCCCGCGTCAGCGCCGCCGGAATGACCATGACATCGAGGATGTAGTAGGTACCTGCCGAGCGCCGGAGCCGGCCCATGTTCTCTCGCACCCGGTACTGGTTGCGGTCGAGTTGGGCGCGAAGCATCGTCGTCACGATCTCCGAGACGTCGTTGTGCTCGACGCTCATGCCCGGCTTTTCCCGGAGTCGCCCACCGTGCAGCTCCAATCTCGGATCGCCGAAAGCGATCTCCCGGTACGTCTCCTCGCTCACGGGCGCGGTGGTGATGGTGGCCATGATCGCATCCTTTCGTCGGCATGCCACGGCAGAGACGAGTGTACCCCTGAATTGTGCGAGGAGCGCCCGCCGTTCCCCGGCGCGGTTTGCGAGAATCGGCCGCGGAACAGTCTCCTCAGGACGCTATCCGGTATGAGGAGATCGGCTTCTGCAGGGAGCGTGGAGGGCGCTATGACAGAGAGTCGCCGCGTTGCGCTCGTGACTGGCGGCGGGCACGGGATCGGCCGCGCCATCGCGGAGATCTTCGCCCGCGACGGCGACGCGGTCGCTATCGCCGACCGCGACGAGGGGCGGGCGCGCGAGGCTGCCGCTGCCCTCCACGAGGAGACCGGCGCCGAGCTGCTGCCGGTGGCGATGGATGTGCGCTATGCCGCGTTGGTCGCGGCGGGGGTGCGGCAGGCGCTTGCGCGTTTCGGTCGGATCGACGTGCTGGTCAACAACGCCGGCATCTACCCGAACACCCCCGTCGTCGAGATGGACGAGGCGGAGTGGGATGCGGTCTTCGACGTCAACGTGAAGGGGATCTTCCTCGTCTCGCGCGAGGTCGCTCGCCACATGATCGCGCGCGGCGGAGGGGGCCGGATCGTCAATATCTCCTCCGGCTCCGCGAAGTCGGGCCGGATCGGCGCGGCCCACTACTGCGCCTCGAAGGCGGCGGTCGAGATGTTCACGAAGGTGCTGGCGCTGGAGCTCGCCCCGCACGACATCGCCGTCAACGCCGTCGCCCCGGGGCTGATCGAGGTGCCCGGCTGGTCGCTGACGGAGGAGTACATCGAGGCGCTTGTCGGCCTGACGCCGATGGGGCGCATCGGCCAGCCGGAGGATATCGCGCGTGCCGTCCACTACCTTGCCTCGCCGCGGGCGACCTACATCACGGGGACGATCCTCGGCGTCGATGGCGGCAGCCTGGCCGGGCGGCCGCTGCCGTTGAGTGGGTGATGGGTGCTGGGTGATGGGTGTTGGGAGGTAGGGTGATGGGGGATAGGGCACGGCGGTTTGCGGGGCGGGTGGCGGTTGTCACCGGGGGGGCGACGGGGATCGGGCGGGCGATCGCGCTGCGGCTGGCAGGGGAGGGGGCGACGGTCGCCATCGCCGACGTGAACGCCGGCTTCGGCGTGGAGACGGAGCGGGATCTGCGCGCCATGACGCCCGGCAGCCGCTTCATCCCCTGCGATGTCTCGCGCGCGGAGGATGTGCAGGCGATGATCGCCGCCGTCATGGCGGAGCATGAGCGGATCGACGTCCTGGTAAACGACGCCGGCATTCCCGGCCCGCTCGTCCCGGTCGATCAGCTCGCCGACGAGGCGTGGGACCGGGTGATCGGCGTCAACCTGCGCGGGGTCTTCCTCTGCACGAAGTACGCGCTGCCCGCTCTCCTCGCCGCGCCGCGCGGGGCGATCGTCAACATCGCCTCCACCTTCGGCATGGTCGGCGCGCCGAACACCCCCGCCTACGCCGCTTCCAAAGGGGGCGTCATCGCCCTGACGCGGCAGCTCGCGGTCGACCTCGGCCCGCGCGGCATCCGGGTCAACGCCGTCTCCCCCGGCTATGTCGACAACGACATGGACCAACGGCGGACCAGGATGACGCCGGAGGCGGCGGCGGCGAATTTCGCCGCGCGGGAGGCGGCCGCCGCGCTACAACCGCTCGGTCGCCAGGCGGACGTGGCGGAGATCGCCGCCGCCGTCGCCTTTCTCGCCTCCGACGAGGCCTCGTTCATGACCGGCGCGGTGGCGCCGGTCGACGGCGGCTGCACCGCCTTCTTCAACCTGGGCCACCGGCCGGAGTAGGCTGCGAGCTCTCCGGCAGGAGCCCGCGCCACTCAAAAGACGATGGAGACCTTGATGGCGTCCTGGCCGTCCTTGTGCTGGGCGACCTCGAACGCGCGGGAGATCTCCTCCAGCGGGAAGCGCCGCGAGATGTATTGCCGCCCCTGGAACTCGCCGGCGGCCAGGCCATCGAGCGCGATCTGGAACTCGGAGAGCGCGCCCCAGCGGCCATAGCTGTAGCAGGGGACGATAGCGACCTCCTTGATGAGGAAGTCGCCGCCGAGCTCGACGGGCTGCGGCGGGAAGCCGCCGAGCACGCCCACCTTGCCGCCGCGACGGACGATGTCGATCCCCTGCTGGACGTAGTGCCGCCCGCCGCCGACGGCGTCGAACGCGACATCCGGCCCCAGCCCGTGCGTCGCCTCGCGCAGACGCTCCCCCACGTCCTCCCGCGTCGTGTCGATGGCCAGGTCGATGCCGGAGGAAGTCGCCAGATCCCGCGCGAGCTGGCTGCGTGTGGCGATGGCGACGGTCGAGGCGCCGGCCCACTTGGCGGCCTGTGCCGTGGCGAGCCCGATAGCGCCCCCGCCGAAGACGAGGACGCTGCTCCCGGCGTGAATGCCGAGTACGTGAATGGCGTGGATGCCGACCGCGAGGACGTCGAGGAGCGAGGCATCCTCGTAGGAGACGTGATCGGGCAGCGGGTAGACGTTTTCGGCCGGGGCCTTGGCGTATTCGCCGAAGCCGCCGCTCCAGCCGATGCCGACGTGCTGCAGCTCCGGGCAAAGGTGGTAGTCGCCGGAGAGGCAGAAGGGGCACTGCCCGCACTTCAGGAGCGGCTCGACCGCCACCCGGTCGCCGACCCTGACGTTCGTCACGTCGGGCGCGACCTCGACGACCTCGCCGCACAGCTCGTGGCCCAGCACCTTTCCCAGGATGCGGGGCGTGAACTCCGGAATGCGATCCTCGTAGAGGTGAATGTCGCTGCCGCAGATGCCGGAGACCTGATTGCGAATCAGCACCTCTCCCGACCCCAGTGTGAGATCGGGAACGTCGCGCACCTCGAGGGTGCGTGGGGCAACGAAGACGGCGGCACGCATCGGGTTTCCTCCTGATCGATGACGATTGCGCGAGCGCCGCCCCAGCAGTGGCGCCCCCCGGGCAGTTCCCTACTTCACGGAGCCAGCGGTAAGGCCCCGGACGATGAAGCGCTCGAGCAGTACCCCGATGACGAGGAGCGGCGCGATCGCCGCGCAGGTCAGCGCGGCCATGCTCCACCACTTGACCCCCTGCGAGGTCACCTGGCCGGCGATCATGAACGGCAGCGTCACCGCGTTGGTCGACGAGAGGACCAGCGCGATGAAGTACTCGTTCCAGCAGAGGACGACCGTCAGGATGTACGCCGCCACCAGTCCCGGCGCGGCAATCGGCAGCACGATGCGCAGGAAGGCTCCCCACTCCGACGCGCCGTCGACCTGGGCGGCGTGGTCGAGCTCGATCGGGATGGCGTTGAACTGATCGAACATGATCCAGATGACGATCGGCAGGTTCATGATCGTGTACATCAGGACGAGCCCCTCGCGGGTGTCCTTCAGGCCGAGGTTGATGAACATCAGCAGAATCGGCAGCGCGACCGCCGCCGGCGGCAGGATGAGCTGAGCAAGGAAGAAGTTGCGAATCTGCGTGTTGTCGTACGGGCCATACCGATACTGGAACCGGGAGAGGCCGTAGGCGGCGAGCGAGCCGAGAATGACCGCGCAGACCGCCGCGATGAGGGAGACGCTCAGCGTGTTCTGGAAGTGACGGACGAAGGCGGAGCGCTGCCCCTGCTCGAAGAGGAGGGGGAACCAGCCGGCATTGCTCGGCGCGAAATCGATCCAGGGGAAGAGCTTCGGCCCCTGAATGACGGCCTCTTTCGGCTTGATCGAGGTCGTCACCGTCCAGTAGAGGGGAAAGAGGAAGATCACCGTCCAGACGATGAGAGCGGCGTAGATTCCGACTCGCCCCAGCAGTCGCGGCCAGTTGGTGCGCCGCCGCGGCGCTTCGTATGGGATCGTGGTTGCGCTCATGAATCCTGCCTCCGCGGCGTTGCGCTAGTAGACGACATCGCGGACCTTGCGCGCGGCGAAGATCAGCAGCAACGTTACGGACACCAGCACCACGATGAGGAAGACCATCGCCATCGCGGTCGCATATCCGACATTCGAGCTTTCGACGCCCTCCCGATAGATGTAGAGCGAGAGCGTGTCGGTCGCCCCGCCGGGGCCGCCGGCCGTGACGACGCGCACGATGTCGACCAGCTTGAACTCGAAGATGACGCGGAGGACGATCGCGGTGACCGAGACCGGGAGCATCAGCGGGAAGGTGATATTCCAGAAGCGCTTCCAGGGGCTGGCGCCGTCGATCTGCGCCGCCTCGAAGACCTCGGTCGGCAGCGCCTGGAGCCCCGCGAGGAGGAGGACCATGATGAAGGGGACGGCGACCCAGGAATCCATGGCGATGATGCCGAGGAAGGCCGGGACAGGCTGGTCGAAGAAGGAGATGCGATCCAGCCCGATGCGATCCAGCCCCTTCGGCACGACGCCCCGGTTGGCATCCAGAATCGAGCGGCCAACCATCCAGCCGACGGCGACCGGGCTGATCATGAACGGCACGAGGAAGGCGACGCGGAAGAACTTCTGCCCCCTGATCCCCTGGTTGAGCAGGAGGGCGACGCCGAAGGCGATGACGTACTGGAGGGGAACGGCGACGAGGACGTACTTGAAGTTGTTGCCGAGGGCGTTCCAGAAGAAGCCGTCGGACGCCATCTTCCGGAAGTTGTCCAGCCCGTTGAAGACCGGCCCGGAGACGCCCCCCAGGTCCCACTGGGTGAAGGCGACGATGAGACCGAAGAGGGTGGGAAAGATGATCAGCGCGAGCGTGATCTGCAGCGCGGGGAGGAGGAAGAGGAGCCGCTGCCCCTTCACGCCGCCGTCGACGTAGACCATCACGTCGATGGCGATGAACCAGAGGACGACGATGATCGCCACCGGGCGCCACGAGTCGAACCCGGGCCCGATCGCCCCGACCGTGTGCAGGGCCTGGATCAGCACGGCGAGGAGGGCGACGACCGTCATGGCCCGCCCAGCGAGGCGCGCGATGGCGCGCCCGGGAGAGTGCCCGCGAGCGGAAACGGCAATAGCGGGCTGAAGAGCGGTCTCGCTCACACGGCACCTCTGCAGCGACTCGATCTTTGCGGCCAGACCCGTGTCTGGCAACGATACCCGATCTGGCGACGAATGGAGTGCCCCGCGCCAGGCGGGGCACTCCCTCGAGCAGATGACGAGCGGAACGCCCGGATCCTACATGCCGAGCGAGCCGCGATAGAGCTTGATCTGCTCCTCGCGGCCGTTGCGGTCGGTAATCTCCTCCCACTTGGCCGCCGCGGCGTCGAGCGCCTCCTGGGCCGACTTCTGGCCGGAGACGGCGCGCGACATCTCCTCTTCGGCGGCGATGTAGTAGTCGAAGATGCCCGGGATGCGCGGCTCGATCGCGCCGTTCGGGTGGTTGTAGGAGTCGGACTGCGAGGCCAGGTAGGACTCGGCGTACTCCGCCGGGTAGTTTGCGTTGGTCCAGTACTCCAGCTCGAAGTGGCTGTTCCGGTACGGCTGGAAGCCCGAGGGGTAGATCACCGTCCAGGTCGAGATGTCCTTGCCGCCCAGGTGCGCGGCGAGGTCCCAGGCCGCCTCGGAGACGCCCCGCTCCTCCGCCTTCTGCATCACGTAGAGGCCCCAGCCGATGTATGCCTCGTTCGGGGCGAAGTTGAGCTGCCCCTCGCCGACCGTGTCCCACGCGCCCGAGGTGTTGTTGTAGACGTCGGCCGAACCGGGCAGGATCGAGAAGCTGACCTTGTCCTGCACGATCGAGGAGTCGTTCGTGTAGACGTTGGAGCCGACGTCGCCCCAGTGAGCGCACATCGCGCCCGTGCCGCCGAGGAACTGGTAGAAGGTCGTCAGCAGGTCGGCGTTGGTCTGGTCGGGCGGCTCGAGCTTGATGACGTCAATCATCTCCTGCAGCGCCCGGGCGAAGGCGGGGTTGTTGATGTAGGGGGTCATGTCCTCGGGATTGAAGAGCCAGGCCGGGCTGTCGGGATGCTTGGCGTAGGCGGTCGCGCGGCTGGCATAGAAGTACCAACTGAACCCGCCCCCCGGCTTCACCACGTCGAGGAAGCCGTAGGCGTCCATGCCATCGACCTGCTTGCCGTTCAGGAACTTCGTATGCTCCTGCACCTGCGCCCAGGTGGTCGGCGGCGCCCATTCGCCCTCGCCGCCAGCGGCGGCCCACTCCGCCGCCAGGTCGGCATTCGTGTAGTAGTCGTTGCGGTAGTTGAAGTTGTGGCAGTCGCCATCGATGGAGATACGGTAGGTCACGCCGTCCCACGTGCCGACAGGCGCCTGCAGCAGCCGCACGTAGTCGTCGATCTCGATCTGCTCCTTGACCCAGTCCGGCATCGCGGAGCCGAGACCGCGGCCGAGCAGATCGCCTTCCCACGGCGCGCCGCCCTCGACGAGGTCGAACTCGATCTCACCGGTGGCGATCCCCTGCTGGACCTTCGGGAAGATCTCCGCCTGCGGCACGTCGATCCACTGGATCGTCGCCCCGGTGTACTCCTCCCAGGCGCGCGAGAGGGGCCGGAAGATGTTGTTGTGCGCGCCAACGTTGTTGACGCCGATGAAGGTGACGGTCTGCCCGGCAAAGGCGCCCTTCTTGGTCGAGCGCAGGCAGAGCTCGCCGACCTTCTCCATATCGGCCTCGGACGGCTGCAGGCCCGCGCCCGGGATGGCGAGGATCTGACTGATGGCGCTGTCCTGCGCGCGCGCGCGCTTGTACGACTTGCCCGGAACGCCCCAGGCGTAGAATCCGGCGGCGGCGCCGGCGGCAGCTTTCAGAACGGCTCGCCGGTTGACCGGCTGCCGTCGCGTCCGATGAATCATCGCCTCTTGATCCTCCCTGCGTGCTGCAACGCACACGATGCCCCGTGCCCCAAGGGGTTCGCTCTGGGTCGGGTTGCGCGGGACTATGCCGGGAGATCGGGAGCCTGTCAACCGGCATTTTGGGAGGGCGCGCCTGAACAGCGGACGGGACGCACGCCGCGTTCAGGCGCCGCCATTTCCGGTGGCCACGAGATTCGTCAGATCGCCGGCGCCGCGAGCGAGCGGAGCGTGCGCAGGGAGGCGCGCAACGCGTGCTCGACCCGGTTCCGCTCCCGCTCCAGCCAGGTGCGCAGGAAGCGGAGGTCGTCGCTGGCCGGGTCGAGCGCGCCGAGGGTGGCGGCATCGGCGAGGCCGGGCAACGGGTGCGTGCTGAGCGCCAGGTCCTGCCCGAAGGGGCCGGAGCGGGTGTAGTTGACCGGGATCAGGAGGTGCGCCAGGTCGATGAGGATGGCGTTCGCCCGCGCCGGGTCGAGCTGGTCGAGCGCGTTCCCGCGCAGCTCCTCCGCCAGCTCCAGCGCCAGCGCCCGGGTCCGCTCCAGATCGAGCCGGCCGTTCGCCGCCGTGTGATAGCGGGCGAGGGTCTCGGCCATCTCCTCGGCGGCCGCCGCGTAGTCGAAGGGGAGGCGGGGGAGCGTGCAGAGGCGCCAGAGCGTCTCGGCGTAGATGCCGGCATCGCGCGCCAGGTGCGCCGGATCGATCTTGTCGGCGGTGTCCTCGGTCGTGTGCCACCACCAGCCGAGCCCGCCCCCCTTTGTGCCGCTGCCGAGGAGCTGCGCCATCGCCGCGCCCGTCTCGGAGTCGTCGCGCGCCTGCTCGGAGAGGGTGGCGAAGAGGGTCGGGACGCCGTGGCCCCAGAACGACTGGTCGCTGGAGCGGCTGATGCGCCGGTACTCCAGTTCCGTGCCGGTCGTCTCGGCCAGGATCTCCCGCCCGAAGGCGAAGGTCTCGGCCATCGACGGCGCCTCCTCCAGCACCGAAGCGCCCTTCGCCCCGACCGAATCGATGTTGACGTGGCAGACGCAGCGCTCGTGCAGCTCGTGCCAGTGGCTGTCGGCGTACCAGGCGGAGCCGGCGTAGCGGCCGTGCGAGTGGCCCGACCAGAAGGCGAGGCGGATGCCCCGCCGCAATTCCCCTTTCCGCTCGGCGAGGAGGCGGGCGACCTCGAGTTGGGTGGCATTCGCCGTCCCGTTGTCCATCACCCCGAGGTGCCACGAATCGACATGCCCGCTGAAGAGGACGAAGCGCTCCTCCTCGACTCCCGGCAGGTCGGCGGTCAGGGTCGGGATCATCGTCCAGGCGAGGTGCGGCTCGGTCACGAGCCGGACTTGAAGCGGCCCCTCTGCCAGCCGCTCTTTCAATCGCGCGCCATCGTCGCGGGTGATGCCGACGGCGGGCACATCGGGGAGGAGGGGCGCGGTCTCGGGGATCGGCGTGCCCCAGACGGGGGAGAGGCACATCTCATGAATCTGCTCGTCGTTGATGTGGATCTGGCCGATCGCCCCGGCCAGGCTGGCCGCGCGCGCCTTCCCCGGCATCGCCAGCCCGTCGCTGAGGATGATCTTCCCCCGCGCGTCGATCCCGGCGTAGTCGACCGGCATCCCGTCTCCCGCGTAGACGACCTCGCCGCTGACCCCCGCCGGCCCCGTCCCCGGGCTGAGCGAGTAGCCGTTGGCCCGGATCGCCTCCGGCGCACCACCGAGGATTTCGAGCGAGGCGTGCTCCGGATAGCCGATCAGCGCCTCGCTTTCGAACCGCTGCACCGCATAGCCGAAGCCCTTGAGCTGCTCTTCGATATAGTCGAAGGCGCGCGCCTCCTCCGGCGACCCGGAGAGGCGAACCTCGGCGGTGATCGCCTGCAGGTGCCGCGCGAGTTCGTCTCTGGAAACCCCTTCGCGGAATGTCACGCGGCTCTCCTCCTCAATTCGGTCGTTGACGCTCCCGCATCCCCGATCGCATCACGAAAAATCGGTGGTCGCGATCTCGGTCAGCTTCGCGAGGACGCGCTCTTGCGTCAACGCGCCCGCGCCGCCCCGGATCTTGTCGATCCACCGCGTGTTGAC
>JADYYO010000162.1 GCA_020853615.1 Thermomicrobiales bacterium
CGAGGGTGATCCCGAGCAGGTTGAGCAGTTGGTCAGCCCAGGAGCCGGCGGCGATGAGGACGCGGTCGGTGGCGATCGACCCGGCGGGCGTCTCCACGCCGGTGACCCGGCCGTTGCCGGTCAGGACGCGCGTCGCTCGCGTATCGGTGAAGATGCGGACCCCCCGGTCGTGCGCAGCCCGGGCGAACCCCTGAACGGTCGCGTTCGGGTCGGCGTAGCCGCTCCCCGGCTCGTAGGCAGCGTAGGTCAGGTCGTCGATGTTGAGGTGTGGTTCGATCTCGCGCAGCTCGTCGCGATCGACGATGCGCGTGTCGACGCCGAGCGCCTGCTGATCGGCGACGTTGGCGCGCAGCTGCGCCTCGTACTCGGGCGCGACGACCTGGATGAAGCCGATCGGGGCGAAGCCGGGCGACCCCGCGCCGACTTCGTCATCCCAGTGGCGGAAGATCTGCACGCTTTCGTGAGTGAGGCGTGATTCGGGGACGTTCGCATAGTGGCAGCGGACCAGCGCGCCCGACTTGCCGCTCGCGCCGGAGCCGAGTTGGCGGCGCTCCAGGACCACGACGTCGCGGACGCCTCGCTTGGCCAGTTGGAAGGCGGTCGAGAGCCCGTTGACGCCGCCGCCGATGACGACGACCTCCGCGCTCTTCGGCAGATCGCGCGCGGGATGGGTCGGCGTCGATCCATTCGGTCCTCGGCCCGTCGTCATCTGGCAATATCTCCCTCGTTGATCCAGCCACCGACGCCCTCGTGGGACGCCGCGTCATACCCGTTGACGCTCGCTCCCGTCAGAATCACCGTCGCCTCCGCCGGGACGACGGCGAGGACACCCGCGTCAGGAATCGGCGCATCGACCAGCGGCGTATCTCGCAGCGCGACGGCCGTGTCGATCCCCGGCCGGACGCCGAGCGAGAGATACTGCGCGGGGACCCAGGCGGTGCCGCCGCCGTAGTAGACCTCGAGGAACCCGGGCGCAGCACTGCCCGTTATCTCGATGTCGGTCCCGGCCGGAATCGTTCCGATCGGCTCGCTGAGGAAATCGGGCGCCGCGTAGACGCTGGCGTTGATCGTCGCGGTGGCAAATGGTGGCGCCGCGGCCAGGACATCTGGCGCGCCCGGGCCAAGGGTCGCGAGCGTCACGGCCAGGACGATGGCGATTAGCAGCGCGTGAAGCCGCGGGCCGGTCTTTCGAGCAATTGGGGAGATGGATCGCATCAGGTCGTGGCTCCTCGATGTGCAACGCGGGGGACGTCGTCGTTGGACGTGCCGCTGGGGTTATTCTAGCGTGGGCCGGCGCGCCGGGTCTTCGCAGGGACTTGCCCGCCGCCGGCACGGCGAAGAGCGGGAGGGAGTGTGTGATGAGCGCGGATGACGCCCGGCAGGAGCCGGCACTCGATCGGCCAGACCGGGTCGACGCCATCATCGCCTTCCTGACGCCCGCGATCGACGACATTCTCGCCCGGCTGGAGGGGGAGGAGTTTACGACGCCGGAGTTCATCGCGCTCCTCGGCACAGACCCTGCCGCGCATCGCGCCTACCAGGAGGCGTTACGCCGCTGGGGCGAGGGCGAGCAGTACGCGAAGATGGTCGTGCACGGCCAGGTGATCCCGGGCATCCTGCGCCGTTCAGGGCGTGTCGAATGGCTGGGGTTCGCCTATGGCGAAGATGATCCGTATGGCGTGCCGGCGCGCTGGCGGCTGCTCGATGCCGAGGAGGTTGAATCGGGAGCGGGGTGAGGCGCCGCCGGGCCAAGAAAAGTCGACATAACCGTGCAACTGGGGTGTATACTTTGAACTGGCCAATATCGGGTAGCATCCCCATTGGAGCGCCGTTGAGCCGGCGCCATTGCCACAGCCGACGCATCAGCACGCATCAGAAATGGAATGAGTGTGGACGACGACAAGCGACCGGGGGTGTCTCGCCTCCATCTATTACCGGACAACGACAAGGAGTCCCGGGGGACCGGCAAGCGCCCGACGCTCCCGGGGCGTAACCGGCAGGAGGGCGGGGGGCCGGGGGGACCTGGCAACCTGAAGGGGCGGCCGCGCATTCCCCCGTGGGTGCTCGCGGTGCTCTTCCTGGGCCTTGTCGCCTACCAGCTCTATGCCATCTTCGACCCGCAGCGGGACACCCAGAGCATCACGGTTCCGTACACGATCGTCGAGCAGCAGGTGAAGGCCGGCAACGTCTCCGAGGTGACGTTGACCGACACGACGATCCAGGCGAACCTGAAATCGCCGATCACCTGGGACCGCCGCACCGAGCAACTGGTTCCGTCCGGCGGCAATGCCGGCTCTCAAAATCTGGTGCAGGGCGACCGAATCCGGGCCACGCTGCCGCCCGTCGAAAATACGGGGCTGCTGCCGCTCCTCGATCAGAACAACGTTGTGGTGAGGGCGGAGACCGACAGTTCGTCACTCCTGTCGACCCTTGTCGTGACGCTGCTCCCCTTCCTGCTCATCATCGGGCTTATCGTCTTCATGGGGCGGCAGATGAGCCGGGGTCAGCAGAACGTCTTCGGCTTCGGCCGCTCTCGCGCGCGGCAGCACGATCCCGAGCGGCCGCAGGTGACCTTCGCGGATGTCGCGGGCGAAGACGAGGCGAAGCAGGAACTGACCGAGGTCGTCGACTTCCTGCGCAACCCGGCCAAGTATCACCAGCTCGGCGCGCGGCTGCCGCGCGGCGTCCTCCTCGTCGGCCCTCCGGGCACCGGCAAGACTCTCATGGCCCGCGCCGTCGCCGGCGAGGCGGGGGTGCCCTTCTTCAGCGTCTCGGCCTCCGAGTTTGTCGAGATGTTCGTCGGCGTCGGCGCCAGCCGCGTGCGCGACCTCTTCGACAAAGCGAAGCAGAACGCGCCGGCGATCGTCTTCGTCGACGAGCTCGACGCCGTTGGCCGGCAGCGCTTCGCCGGGCTCGGCGGCTCGAACGACGAGCGGGAGCAGACGCTCAACCAGATGCTGGTCGAGATGGATGGCTTCGAGACGAATCAGGAAGTGATCGTCATGGCCGCCACGAACCGGCCGGACGTCCTCGACCCGGCGCTGCTGCGCCCGGGCCGGTTCGACCGCCAGGTCGTCGTCGGCCTCCCCGACAAATCGGGGCGCGAGGCGGTGCTGAACATCCACACGCGCGGCCTGCCCCTCTCGGCGGACGTCGACAAGAGCTCGCTGGCGCGGGGGACGACCGGCTTCTCCGGCGCGGATCTCGCGAATCTGGTCAACGAGGCCGCCCTGACGGCTGCCCGGCGCAACCGGAAGGAGATCACCCCGGCCGACTTCGAGGAGGCGCTCGACAAGATCCTCCTCGGCACCACGCGCACGGGGTTGATGAACCCGAAGGAGCGCGAAGTCGTGGCCTACCACGAGGCGGGGCACGCCCTGGTTGCACACTTCACTCCCGGCGCCGATCCGCTGCGCAAGGTGAGCATCGTGCCCCGGGGCCGCGCCCTCGGCGTGACGGTGCAGATGCCGGAAGAGGATCGCCATAACTACAGCCGGACGTTCCTGCAGGGGCGGCTGGCGATGCTGCTGGGCGGCCGCGCCGCCGAGATGGTCGTCTATGACGAGGTCACGACCGGCGCCGAGAACGACCTGAAGGAAGCGACGAATCTGGCCCGGCGGATGGTCGGGCTCTGGGGCATGAGCGAGGATCTGGGCCCGGTCTACCTCGGCACCGGCGAGGAACATGTCTTCCTCGGGCGAGAGATCGTCCAGGACAAGGCGTTCTCCGACGCCACCGCGAACCGGCTTGATGCCGCCGTGCGCGAGATGGTCGAGGGGGCCCTGGAGCGCGCGGTGCGCCTGAACATCGATTATCGCGACCGGCTCGATGCCCTGGTGGCGGCGCTGCTGGAGAACGAGACGCTCGATGCCAAGGAGGTCACCGCTATCCTCGGCCCGCCGGAAGGGTTCGATATGGAGGCGGGCGTCGTGCCGCAGCAGCCCGCGACGATCGCTGCCGAGGTTGGCGAGAATGGGCGGGCGGACGTGGCCGCGGCGGAAGAGGCGCCTGCCGAGACGACCCCGGCCCTGGCGAACGCCGGTCCGGTGAACGAGCAGGCGCTCTCCAGCCACGACGTCTGAGCTCTCAGCGACATCGACAAAACGAAGCCCCGGGATCGGCCGATCCCGGGGCTTCGTTTTGTCGATGTCGCTGAGAGCATGTGGGCATGGTTGGACGTCTTGGGACTCCAGCCATTCTTTTGGTGTGATGCAAATCCGGTAAGGACCGCCGCCACGCCTTCACGGCCGGCCCTCCCCCCCAGCGCACTGGTAGAGGAGCGGGGGGTGCGGGCCGGCCGTGAAGGCGTCAGTGAACATCAGGAGTTCGTATTACCAGAACGGTGAGACCGTTTGCGCCACGTAGGCGACGCAGAGATAGGTCCCAGGGAAGGCGAAGAGAAACGCGTTGAGGCCCATGGTGATGGCGCAGCCGACGTGGAATGTCACGCCCGCGAGGAGCAGCAGGAGGGCGAGTTGCGGCGGCGCGATGAGGATGAGCGGGAAGGCGCATTCGAAGAGGACGACCGATCTGGTGAGCGCGCGGCCGAGGCCCGGGTTCGCCGCGAGCACCCGCGCGAGACCAGGATGGCCGTGCGACTCCGAGCCCATGACGAGCAGAACCGCCTCTCCCGCCCGCCAGGTTTCCGAGAGAGCCTTGGCAATGCCGGCGGTGGCATTGCTGAGGACCGCCTGCGCGGCGATGAACCAGACGGCCAGGGTGGCCGTAACCGCGTTCGGTCCCGGAACCAGCGCCACGCAGGCGGCGAACAGGGTCAGCACCGCCATCTGCTCGGCTCCGTCGCTGGCGGTGACGCGCCGCAATTTCGTCAGCGCCAGACAGCAGAGCGCGACCAGGGCAGCGAGGGGTCCCACGGTGGAGGACGGGCCGGCGACGGCGCCGGCAATCCCGGCCATGGCTCCCCCGGCGACGACGTAGCGCAAGGCCGAGGAGAAGCCCTCGCTTCGTGCACCCGCGCGGCCGAAGACCGCGGCTATTGCCGGCGAGAACGGTCCCCGAAATCCGAAGGCACGCTCGAAGACGGCGAGCTGCTCGAGGAAGCCGAGCGTCAGCGCGACAAGGGCCGCGCGAAAGGCAACGTCCAGTGCCAGCTCAACACTCACCGATCGCGTACTCTCGCGAGACGACCACTGCCTGCAGCGATCGCTCCTGGCCGTGTCCGACCGCTTGAAGCAGCGCGAACTGGCGCGTGATGCTCTCCGGCGTGCGCCTCGGCTGCGCTTGCACCCAAGCGAGCAGGCCGAGGTAGCAGAGCGTCAATTCGAGCGCGGCTGGATGGCGCAACGCCTGCGCGCTACGGACCAGGCCGTTGAAGAGATCCTGCAGCGCCTTGCGCTCGAACCGGCCGGGATTCCAGAGCCAGCGCCAGCCGCCGGTGTCCGGCACCTCGAGCTCGGTCCAGGAGGTCCATCCGGCCGGCGTTCGGTCGCGGAAGACGATATGCGTTCCCGCGTAGCCGGGGTTCGGCGCGAAAAAGGCCCAGAAGGGGAGGAAGGTCCAGCGGTCGTGCCGGGCCACGAGATCCCTCCAGCGTTGCAGCGGCGTCTGGTTGAGCACGCTCGCGATGAACACCGCGGCCAGGATGACGGCCGTCAGCCCTTCCCGCATGGGGAGACGCTACTGGCTGCCTTCCGCCTCGCGGAGCAGGGCGGCTCGTGCTTCGATGAGTTGGCCGAGCGTCGGCGCGTAGTCGATCTGCGACTCGAGAGCGGCGATCTGGCGGATGATCTCCTGGTCGCGCTCCGGAAAGACGATGTTGCCATGCGCGGTGGCGGCGATCGCCCCGCAACAGCAGATCTCGCTCTGGACCTTGACCTCGTCACCGAGGTCGAGGCCTCGCTCTTGCGCGAGGCTGATGAGGCTGTCGATCTGCTGCAATTCTCCGAGGGTGAGCCGACGGCCTGACGATTGCATCGTGCGCCTCCTCGTCGTCATCGGGGCCTCACGCCGGGGCGAACCTGCCGTCAGGGATGCCGGCGGCGCCCGCCGGGAATGCCGGGTTCGACCGCATGACCGAACACCAATGGTGCGCCTTGCCATGGATCGTATTGGAGTTCTAATGGAAAGTCAATATCTGTCCATCGCAACGTGCGCACGCCAGCAGGGAGTGGGCTAAGTGCGGCGCGGGCGGGATCGCCCGCGCCGGGTTCGCGCGCGTCAGGCCCGGAAGAGGGTTGTCACCGCACCGATGCGACCGTACATCCAGAAGGCGAGCGGCATGCCAATGATGGAGACGAGGAACGCGTAGGCAAGCGCCATCCAGAGGCCGGAGAGCCACCAGCCGATGAGGATGAAGTAGATGGCGCGGATGAGGAACGGGCGCTGCCGGACGCCCGAGACGACGTTGCCACTCTCGACGCGATAGAACGACTCGACCGGGCGCAGCGTGGCGGCGAAGGGAAGCCGGTTAATGATCCAGAGCCCGATCGGCAGGCCGATGATGGTCGCGTTCAGGGCCCATGCTGCCGCCGAGAGGATGCCGGTCAGCCACCACCCGACGAGGATGAACCAGACGACCCGCAACAGCAGGTTCGGCGGCCGGACGCGGATCGTGTCGGGTTCCATGGCTGACACTCCTCTCGAATAGCGCGCGACGATCGACGGCGGGTCCTAATTCGCTGCCGTCGCATGGGCTGTGCCGACGGTGCCGAGCTTGCGTCCGAGCTCGGTGATCGTCTCCTCCAGGATGCCGACGGTGCGGTCGCACTCCTCGCGGGTGATGACCAGGGGCGGGCAGAGCTGCGTCGTCGGGTCGTTTCGGCTGTCGTTGCGCAGAATCAGCCCCCGGTCGCGCATCTGGTCGGTCAGCCAGGCGAGGAGGGCGTTGTCGTGGAACGTCTCCTTCGTCTCCCGGTTCGCCACCAGCTCGACGCCGAGGAAGAGACCGACGCCCCGGATATCGCCGACGTTCGGGTGGTTGCCGAGCGTCGCCTCGAGCGCATTACGGAGGTAGGCACCCATCGCTTCCGCGCGGCCAGGCAGATCCTCTTCGAGCATGATGTCGAGGTTCGCCAGCGCCGCGGCGCAGGAGACGGGGTGCCCGCCGAAGGTCAGGCCGTGCTGGAAGCCGCCCTTGCGTGCTGCCTGCACCGGTCGCGGCATCGCCTCGCTCGCCGGCTCGGCGAAGGCGTCGGCGATCGCCTTGCGCGCCAGGACCGCGCCGAGCGGCGCGTAGGAGGAGGTGATCCCCTTGGCGGTCGTGATCAGGTCGGGAACGACGTCGTAGTACTCGGAGGCGAAGAGCCGGCCCAGCCGCCCGAACCCGCAGATGACCTCGTCCATGATCATCAGGATGCCGGTTTCGTCGCAGAGCTTGCGAATCTTCTTGAAGTAGTCGGGCGACCCCGGCGGGATGCAGCCGCCGGCGTTCTGCACCGGCTCCATGATGATCGCCGCGACCTGATCCGGCCCCTCGAACTCGACCAGCCGTTCGATCTCGTCGTAGCAGACGTTCGTGCAGGCGGCGGCATCCTGGCAGTAGGGACAGCGATAGCGATGCGACATCGGCGCGTGCCGGGCGCCGGGAACGAGGGGGCCGAACGCGCTCCGCGCGTCGGTCAGGCCGTTGACTGACAGCGCGCCCATCGTCGTACCGTGGTAGGCGACCCGGCGCGAGATCGTCTTGTAGCGGTGCGGGAAGCCGTGGATGGTGTGGTACTGCTTGGCGAGCTTGAGCGCCGATTCGACCGATTCGGACCCGCCCGACGTAAAGAAGACGCGCGCCTCGCCGCCGAGCGGCGCGAGGTCGCCGAGGCGGTCGGCGAGGACGGCGGTCGGCACGCTGATGTAGCCGAAGGGGTTGACGAACGGCATCTCGGCGGCCTGGGCGGCCATCGCGTCGACGATCCGCTGCCGGCCATAGCCGGCGTTGACCGAGTAGATCCCCGCCAGGAGATCGAGGTAGGCGTTGCCGTCGATGTCCCAGACGGTCGTTCCCTCGCCGCGCACCAGCATCAGCGGCCGGCGATCCGGGTCCTGATAGTCGGCCATCTGCGTGAAGTGCAGCCAGGCGTTGTCGCGCACGGCGCTTTCGATGCGCTCGGTGTCAAACGCCGGGTCGGCCTGATTCGGGGAAGTCGTCGCGGTCATGCCATGCTCCTCGTGTCCGGAACGGTCCGGGAACCGGGTACACTGAGGGGCCAGTGTACCCGAGCCGAACGCGGCGGCGGCCAGGAGGCGGGCGGGGAGCGCCACGGGTCGTGGTCGCCCTCGTGATGCTCCAGCCGGAGTTGGCTCGGGCAGGGAGTGGAGGTCGTGCCCAAGGCCACCAACAAGCGGTCGCGACGCCGACGCGCGGAGAACGAGCGCGATCTGGATGATGACTTTCGCCAGGTGCAGGGGCCGGGCGCGAACGGTGCACCGCCGGCTGGCGACCTCGCGGCCGGGGTCCCCGTGTCGCCGGAGCCGTTCGATCTGCCGCCGCTCCTGCCGGAGCTCTTCATCAACCGGGAGCTGAGCTGGCTCGACTTCAACGACCGCGTCCTCTTCGAGGCGGAAGAGGAGGCGAACCCGCTGCTGGAGCGAGTCAAGTTCGCGGCCATCTTCGCCTCCAACCTCGACGAGTTCTTCATGATCCGGGTCGCCGGGATCAAGCGGAAGATCGCGGCCGGGATCGCGATCGCAGGGCCAGACGGCCGCACGCCGACGCAGCTCCTCCGCGCCGTGCGCTCGAGGACGCAGCAGGCCCTCGACCACCACGCGCGCCTCGTCACGAAGACGATCCTGCCCGAGTTGGCGGAGCGCGGCATCGATGTCGTTCCCTACGACGCACTCTCGCCTCAACAGCAGGAGGCGCTGACGCGGCAGTTCGCGGAGGAGATCTTCCCGATCCTGACGCCGCAGGCGATCGATCGCGGCCGGCGCTTCCCACACGTTTCGAACGGCAGCCTCAACCTGATCGCCGAATTGCGCCTGCGCGAGGGATCACGCTATGCGCGCGTCAAGATTCCCGCCACCCTGCCACGACTCGTGCGCGTGGCCGCGCCGGACGATGCCGCGGGGGACGAGCGGGCGACCTTCACCTGGCTGGAGCAAGTCGTCGCGGCGAATCTGCCGCGCCTCTTCGCCGGGGCGACGATCGTCGCCTCCTACCCGTTCCACGTCACGCGCGACTCCGACATCGAGCTGGACGAGGAGGATGACGACGATCAGGGCGATCTGATGATGACCATGCGGGAGTCGATCGCCCAGCGCGCCTTTGGCCCCGTCGTCCGCCTGATGACCGACCGCACGATGCCGGAGGACGTGCGGCGTTGGCTCGTCGAACAGCTCCATGCCAGCGAGCAGGATCTTTATGTGGTCGACGGGCCGCTCGCCTGCGAGGATCTGATCGAGCTTGCCTCCCTCGATCGGCCCGAACTGAAATATCCGCCCTTCATTCCAGCGCCGGTCCCCGGACTCACCACGGTTCCGGGGCAACTGCCGGAGGATCTCTTCGCGCTGATTCGCGAGCGGGACATCCTGGTCCACCATCCGTATCAGTCGTTCGGCGCGGTGGTCGATTTTCTGCGCGCCGCCGCGACCGATCCGAATGTGGTGGCGATCAAGCAGACGTTGTACCGGCTGGGACGCGATTCTCCGCTCATCCCGGCGCTGATCGAGGCCCGCGACGACGACACCCAGGTCGCGGTGCTGGTCGAACTGAAGGCGCGCTTCGACGAGGAGAACAACATCACCTGGGCGGAGCAGCTCGAACGGCACGGCGTCCACGTCGCGTATGGGCTGGCCGGCCTGAAGACGCACTGCAAGGCGACGCTGGTGGTGCGGCGCGAAGCCGCTGGCCTGCGCCGCTACGTCCACCTCGCCACCGGGAACTACAACGCGACAACGGCGCGGCTCTACGAGGACTTCGGCTATCTGACGGCGCGGGAGGATATCGGCGCCGATGTCTCCGACCTCTTCAACGTGCTGACGGGGTTTGCCCAGCAGGAGGAGTACCGGAGCATCTGGGTGGCGCCAGGGAATCTGCGCGAGCGCCTGCTGGCGGCGATCGACCGCGAGATCGAGGCGCACCAGCGGAGTGGCGGCGGCCACCTGGTGATGAAGCTGAACTCGCTGGTCGACCGGCTGTCGATTCGCGCGCTCTACAAGGCGTCGCGGGCCGGCGTGAGGATCGACCTGATCGTGCGCGGCGCCTGCTGCCTGCGGCCGGGCGTTCCGGGATGGAGCGAAAATATCCGGGTGATCAGCATCGTCGGCCGGTTTCTGGAGCACAGCCGCGTCTACGCGTTCGGGAGCGGCGGGGAGCATGAGGTCTATCTTGGCAGCGCCGACCTGATGGAGCGCAACCTCGACCGGCGAGTGGAGGTCGTCTTCCCGGTCGAGGACCGCAACTGGGCGAGAGCAATCCGTGACGAGATTCTGCCTGCCTACTTCCGCGACACGGCCAATGGCTGGGAGTTGGGCAGCGACGGCGTCTATCGCCGGCTCACGCCGCCGCCGGGCGAATCACCGTTCGACGCGCAGGCGTGGCTGCTGAACCGCTACCGCGTCCCGGCCGACTGGAGCGTGTCGGACCCGCGAACGCGCGCGATGCCGCCGTCGCCCCTGCCATCCCCAGAGGCGACGCGCCTCTGACCGGTCAGGGCGCCATGTCGTCGCCCTGCTCGCCGATCAGGGCCTGCGCCTCGAGCGCGCTCAGCGCGAAGTTGTCGATCTCCTGCTGCAGGGCATCGCGGAGGTTGATCAGGTCGACGAGATCGAGCCCGGCGAGGACGGCGTTGTTCTCCGGATCGCCGTCATCGATGCTCTGCCCGACGACGCGAAACTCGACGTCCCATCCTTCTTCGCCGGCGCCGTCATCGGTCGCCGGCGCCTCGTCCATATAGATGTTATAGGTCTCCATGCCACCACTCCTCCCGCGGCCATGACGCGCGCCTTGCCTCGCTCGAGCGTACTGTCGAATCGCTGGATCGGCAAGCGGCGCCGTCACACCTCCCTGGGCGGCGGAGAGGTGCGCAAGCCGGAGGGGGCGAAGCCGACCAGAAACTCGACCAGCCCGCTCGAGGGCCGGTCGGCGTTGAGGTCGGCTTCCTGCTGCAGGACCGCCGTGCGAACGATGTTGCCGCCGAAATAGCGGATCGGGTCGTACGGATAGAGGGAGCGCGG
This sequence comes from Thermomicrobiales bacterium, assembly GCA_020853615.1. Taxonomy (GTDB): domain Bacteria; phylum Chloroflexota; class Chloroflexia; order Thermomicrobiales; family UBA6265; genus JACCXM01. The sequence goes on from JADYYO010000162.1 coordinate 11,128, forward strand.
CCCGCGGTTGATCGGGCTCTGCTGCCACTCGTCGTTGCGCTCGAGCGCGGTCGAGGCGAGGACCTGACCGCCGACGTAGCTCGGCCCGACGCCCGTGCCCGAATAGCCGACCCCGTAGATGATGTCGGGGTTCTGATCGAGGTGCCCGAAGAAGAGGCTGTTCGTCTCGCTGCGGTCGATCGGTCCGGTCCAGGTATGCGTGATGGGGACATCGCGCAGGTGCGGGTAGATGCGGCGGAACGACTGCTCGGTCCGGTCGACGCGCCGGCCGGGATCCTCGAAGCGCTGCGTGATCTGGCCGAGGTAGGCGTGGGAGCAGCCGCCCTTGCCGAAGGCGATGCGGCCGTCGCGGGTGGCGCGATAGTAATGGACCATCATGTGCGCGTCGCCGACGCACTCGTTCCCGGTCCAGCCAATTTCGGCCAGCCGCTCCGGCATTGGCGCGGTCGCGACCATGTCGCTGCTCATCGGGAGGACGGCGCGGCGGATCTCGGGCAGGGAGGCCATCCAGGCGTTCGTGGCGAGGACGACCTTGTCCGCGACGATGGCGGCATCCGCCGTGCGCACGACGGGGGGCCGGCCGCGCACGATCTCGGTGGCGGGGGTCTTCTCCCAGACACGGACGCCCTGATCGATGATGACGCGGCGCATGCCGCGGGCGAGCAGGGCCGGCTGCACCCGCGCTCCGATCCGCTCCCAGACACCACCCAGGTGGACGGGCGAGCCGGTGCGCCGCGCGGTCTCCTCCGGGGTCAGCTCGGTGAAGAGGTCGAGCCCGCGATCGCGCGTGAGCTGCACCGCGCGGTCCCAGCTCCCGATCTGCGGACGAGAAGTCGCGGCATGGATGATGCCCGCCGGCTGGAAATCGGCGTCGATGCCATAGTCGAGGCAGAACTGGCCGATCGCCTCGACGCCGTCGGCCGAAGCCTGCGCCAGGCGCATCCCCTCGGCCTCGCCGTACTTGTCGATCAGCGAGCCAAGCTTCGCCCACCAGCTCGTCACGAAGCCGCCGTTGCGGCCGCTGGCGCCGCCACCACAGATGTCGGCCTCGATCAGCATCACGTCGACCGAGGGATCGCGCTTCTTGATCTGGTAGGCGGTCCACATGCCGGTGTAGCCGCCGCCGACGATGCAGATGTCGGCGCGGTGAGCGCCGGAGAGCGGTTCGACCGCCTCCGCGTCTGGCTCGAGGGCCAGCGCCTCCTGGAGCCAGAGCGCGCGGTGACGGGCTCGCCTCACCGGCTGCAGCAGCGACATCATTCCTCCTCTCGCATTGCGATCCGGCAATGCTCGTCGTCTGGTCCTGCCAGGGCTTCCAGAGTCATCGGTCAGCGGCCAGGTTCTCGCGCACCTCGCGCAATGCTGCGAGCACCTGGGCGTGGGCGCCGGGGTCGGCCGCGGCGACGAGACCACCTTCGTTGCGGGGCACCGGCTTGTTGTAGCGGAGCGGCGCGCCTTCGAGGTCGGTCACCACGCCCCCGCCTTCGTGGAAAACGAGATCGCCGACGGCGAAATCCCACTCGAAGGCCATGAACTGATCGCCGCCAATGCGCACCCCGATCATGGCGTCGATGGCGCGCGGCTCAATGAACATCCGGGGCGAGATGCCGGTGACGGTGGCGCGCTCGGGCGCGACGCCGAGCTTCTCGGCGAGGGCCCGCATGATCGGCGCGTTCTCGGGCGCGCCGAACCACTTCGACGAGGCGAGCCGAACCGCGTCGCCGGCCGGCGCGAAGCGCAGCGGCCGCTGCGCTTCGCCGCCGCGCCGTACCCAGGCGCCGCCCCCCTTCGTGGCGACGACGAGCGTCCCCGTCGTCGGTTGGTAGCCCGCCGCCGCGACAGGGCGGCCCTGCTCCGCGAAGGCGACCAGGACATCGAACTCGCCGGTGCGGGCGATGAACTGCTCGGTGCCGTCGATCGGATCGACGATCCAGCAGCGGTCCGACTCGAGCCGCCGGAGATCGTCCTGGACTTCTTCACTCAGGATCGGGTCGTGCGGGAAGCGCGCGGCGAGGACCTCCCGAATCGCGCGGTCGGCGGCGAGATCGGCGTCGGTGACAGGCGATCCGTCGCCCTTCGCATAGGTTGCCGCGGCGGCGCGGTCGTAGAGATCCTTGACGGCCTCTCCCGCCGCCACCGCGGCGGCGATCGCCGCGTCGAGTTCATTCTGATAGGGGCGCGCGTCCTGGGCCAAATCCCGTAGCTCCTCTCGACATCGCCGATGACGGGTGGATGGTAGCACCCGATTGCGCGCGATTCGGCAATGGCCGTGGGTGAGCGAGAGAGCCGTTCTCGGCGAGTCCGGGAGCGCGATTCGCTGGTGTTGCTCGCGACGACAGGCGGACGGCCTCGATCACCTCCCTCCGGTGCAACGTGCGGCAAGCCCCCGACGAGGCGGGCGGTTATGATGCGGCCGGGAACCGCGAGCGACAGCGGGGGGAGCATGGCGTGGAGGCGCCCTCGGCGCTTTCCGATGAGCAGGCGGCCGCGGCGCACTATGCGGCGCGTGGCCGCCATCTGCTGATTCTGGCCCGGCCGGGGAGCGGCAAGACCTACACCCTGGCGGAGCGGGCGCGCTTTCTGCTGCGCCACGAGGTCGATCCGCACCGAATCCTGGCGATGACCTTCTCCCGGCGCGCGGCGCTCGAGTTGCGCGATCGCCTGCCCGGCGGCGAGATCTGGGCCGGCACCTTCCATGCGATCTGCGCCGATATCCTCGAGAAGCATGGCGCCGTCGCCGGGGTGCGCTGGCCGTTTCGCATCGTCGACGAGGCGCGGGCCCGCGAGCTGCTCACGCGAGCGGTCGATGATCTTGGCGTGCCGCTGGGGCTGGAGAGGCGGGCGCGCGACGGCTTCCTGACCGAGGCGGCGCGGCGGATCGAGCGGCGCAAGCGGCTTGGACTCGCGGGGCACGGGGATGCGCCGGAGAACCAGCTTCCGGCCGAGCTGGTCGAGCGGATCGACGAGTATTACTGCCAGCTCCTGCGCGACGCGAACGCGCTCGACTACAGCGATCTCATCGCCAGGGCCGTCGAGGCAATCGCCGGAGACGAGGCGACGGCGGAGGCGTTGCGCAATCGCGTCGCCTACCTCCTCGTCGACGAGTTTCACGACATATCCCCGGAGCAGCACCGGCTGATGCTCCCTTCTCGCCCCGGCGCGGGGGGAGCATCAGGTCCTGGTGGTTGGCGATCCCGACCAGGCCATCTACGGCTGGCGCGGGGGCGATGTCGGGCGCATGCTCCGGCAGTATCGCGCCGAGTACCGGCCGCAGGAATTCCACCTGACGACGAATTTTCGCTCGCGGGCGGCAATCGTCGCCGCGGCCGATGCGCTGCTGGGCGACGCGAGAGCGACCCGGCCGAGTCGAGCGGCGCATGCCGGCGGTCACCGGCCGGGGTGGTGTGCGCAACCGGACGGAGCGCGCGAGGCCGCGGCGGTCGCCCAGCTCATTCGGCGCGCGGTCGCCTCCCGCGGCGACGCCGACTACGGCGATTTCGCGGTGCTCTACCGGACGCACGTCGTCGGCGACATGATCGAGGCCGCGCTGCTGCGGGAGGAGATCCCGGTCTGGCGCGTGCAGAACCAGCGCTTTTTCGACGATCCAGACGCGCAGGAGTCGTTGCGCCTGCTGGAGCTGGCCGTCGGGCTGCACGGGGAGAGGTTCGAGCCAGCGCTGAACTGGCCCCGCGTAATCGTCGATGAGGTCAGCATGGCCCGCCTGCGCCGCCTCGCCCGACATCGCGGCTTGGGGCTGACAGCGTTGATGCGGCAGGCTGATTGCTTCCCGGACGAGATCAGCCCGCTGACACGCGGGGCCATCCACGAATTCCTCGCCACCTTCGGCGAGGAGATGCGACCGCTGGTCGACCGGCCGGTGGCCGAGGCGATCGAACCCTTCCTCGCCGCGCTGGCCACCCGCCGCGGCCCGATCGCTCGCGCCGAACGGCCGCTCGTGCGCGACACCCTCGATCTGCTCGAGCGCGGATTGCGGCCTGCGCTCGGCCCGCTTTCGACTGCGGTTGGCGAGCGCCGCGCGATCCGCATCGTCGCTGGCGCTGGCGCCGACGCGATTGCCGCGGCCATCATCGTGAAGCACGCGCTGCGCTGGTACTTCGGCGTGGCAACGGTCGAGGGGCGCGGCGGCGAGCCAACCGCGCGGGGCGAATTCAGCATTCACCTCGGCGAGGAGCGCGAGCCAGACACCCGTGGCATCGGCATCGGGCCGCTGCCGACGCGAACCGTGGAACTGACGGTCGCCGCCCGCGCCTGGCGGCTCATGCAGATGCTTCTCATGGATCAGGAGCGGGATCACGACGCGGAGTTCGTCCTGTTCGACATCGAGACGACGGCGCTCGA
>JADYYO010000163.1 GCA_020853615.1 Thermomicrobiales bacterium
CGCGCCAGCGCCAGCGCACCGGCGACGATCCACATCGCCGCGCCGGCGCTGAGGACCGCAACGACGCCGACCCTGTCGATCACGAGGACGCCCAGCCCGAGCCCCGCCAGCATCGAGACCCCCTGCACCGCGCTCAATGCTCCGAAGACCCGGCCGCGAAAGGCGTCGAGCGTTTCGCGCTGCAGAATCCCCTGCGCCGCGGCGTTGAGGGCGACGACGGGGAACCCGGCCAGAACCATGAAGAACGACGCCAGCGCCACCGCCGGCATGCCGGGCGAAACGACCGCCGTCGCGTTCACCGTCCCGAGATCGGCGAGACCGAGCCCAATCAGGCCGCCGCCGTAGAGGAGCCGCGGCGGAATCGACTCCCCCGCGCGCGCCACCAGCGCCCCGGCGATCAGCCCGCCGACCGCCTGCGACGAGAGGATGATGCCGGCGCCGCTGGCGCCCCCGGCGAAGACATCGAGGACCAGGGGCGAGAAGCCGACCTCGAAGCTTCCCTCCCCCAGCAGCCCGATCCCCAGACTGAGGAAGACGGCGCTGAGAACCCGGCTTTCGCCGACCAGCCGCAGCCCGGCGCGCAGTTCATCGCGTAGCCTCCCCCACGGCGACCCCTCGGCCACAGTCTCGCTCCGCTCTGGGTGGGCATCGGTCCGGATCAGCGCGATCAGCCCGGCCGAGACCGCGAAGCTGGCGACATCGACGAGCACCACCGCGCCGAGCCCGCCGCTGGCGTAGAGCACGCCCCCGATGGCCGGACCGATCAGCCGGCCAAGGTTGTTGTTCAGCGCGTTGAGCGCGTTTGCCGTCACCAGCCGCTCTTCGCCGACCAGCCGCGGCAGGAGGGCCGACTCCGCCGGATCGAAGATGAGGCCGAGCGTGCCGGTGGCCGCGCGGACCAGATAGAGGAGCCAGAGCTGATCGGCGGAGACGACGGCGAGGAGCGGCAGCAGCGATGCCGCCCGCAGGAGATCGGCCGCGACCATCGCCCGCTTGCGGTCCCAGCGATCGACGAAGACCCCGGCCACCGAGCCGAGGAGGACGCGCGGCAGGAGCGAGGCGGCGAAGACGCCGCCGGCGGCGGCGGCCGAGCCGGTGAGGAGGTAGGCGTGGAGGGGCAGCGCGGCGAACAGCGCGAAATCGCCCGCCACCGAGACGAGCCCGGCGAACCAGAGCAGCGCGAAATCGCGGTGGCGAAGCGTCGCGAGCATCAATCGTCCCCCTGGAGGTGGCGCCGCGTCTGGCAGGCGACGGGGGAAGCCGGTCAGACTTCCCGCATGCCGGATGGAGGGCAAGCACGGCCCTCCCGGGCAAAGCGACCGCGGATTGTGACACACCTCGCGCGGGAATGCCGGCGAGTGCCGGAAGGGATCTCATGAGCCCGTTGCATCACGACGGCGAGAAAATCGTCGCTCACGCCTCGTGGCAGAGCTGGATCGACGAGGCGATCGCCGAGGCGCGCGACCGGGGCGAGTTCGACGATCTGCCCGGCAGTGGGCAACCGCTACGCATCGAGGAGAATCCCTTCGCGGGCGATTGGGCGCTGGCGTTCCACGTTCTCGAGAACGCCGATATGGCGCCCCCGTGGATCGAGCTGACGCGCGAAATCCGCGAGGGGATGGCGGATCTGGCGGAGCGGCGGGAGCGCGCGGCGCGCCGGCAGCGCGAGGGGCTTGCCGCCGCGCGCGAGCTGGAGGACGAGCCTCCGGCAACCCGGCCGGCGCGGCCGCGCTGGTGGCGGCGCTGGCGGCAGCCGGCTCCCGAGCCGCCCTGGGGCGATCGGCGGCGCCGGCTGCTGGACCAGGTGGCGGCGGAGCGGCGCTGGGCGCGGCGCGACTACCTGGAGCGGGCGGCGAAGCTCGACGAGCTCATCGCCGCCTACAACGCCTGGCTCCCCGATACGCTGCGCCGGCTGCAGAAGGGGCGCCTCCCCGCCAGCCGCGCGGCGCGGGAGTTCGACGAGGCCTGCCCGCCTCCTCCCTGAATCGCGCGAGATCGGCGTCTACCGATGATCGAGGTCGCGCAACCCGGACCCCGCCGCCTCGGCGATGCGCTGCCAGCCTCCCTCGTAGTCGACCACCAGCCCGAGGTCGTCGACGGTCAGTTCGGCAACGAACGCGCCGCCGGCCGACTCGTACCGATAGCGCCGATCGGCGAGGCGAGTGTAGCGCTGCGACAGCGGCTCGATCGTCAATTCGGGAAAGCGGACCCAGGCGGCGGTGAGCTCGACCGATGCGCCGACCGTTGGATGCAGCCGGCGAATCGGCAGCGTGTTCGTCGCCGGGGAGAAGCCGAGATCGACATCGAACAGGCCGCGCATCTCGGGCAACGGTTCAGCTGGCGCGTCCGGCTCGCCAGACACGCCCCGTCGCGCCTGCCAGTCCTGATCCCGGCTGACGGAGAGATGCAGCCGTCGCTCCGTTTGCTCCGCGCCGGCGCGAATATCGACGTGCACCGAGCGGGTGGCCCAGTCATCGTCGAGCGTCACGGCGTAGCGCACCTGGGCCGGGATCTCGGCAACGGCGGTGAGGACGATGCCGGCGATGCGCCACCCTCCCTGATCCCGAATCAGCTCGCACCACTCGGTTCCTGGCCACGCCCTGCCCTGCCAGAGCAGCGTCCGCTCGATCATCTTCGTCCTCCCGCCAGGCGTCGTCGCACCGCGATGAGCGCCATCATAGGCGCTGACTCGCCGGCGTCTTCTGCCTCGGCGGAAATAGTCCGCGTGGCAGCGATCATGGCGGCGCTAGTGCTGAGTTGCCGGCGCCCGCGGAGGGGACGAAAACGCGGGATCACCCCGGACTCGAGGGTGATCCCGCACGTTGTCGCGATACCGCGCTAGCCGCGCTGCGAGGTGAGCGTCGAGCGCCCGCCGGCCTGCAGCCGCCGCTCGATCGGCAGCACGCGATCGAGCGCGAGCGCGCCCGGGCCGGTGATTGCGAGCGTCAGCGCCGCCGCGCCGAGCATGAGGACCAGTTCGATGCCGCCATCACCGGCAAAGAAGCCGTGCGGGCGATGGACGAGGAGCATGGCGACCAGCATGTCGGCCGTCAGCAGCACGCCGGCCACCCGGGTCAGGACGCCGAGGATGAGCGTCAGGCCGCCGACCGTCTCGACCAAGCTGACGACGACCGCCGCGAGCTGCGGCGCGGGAATCCCGAGCGAGCCGAAGAAGCCGGCCACGCCGCCGATCCCCATCTCGAAGAGCTTCTGCTGGCCGTGCATGAAGAAGACGAGCCCGGTGACGACTCGCAAGAGGGTCAAACCCCATGGCACGAGCGAATCGACGGGTCGTGTGGTCTCCTGCATGTCGCGTTCCTTTCCGCATGTGCGAGTGAACGTCGTCGTGGCGGGGCGCGGAGTTGCCCTTTGCGGGTTGCTCAACAACAAAGTATGTTGCTCGCGGCCATACTATGGACCAATGTGGCTGATGTCAATAGGTATTGGAGAAGACAATATGGCAGATGAACAGATAGGCGCTCCCCGCCCGCGCCGCCGGCCGCTCGTCGGCGCGCAGGTGCGCCGCCTGCGCACGGAGCGGGGGCTGACGCTCGCCCAGGTCGGCGAGAGAACTGGGCTCAACCTCGGCTACCTCTCGCAGGTCGAAACGGACAAGGCCTCTCCATCGCTGGAGACGCTGGCGGCGCTGGCCGACGCGTTCGAGGTGCCGATTACCTGGCTCCTCACCGGCGCCGCGCCGCCGCCCCATGTCGTGCGCTGGCACGAGCGCCGCACGCAGGGGGAGCCCGACGGCTCGCGCCTGGAGGAGGTCGACGGCGGTTACGCGCGCGGGCTGCGCATCATCGAGGGGGTGCTGGCGCCCGGCGCCGCGACCGACCTGATGACCGACGTCGGCGAGGAGCACCACCTCGTGCTCGAGGGACGCGTCCGCCTGCGGCAGGGCGACTTCGTCGCCGAACTCGGCCCGGGTGATTATCTGGTCTGGGACGGCTGCTTCCCGCACATGGCGGAGAACATCGGCGATACCCCCTCCCGCATGCTGATCATGACCCCCGGCCCGACCGGCATCCCGCTGCGCCCGGATGGAGCTGGAGAGAGTGGGAAGCGCTAGGGCGCCGCGCATACCCCGTGTCATGCTGAGGAACGACGCATCTCGGCTCAAGGGAGACGTGGTTCCGGAGAGCCGAGATCCTTCGCTTCGCTCAGGATGACACTACTTCTGGCCTCTCCTGTAGTTCACCATCGCGGGGCTGAACGGCCGTGAGGATGAATTCGGCGATGCGCTGCCCCAGCTCGGGCGTCAGTGGCTCGTGGCTGACGAGCAGGCGCAGATAGAGCGGGGCGAGCAGCATCTCCGCGGCCAGCGCGAGATCCGCGTCCGGCGCGATCTCCCCGCGCGCCGCGGCCCGCGCGAAGATCGCCCCGATCCGCGCGAACCGGCTCGACCAGTAGGCGCGGCGCGTCTCCGTCATCTCGGAGATGGCGCTCGCCGCCGATGCGCGCACGAGCGAGGTCCCCAGCGGCGAGGCGAGGAAGGCGACGCTCTCCGCGAGGAAGGCGTCGAGATCGCCGCGCAGCGACCCCGTGTCGGGGATCGGGATCTCCTCCCCGATGTGCGAGGTGATGGCGGCGACGATCAGCGCCTCTTTCGAGCCCCAGCGCCGATAGATCGTCGCGTCGTGGACGCCGGCCCTCGCCGCGATCTCGGGGATGCTGAAATCGGTCCCCCGCTCGCGCATCGTCTCCAGCGTCGCCCCGAGCACGGCCGCGCGCACCCGCGCGCTGCGCCCGCCCGGCCGTCGCTTCGGCGCCTCTTGCGGCGCTTCTTCGTCGTCACCCATGCCCAACATCATAACGCAGATCACTTGCATTAGTGA
>JADYYO010000164.1 GCA_020853615.1 Thermomicrobiales bacterium
GCCGGCGACCGCCTCCCGGCCGATCGCCTTCAGCACGCGCCACCCGTCGGGGAAGGTGCGCAGGTTGCTCTCGCCGTGGATCCGCTCGGCCTCGAAGCTCGGCACCTCGACCACGTCGAGGCCGGCGCGGAGCGCGCGCACGTTCATGATCGTCTCGATCTCGAACCCATCGCCATCGAGGTCGAGCGCGGGCAGGGTGCGTCGCCAGAAGGCGTTGTAGCCGTAGCAGAGATCGGTGTAGTCGCCGCCGAAGAGCAGCTTGACGAGGGTGGTGAAGCCCCAGTTCCCGAACCGGCGCAGCAGCGACATGTCGGCGGTGCCGCCGCCCTCGGTGAAGCGCGAGCCCTTGACGAAGTCGGCGCCGGCGATCAGCGCGTCGACGAAGGCGGGAATCTCCTCCGGATCGGTCGAGCCGTCGGCATCGATCATGACGATGATGTCACTGGTGGCCGCCGCGAAGCCCGCGCGTAGCGCATCGCCCTTGCCGCGCCCCTTCTGGTTGACGATGCGGATCGAGGGGAGCAGGTAGCGGGCGACGGCGATCGTCTTGTCGGTCGAGTGCCCATCGACCAGGATGACCTCGTCGACCCACTTCGGGATCCGCGGCAGCACATGCTCGAGATTTCGGGCCTCGTTCTTTGCCGGAACGATGACCGACACGGTCGGGCCTGGCTTGTGGGACATGTCAACGGACATCATGATTTCCTCCACCCTCCGCCTTTTGTAGCAAGACATTCATCCTGAGCTGCTTCAATATTCCGGGTGGAGGGACTTGTGTGGCATCCGAGATTTGGAGCGATTAACTTGCGCAGAATGGGCTACCGGCGACTACTCCAAAAGGAGTGGTCGCCGGTGGCTGGCCGTGGGGAACCGAAAGACGCTATCGCTTGGCGCTGCTCGAGGTGGAGGAGCCGTTCGAGGTCCAGGTCGCCGGGCCGATCCCGTTTTCGATGGCGAAGATCGCTGCCTGCAGGCGTGACTCGACGTTCAGCTTGGCGAGCAGCTTCACGACGTGGGTGCGCGCCGTCTCGGGGCTGATGAAGAGGCGGTCGGCGATGGCGCGGTTATCGAGCCCCTCGCTGAGCGACTCGAGCACCTGCAGCTCGCGCGGGGTGAGGCGGGCGAGCATCTCCTGCCGGGCCTGGTCGCGCTCCCGCTCTTCGCCGGCCAGGCGCAGCAGCTCGATGATCTCGCGCGCCGACTGGATCGACTCGCCCTTGTGGACGCGCCGGACGGCGTCGATGATCTCCGCAAGCTGGGCGGTCTTGCTGACCACTGCCGAGGCGCCGGCCTCCAGCGCCCGGGCATGCAGCACCCGGTCGGTGTCCGCCGTCAGCACGACGCTGTGGGCCTCGGGATTCATGTCGCGCAGCTCGCGGACGAGATCGATGCCAACGCCATCCGGCAGCCGCAGATCGACGAGGGCGAGATCGATCGCGCTCGCCTGGGCGGCGAGAATCTTGCGCGCCTCGTGCAGCGATCCCACTTGGGCCACCACGGTCAGGTCCGGCTCCCGCTCGAGCATGAAGGTCAGCGGCTGCCGGAAGACCGCGTGGTCGTCGATGAGGAGGATGCGGATCGGTGCGTCAGTCATCGCGCCACCCGCAGGTCGAAGCCGAAGACTGTTTCGCCTTCCGGTGTGACCCCCGCCGTCAATTCGGTTCCATGCGCGTGCGCGATCTGTGCCGAGAGATAGAGTCCCAGTCCCAGGCCAGGCGACTGGCGATCGATCGCCTGACGCCCGCGGCCGAACTTCTCGAAGACGACCGCGAGGTCGTCGTCGGAGATGCCGGGGCCGCGGTCGGCGACCTCGATCCGAACCCGGTCATCGTGTGCATTCGCGCGCAGGGCCACCGGCGTTCCGGGCGGCGTGTGTTTCGCGACGTTCTCGAGCAGATTGCCGAGCACCTGGCTGATCCGCTCCGGATCGCACCAGACCTGCAGCTCGGGAGCTGGCCCCACGGAGAGGGGGTGTTCGGCGAGGGCCCCGGCCGTCGCGCTGGCGACGCCTGTAATGAGCATGGGCAGCGGGACCGCGTGTAACTGGACCGAGAAGTTGGCTTGCTCGGCAGACGCGGCCGCGGCGACGTCGTTCACGAGGCGATCGAGTCGATCAATCTGCCCCTGCATTGCGGCGAGCATCTCCCCCTCGGCATCCGGCGGTAGCGCGCCGGTCTCGAGCGTGGCGGTCATCATGTGCAGCGCCGCGATTGGCGCGCGCAGCTCGTGCGCCACCATTGCAGAGAAGTCGGCCCGCATGGTTGCCAGCTCGCGCAGCCGCTTCGCGTAGGCGCGCTCGCTGGCGAGCATCGTGGCCCGCTCGAGATCGAGGTTGCGGCGCCCTGTGATGTCCTGGATCTGGGCGATCGCGCGGCGCGGGCGCTCCTCCTCATGCACGCCGGAAACCGTCAGCTCCGTCCAGACCGGGCTGCCGGACTTGCGCATCAGGCGCAGCTCGATCGCGTAGTTGGCGATCTCCCCGGCAAAGAGGCGAGCGGCGAGCTCTTCGGCATCCGCCAGGTCGTCGGGATGCACGATCTCCTGAAAGCGCATCTGCACGAGCTGCGCTTCGTGGTAGCCGAGGAGGGTGCAGAGCGAGCGGTTGACCTGCCGGATCTCGCCGTCAGGCCTGAAGATCGCCAGCCCGATCGGCGCGAAGTCGAACGCGGCGCGGAAGCGCGCCTCGCTCTCGCGCAGGGCCGCCTCGGTCGCCTTGCGCCAGGTGATCTCGCGCGAGTTGAAGACGATGCCGGCGATGTGCGGCGTCTCCAGATGGTTCGTCCCGATGGTCTCGAAGATGCGCCAGCCGCCATCGTTGTGACGGAGGCGAAGCTCGAGCGGCCGGGTGCGGCTGGCGCCGTTCAGGAGCGAAGCGATGGCGGCGCGCATGGTCGGGACATCGTCGGAATGGACCAGGTCGAGCACGCTCGCACCGAGAAGTTCCTCCGGCGCATACCCGAGTTCGGATTCGATCGAGGGGCTGACATAGCGACGACGTCCATCGCGGTCGACCACCGTGATGATGTCGTAGCTCCCCTGCACGAGGCCCCGGAAACGCTCCTCGCTGGCGCGCAACGCCTCCTCGGCCGCGACCCGCTTCGAGATGTCGCGGACGAAGGCGACGAAGAGGGGCTCATGCTCCCCGGTGATCACCGTGACAGTGAGCTCGATGGGGAAGGATGAGCCATCTATCCGCAATCCAGTCGTCTCGTGCCGCTCGGCGAGCGGAACCGCCGTGTCTGACGCAAGGAGCCGCACGAACTCCTGGGTGAACGCCTCGCGCATGTGCGGAGGCGCCAGGAGATCGATGATCGGCTGACCGGTGGCTTCTTCGCGGCGATAGCCGAAGGTCTGCTCGGCGGCGCGGTTGAACCGCACGATCCGGCCGTCGCTGTCGGCCATGATCACGCAGTCGAGCGCCGACTCCATGAGCGTCTCGGCCTGCTGCACGCTGCGCAGCAACGCCAGCTCGGTCGCCCTGCGCTCGGTGATGTCGACGATGACGCCCTGCCAGTCGAGCGGTTGCCCGGCTTCGTCGCGCGCGAGAATGGCCTCGTCGCGGACGTGCACCCAGCGCCCGTCCCGCGCCTCGATCCGGTACTCGGCGACGAACGGCTCGCCCGTCGCGCGGGCGCGAGCGCCTTCTGCCGCAACGCCCGCCCGGTCGTCCGGGTGGATGCGGTCGGCAATGCCGTTCGCATGGCCGAGCACCTCGTTGGGCGAGACGCCGAGCAGCGCCTCGACCTGAGGGCTGATGGCGGTGAGGGTGCCGGCGTTCCCGGTGCTCCTCGCATAGGCAACGATCGGGGATTGATCCACGACCGATTGGGGTTTGCGTGCCGTTTTGCCCGTCTGGATCGTGGTTGCAGACGTTTCGGCCGCGATGCGCTGTGGTGACCGGTCCATCGTCCCCCGTCTGTCTCGTCCGCCCGGACGCGGCCCGCCGCGATCGGGATGCATGACGCCGGATGGCGGTCGCCATCGGGCAATGCTCGCCAGCGGCAGGAAGGGCGCGGCGAGCGGCGCGACGATCCGCGCGGGACCGGCGCGAAGGCGTGAGCGCACGATCTCAAATTCATCACAATGATGCCATCTCCAGCGGATGGCGTCACGGAGAACGGCGCGCCGCTTCGCGAATCTCGGCCGGACCGAATGCTATAGTCGGGGCCGGGTTGCAGGGTTGCGTAGCCAGGACGGCCGCGGTTCGGAAGGGCAGGTGCGCGAGGCAGTGCCGGTGGAGATCTCGGTCGTCGTCTGCGCGTACTCTCTCGAGCGCTGGCGCGATCTGGTCGAGGCCGTCGCCTCGCTGCGGCGACAGTCGGCGCCACCGGCAGAGGTCATCGTCGTCATCGACCACAACGACGCATTACTGGTGCGCGCCGGGGCGAAGCTGGCGGACGTGACGGTCGTTCCCAATCGCCACGGGCGCGGTCTCTCTGGCGCGCGCAACTCCGGGATCGCGGCCGCGAGCGGGGAGATCGTGGCGTTCCTCGACGATGACGCCATCGCAGATGGCGATTGGCTGGAGCGGCTCGGCGTGGGGTACGCCGACCCGCGCGTGCAGGGGGTCGGCGGGGCGGTCGTCCCACGGTGGGCCGGCCGCCGGCCGCGCTGGTTTCCGGCCGAATTCGGCTGGGTCGTCGGCTGCAGCTACGTCGGCCAGCCGGTGCGCCCGACGCCGGTTCGCAACCTGATCGGCGCGAACATGTCGTACCGGCGGCAGGCGTTTCAGCTCGCCGGCGGCTTCCGGGAGGGGATCGGCCGTGTCGGCCGCACGCCCCTCGGCTGCGAGGAGACGGAGCTGAGTATCCGCGTCCTCGCGCTTTCGCCGGAGCACCGCGTCCTCTACGATCCGGAGGCGCGCGTCGAGCACCGCGTGCCGCGTAGCCGCCAGCGCGTCCGCTACTTCCTCGCGCGCTGCTACGCCGAAGGACTCTCCAAGGCGCTGGTGACGCGACTCGCCGGCACGGAGCGCGGGTTGAGCGCCGAGCGGGCGTACACCTTCCGCGTCCTGCCGCGTGGCGTGCTGGCAGGCATCGTGGCGGGAGCGCGGGGTGACCTCGCCGGATTCGGGCGGGCAGCGGCGATCGTCGCCGGGCTGGGCACGACCACCCTCGGCTACGTCCTGGGGCGGCTACGGCGCGACGAGATCGGCGACGAGCCGGCGCCGGTCTTGCCATCACCGGGTCGATAGGCCCGAGCGCAGCGGCCGGCAAGAACCCGCGCGCGGAAATGCCATAACCGCCGTATCCTTTGCCCGGGATGGTGGTAGAGCGACGGGTGCGCCGGTGGACCCGCCTGAAATGTGACGAACTTTTCCCGTCATCTCCGGGCTCCAGCGGCGTGGCCGAGGATTTCAGGCGAAACGGGGAGTGGCGGGCGTGGCAACGCGAGTCGAGGAATCGGGCAGGGCAGTGAGCGACGAGCGCGGCCTTTCGGCCGACCAGCTCGCGCGGGGCTTCACCTTACTTACCATCACCACCTTTCTCGCCGCGATCGTCATCAACATCCCGCAGACGATCTCGCCGAACTTCTTCCGCGACGAGATCGGAATGGATGGCGCGCTCAACGGCTACCTGATCGCCATCCGCGAGGTCCCCGGCTTTCTCCTCATCTTCGTCGCCGCCATCCTGCTACGGCAGGGGCTGGCGCGAGCGACGGCAATTGCGCTGGCGGTCGCTGGCATCGGGTACTTCCTCTTCGCGGGCGCCAATACCTTTGTCGGGCTGATCATCCCGACCCTGATCGCCAGCGTCGGCTACCACTCGTGGCTCCAGTTGCAGGACGCGCTCGGGCTCTCGCTCGCCTCCCATGGGGAGGAGGGGAGCGTCCTCGGCCGCTTCCGCTCGATCGGCTTCGCCGGCACGATCGTCGCCCTGCTGGTGACGCTGGCCATTCTCGTCGGGGTGGAGCGGGTCTCCGGCGACCTGCGCGCCGCGCAGGGGCCGTGGCTGCGCGGCCTCTTTGTCGCGACCGC
Organism: Thermomicrobiales bacterium; assembly: GCA_020853615.1. GTDB lineage: Bacteria > Chloroflexota > Chloroflexia > Thermomicrobiales > UBA6265 > JACCXM01. The sequence goes on from JADYYO010000164.1 coordinate 5,978, forward strand.
CATCTGCTCCATCGCCGGCGCCGTCGTCATCCTCCGTTTCCCGGTCTCGGCCAATGCCCGCGCGGCGGCGAAGGCGGCCCCGCGCATCACCTGGCGGAAGTCATACAGCCTCTACTACTGGCTCACCTTCCTCGACGGCTCGCGGCAGCAGATCTACTTCGCCTTCGCCCCGTTCGTCCTCGTCGAGCAGTTCAATGTTGACGCTGTTCACCTCACCAGCCTGCTCGTCGTCTCGGCGCTGATCAACTGGCGCACCGGGAGCTGGGTCGGGCGGATGGTCGATCGCTACGGCGAGAAGCGGATCCTCACCGCTGGCTACTGCATGCACCTGGCCGTCTTCCTCGGCTTCGCCTTCTCCCAGGATATCTGGCTCCTCTACCTGACCTACCTCGGCTACAACTTCCTCTTCCTCTTTTCGATCGGGACCACGACCTATCTGCGCAAGATCTGCCGTCCGGAGGATCTGGCCCCGAGCCTGGCGATGGGGATTTCGCTCTCGCACCTGACGGCGATCGTGGTGCCGGTCGTCGGGGCGGCGCTCTGGGAGCGGCTCGGCTACCAGTTCCCCTTCCTCTTCGGTACCGTTTTCATCGTCATCTCCCTCTGGCTGACGCAGAAGATCGACGTTGTGAAGCAGCGCATTCCGGGCGCGCCGGGGGTGGCCGAGCTGCGCCACGAGGCGGAGGAGGAGATCGAGGCCGATGCCCCGGCGCTCGCCTTCGACGCGGGGCCGGTGGTCAGTCCGATGGCAACCGTGGCGCTGGAGCGGGAGGACGAGGAGCGGGGCGCCCGTCGCGAAATCGGCTAGGCCGTTCGGTTACTCCCCGGCGGGTGCGATCGTCGCTGCCGCCTGCTCCAGCCACTCCGCGGCGGCTCGTGTCTGCCGCAGGCGAAGCCCGAGCACAAGCTGGCGAAATGCCGCATCCTCGGCCGAGGCGTCATCCTCATCTGATGCGGTGGAAGGTGTCGAGTCAAGCTGCTCCGCGAGCGACTCGGCGAGCTGGAGGACAACGTCGCGCTGCTCGTTCGCCAAGCGCGCGGCGAGCGCGGGGTCGAGGTGCATGGCGAAGTAGAGCTTGACCAGAAATTCGAGGCGGATCTCGCGCGTCCGCGCCACCGGCTCCGCCAGCCAGCGGCGTAGCTCCGCCTCCCCCTCCGGGGTGATGTGGCAGACCTGACGCGGAGGCCGGGGCGGCTGGTCCTCCAGCGTCATCGTCAGCCAGCCGAGCCGGGCCAGCTTCTTGAGGTGCTTGTAGAGCATCGCCGATTCGAGACGAATGACCCCGGCGAGCGGGCGGCCGCGGCGGAACTGACGCGCGAGATCGTAGCCGTGCGCCGTTCCGCCGGAGAGGATCAGCAGCCCGAGGAGGGCATGTTCTGCCGGCCATTCCGGGATTGGCTGGTCCCGCTCCCGGTCGCCATCGATCGGTTCGCGATGTTCACCCGTGGCAGTGCGCAGGGCATCCATACGGGCAAGTATCTCACGATTGCTGGAGTCAGCCCGGAAAAGCGCTCATCCATCGTGGCTGCCGTGGATGTGAGCCGGCGTGGACGGCACTGGTTCGAGCCCGATTCGCTCGCGCATCCTGATGAGGGAGGCGACATCGGCGGGGACCAGGTCTGGCCAGGGCCAGAGCGAGACGACCCCGACAAATGGCAGCGGCGGTGGTGGCGTCGCTTGTGGAGTTGGACGCACGAGCCAGAACGTGCCCGGCTCGGCGTCGTCCCCGGGCTCCTGCATCGCCCGGGCTTCCTCGGCCGATATCGGCAATTCGATCGTGCCATAGGTCAGATGGGCGCACCATGCCGGCATCACCCGCTGGAGATAGCGGCCCAGGCTCACCGCTTCCTCCCGCGTCAGAAAGCGGTCGACGGCGCGTTCCGCGTGCTCACGCTCCTGGGGAGGCAGGCGGTCATAGTCGAGTAGGACGCTTCTGTAGGGGAGAGGCGGAGCGACGCGATTGGCCGCGGTCCACTGGATCGCCGCCGGTCCCCGATGATCCCAGTCGCTGACCATCGATGTTGGCACGAAGAGCGCGCCTGTCACGGTTCTCCTCCCCATCCCCGCCCACGCGAATCATGCTTCACGCGTTCTCGCTCATGGCCCGCCGCTGACCGTGGTTTGCAGCGGGCCATGGTGAGCCGCAGACGAGCGGTCTACGAGATTGGGGCGAACCCGAACTCTTCCAGGGTCTTTTGCCCATCCGGGCTGAGGACATAGGCGATGAAGGCATCGGCGAGCGCCTCATTGCCGCCGGCCACGGCCGCAATCGGATAGGTGGCGATCACGTTGAGGTTGTCGGGGATGGCGATCCGTGCCACCTGATCCCCGGCGATGCTGGCGTCGGAGACGTAGACGATGCCGGCATCGGCTTCGCCAAGTTGCACCTTTGTCAGTACATCGCGTACGTCCTCCTCCTCGGAGACGATGTTGGCCGCGACCCTGCTGACGAAATCGTTGCCGAACGTGGCCGCGTCGTGCCCCATCGTGCAGATCGCCTCGCGCGAGTACTTCCCGACCGGCACCTCGGGCTGCGCCAGAACCAGGCGAAGGCCCTCCTTGGCGAGATCAGCCGGTGTCGCAATCCCCGCCGGGTTGTCTGCCGGCGTGACGATGACGAGCAGGTTGTGGACGAATGGCCGGGGCTCGCCCGTGATCGAACCGTTCTCCATCGCGGCGTTCATCTGGCTGGTGTTCGCCGACGCGAAGACGTCGGCTCGCGCGCCCTCCGCCAGTTGCGTAACGAGCGCCTGCGATCCGGCGAAGTTGTAGGTGATGGTCAAGCCCTGGTGCGCGGCTTCAAGGTCGCCTTTCATCTTCCCGAAGGCGTCGGTCAGCGAGGCGGCGGCAAAGACCGTCAGGTCGCCGCCTGATGTGGGGAACGCCACATCGAGCGGCGCCGGTGTCGCCGCAGCGCTGCTTGCGGGCGATGCTGCCGCCGGCGCCGGACATGCGATCGCCGAGCCCTGCGCCCGCGCGCCGGACGTCGGTTGCATGGCGCCGGGCACGAGCAGTGTCGCTAGCGCGGCCGCTAGAGCAAGAAGCGACCGCCGCGTTTGTCCACGCATCTCTTGCCACCATCCTCGCCTCATGCCAGAATCCTCGGCGGTAGATACCGGGTGAATATCTACCGAGCCACGAGCCTATGACCGTGGCCGCGATTTGTCAACAGCGCCCGTGCATTCAGGCAGGAGCGCGCGGGCGCAGCATGGAGGATCGACATGGAGCTGAGCGCGAGAAATCAGATCGCTGGGACGATTACGGCCATCGAGCCTGGCGCCGTGATGGCCGATGTCTCGGTCGATATTGGCAACGAAACGGTGTTAACCTCGGTGATCACCCGCAAATCGGTCGAGCGCCTGGGGCTGAAGGTCGGCGACCGCGTGATCGTCATCATCAAGGCGACCGAGGTCATGCTCGGCAAGCCGGCAGAGTAGTCGGCGGCATCGCGTAACGAGGGGTGCGTGGGGAGGGGCGACAGATGCGTCGAGTGTTGGCGTTCGCGGTGTTCGCGGGTCTTCTCGTGAGAATCGCGGCCGCGTCGAGCAATTCAATGGATGTCGCGCGTGCGGCCACCACGGCACTGGCCTCGCCAAACGCCTCCCCGGTATCTGAAGGGGCTGATCGCGTACCCCGGCCCGGTGTCGGTCGCTGACCTGCAGCAGTTGCCGGTCGAAATCGACTCCGTCTCCTACATCGCCGGGGAGACCCCCAGAAGAGCATGAGCTCACAGGTGTTCATCTCTACGACGCGCTGGAGGCGAACGGGTTCGCCTTCGCCCCCGATGCGCGCAATCCGCTGGCGACGGTCTACCTCGTGATCACCGCGAACGATGGCTAGCAAATCGTGCTCTCGGACGGTGATATCGATCCGCGATTCGGCAACATGCCGATTCTGCTCGCCTGGGAGCAGGATGGCGCTCCCCTTCAGGGCGGCGCCGGGCCGCTGCGGCTCGTCGTGCCCGGCGATGTCCACGGAGGCCGCTACATGCATGGCATCGTCAGCATCGACGTACGGAGCATCGTCGCGCCGGCCGCGTAATCCCGTCCGGCCACTCCGTCCCCAGCATGACTACTGTGCCCGTGTACCCTCTGCCTGCATGTCGGGTTGTGCCGGAATATGGCGTGAAGAGGGGATGCGGATCAGATGAACGCACGCGACGTGGTCGTTATCGGCGGCGGGATCAGCGGCACGGCTGCCACCTACGAGCTTGCGCGAGCCGGGGCGAGCGTCACGCTCGTCGAGCAGGGGACGCTCGCCAACATGGCCTCCGGCTGGACGCTGGCCGGGGTGCGGCAGTCGGGCCGCGACCCGGCGGAGCTGCCGTTGGCAATGGCCGCCGTCGCGCGCTGGGGAGGGCTCGACGACGAGCTCGGCGCCGACCTGGAGTACCGGCGCGAGGGGAACCTGCGCCTGGCGATGACCGAGGAGCAGGTGGAGCCGACGCGCGAGATGGTCGCCGAGCAGCGGGGGCTCGGCCTCGATCTCGACTTCCTCCCCGACAACCGGGCCGTGCGCGGGGTGGCCCCGGCCATCGCCGAGACCGTGCTCGCCGCCTCCTACTGCCCGACCGATGGCCACGCCAACCCGAACCGGACGGTCGAGGCCTTCGCGCGGGCGGCGGAGCGGCACGGGGCGCGCCTCCTGACGGGGACGGCCGTCACCGGCATTGCGGCCGAGGGCGGGCGCGTGCGCGGCGTGCGCACGAGTGGAGGAGATATCCCGGCCGATGCCGCCGTGGTGGCGGCGGGCGTCTTTTCGGGCCACCTGCTCGCTCCGCTCGGGATCGACCTCCCGATCGACGTGGCCCGGGTCGCCGTGGTGCAGACGACCCCCATGCCACCGCTGCTGCGGCAGGTACTGGGGACGGGCGCGGCTGACTTCGCCGGGCGGCAGGAGGTGAGCGGCCGCTTCCGCTTCACCGATGGCGGCACGCCCTGGCCGCACGGGCTTGACGCGCTCGCGGATGGGTTCGAAACGGCGCTTCCCTCGGTGCAGGCCGTCGCCAGAGCGCTTGCCAGCGCCACGGCCGCGCTCCCCGCGCTCGCCGGGGCGCGCATCGCGCGCGTCTGGGGCGGGCTGCTCGACATGACGCCCGACGCCCTACCGGTCATCGAGCGCGTGCCGGAGGTGGAGGGGCTCGTCGTCGCTGCCGGGTTCTCCGGCCACGGCTTCTGCCTCGGTCCGGTGACCGGCCAGATCCTCCGCGATCTCGTGGTTGAGGGAGAGACCTCCTTCCCGATCGCGCCATTCCGCCGCCCTCGCTTCGCCTGGCGGCAGGGCCATGCCGCCGCAACCCTCCACGGCTGACGGGGCGGTGGATGAGCCAAACGTTTGGAAACTATTTTGGGAAACTATTGTCGAGACCTGTTCGATTCTTGATCGTTCGGCCTACCATGAGCCGCACACACCGTGGAGCGCACGCGGCCGCCCTCACATGCGAGGGCGCCGTGGCGTAACCAGAACGACGGGCAATGGCGCCCGAGCGACGAGGAGGAGAGTCATGAAGTGGCGAGGCAGCCTCACCGCCATGCTGGCGTTGGCCATCATGCTGGCCGGGACGATGGTCGGGCTCGGCGGTCAGGCGAGCGCGCAGGACGCGGCTGATCGCCCCGTGTTGCGCCTCGGCGTCAACGCCGCCGACCTGGCGACGCTCGACCCGCACTACGCATCCGGCACGCAGGATCGCACCGTCGTCGACATGATCTTCAACGGCCTGGTCCGTTACGCGCCGGGCAACAGTGCCGAGATGGAGCCCGACCTGGCGACGGAGATCCCGACGCCGGAGATGGCCGATGGCAAGCAGGTCTGGACCTTCACCCTGCGCGACGATGTCACCTGCCAGGCGGGCCCCGATACCGACGCATATCCGCTGACGGCCGACGATGTCGTCTACTCGCTGCAGAAGTCGGCCAATGTCGACCGCTCTGCCTACGCCGGCGACTACGCGGGGATGACGGTCGAGAAGGTCGACGACCACACCGTCAAGATCACGATGGACGAGCCTCTCTCGCCGACCCTCTTCCTGCCGAAGGTCGCCAACTATGCGGGCGGCTTCATCGTTTGCAGCAAGGCGGTCGAGGCGATGGGGGATGACGCCTTCAAGACCCATCCCGTCGGCACCGGCCCCTTCGCGTTCGAGAGCTACACGTCGCAGAACAGCGTCGTCCTCACCGCGAACGACGACTACTTCCGGGGCGCGCCGAAGCTGGGCGGCGTCGAGGTCCGCTACATGCCCGACCCCTCCAGCCGCGAGCTCGGCATGCAGTCGGGCGAGCTCGACGTGATCGCGGGGGTCAACGAGGCGCCTTGGGTCGAGCGGATCAACAGCGACGGCCAGTTCCAGGCCGATGTCTTCGGTGTGGCCGAGGCGGTCTGGGTCAACTTCAACGTGACTGCCGCGCCGCTCGACAACCCGAAGGTGCGCGAGGCCCTCGCCCTGGCGATCAGCCGGGATGAGCACGCGGCGCTGCGCGGCGAGCCGGTGTCGGAACTGATCTACTCGGTCGTCCCGGCGCAGGAGATGCCGGGCGGGCTGACGAAGGAGGAGGCGGAGGCCGCCGGGGTCCTCTACGAGCAGGACATCGAGCGGGCGCGGCAGCTCATGGCCGAGGCGGGGTACCCGGATGGCTTCAGCATGGACCTGGTGACCTCGGAGATGAGCGACTACCGCGCCAACTACGAGGTGCTGCAGGCGGAACTCGCCGAGATCGGCGTGACGATCAACCTGAATGTCGTCGACCACGCGACGATGCACGAGCAGATCCGCAACGACGTCAATCCGATCGTGATCTATGTCGCCTTCCGCCCGAACGCCAATGTCTACCTGACCAACTTCTTTGACTCGGCGTCGATCGTGGTCACTGGCTCGGCGCCGAACGCCAACTTCTCGCACTACTCGGGGATCGACGACCTGATCGAGAAGGCGCGCACCGAGACCGATCCCGAAGCGCAGGCGGAGATCTGGAAGGAGGCGAACATCCAGATCCTCAAGGATCTCGCCGCCTATCCGCTCTACATGCAGAACCTCGTCTACGCGCGGTCGCCGCGGGTCGACTACGGGCACGAGCTGAAGTCGAGCCTGGCCCTCTACCCGCAGATCACCGAGCAGACGACGATCAACGCGGGGTGACGGCGTGATGGGTGATAGGTGTTGGGCGATGGGGTGATGAGGTGGCTGGTCAGCCAGCCGGCACGCCTTCGAGAAAGTGCCGATAGCTGATAGCCGATAGCCGATAGCCCGACACCCAACACCCATCGCCCAACACCCATCACCCTCCCGAGGGGAGCGATGGCCCGGCATATCGTCCGGCGTCTCTTGCTGGCAATCCCGACGCTCCTGGCCGTGTTCACCATCATCTTCTTCATCGTGCGCGTGGCCCCGGGCGACCCGGCCGTCGCGGCGCTGGGCGACTACGCCTCGGCGGATGCCGTGGCCGCGCTGCGCGAGAAGATGGGGCTGAACGCGCCGCTCTGGCAGCAGTACCTCACGTTCCTGGGCGATCTGGCGCGGGGCGACCTGGGGCGCTCGCTCATCTCGCAGAAGCCGGTCAGCGAGCAGATCGGCTTCGTCCTCCCCTATACGCTCGAGTTGACGGCGGCGGCGATCCTCGTCGGGCTTGCGCTCGGCATCCCGACCGGCGTTCTCACCGCCATCCGCCGCAACAGCGCGATCGACTACATCGGCCGCGTCTTCTCGCTGCTCGGCCTCTCGTTCCCCGCCTTCTACCTCGGCATCCTGCTGATGTTCTTCTTCGCGGTAAAACTCGGCCTCTTTCCCGCCGTCGGCTCCGCGCCCTTTTCGCGGCCGCTGGAGAACCTGCACTACCTCGTGCTGCCGGCCCTGACGCTCGGTCTCATCGAGACGGCCTACATCGCGCACATGACCCGCTCGGTGATGCTCAGCGTTCTCAGCGACGACTACGTGCGGACGGCGCGGGCGAAGGGGCTGCGAGAGCGGGTCGTGCTCCTCAGGCACGCGCTGCGGGCCGCGCTTATCCCGATCGTCTCGCTGGTCGGCATCTTCGCCATCAGCCTCATCGGCAGCTCGGTCCTGGTCGAGGAGGTCTTCGCGCGGCCGGGGCTCGGCAAGCTGATGGTCGGCGCCACAAAGCAGAAGGACTACACCACCTTGCAGTCGATCATGGTCATCTACGCCCTCATCATCGTCATCATCAATCTGGTCGTCGATATCATCTACACCTTCGTCGATCCGCGCGTGAGGTACAGCTGATGGCGACTGCGCATGCGGCCGTGGCGACCGCGACGCTCGCCGCCCCCGAAGGGCCGAAGCTGATCTCCCAGCGCGAGCGCGCGCTGCGCACCTTCGCCAGCAACCGCACCGCCGTCCTCGGCATGGTGATGATCGTGGCGATCGTCGTCGTCGCGCTGGCGGCGCCGCTTCTGGCGCCGCACGATCCGCTGCAGCAGAGCGTGCGCGACCGGCTCGCCCCGCCGAGCGTCGACTACCCGCTCGGCCGCGACGACAAGGGGCGCGACATCCTCTCCCGGATCATCTACGGCACCCGGATCGCCCTACTGGTCGGCGTCGTCTCCGTGCTGCTTGGCGGCCTGCTCGGGACGGCGATCGGCGTCGTGGCCGGCTACTTCGGCGGCAAGGTCGACTCGGCGCTCATGCGCCTGACCGATGTCCTGCTCGCCTTCCCCGAGCTGATCACCGGCCTGCTGGTGCTGGCGGTGCTCGGCCCGGGGCTCGGCAAGATGATCATCGCCATCGGGCTGACGATCGCGCCCCGCTTCGCGCGTATCGCCTACGGCCCGACGCTGGCGCTGAAAGAGACGGAGTTCATCGAGGCCGCGCGGTCGATCGGGGTGCGCGATGGCCGGCTCCTGCGCGTCCACATCCTCCCCAACGTCGGCGGCGACCTCCTCGTCTTTGCCAGCCTCTGGACCGCCTCGGCCATCCGCCTCGAGGCGAGCCTCAGCTTCATCGGGCTGGGCGTGGCGCCGCCGACGCCGACCTGGGGGCAGATGATCCGTGACGGGACCGTCCACCTCGCCGCCGTGCCCCTCTACTCCCTCGGGCCGGGGGTGGCGCTGCTGCTGACGGTGCTCGCCTTCAACTTGGTCGGCGACGGCTTCCGCGACGTGCTCGATCCGAAGGCGCGGGCGTAGGCGCGAGCGGGCCCATCATACGGATTCCGCATGATCACCGCCACTTCGCCGTGCTCACCCTGACCCCCAGCCGCCACCCAAAGGGTGCCCGGCCCAGTGCGCTGGGCGAGGGGAGGCTTTGCGCCAGATCTCGTGACAGAAGTTACAGCGCCGTGCGGACGTGGTGTCATCCTGAGCGCAGCGCAGGATCTCGACTCCCGGCAACCCCGTCTCCCCTGGGCCGAGATGCTTCGTGCCTCAGCATGACACGTCTTGCGCACGCCGCTGTAAGCCTTGACCCAGATTGTGTATAAAGCGTTCGGGTCTGTCACGCTGTCTCGACGTCAACCCTCCCCTCGCCCAGCGCACTGGGCCGGGCACCCTTTGGGTGGCGGCTGGGGGTGAGGGCCGGCCGTGGCCAGGCGGCAGTGATTGCCCGGATTTCGCATCATGCGCCCGCGCTGGGCTGAAGCGACCGCTGCAGGAGCGCCGTCCCGTAGAACTCGTACGAGGCGGCGGTGTCGGGCACATCGACGACGTGCACGGTGAAGCGCGCCGGCACCCCGTTCTCCGGCAGATGGGTGGCGAAGTAGTCGGCGTACGCCTCGGCATACGCGCGGCGCAGCCGCTCCTGCTCGCGCGCGAACCCGGCCGGGTCGACGAGGGGATTCGGCTGTTTCGGCTGGCAGCCGAACGCGTGAATCTCGATGAAATCGACATCGCGCAGCGACTCGCAGATCCCCGCCTCCTGCAGCCACTTCTCCCAGCACTGGAAGACGAGGGGGATCTCCCGCGCCGGGTCCATCGTCACCAGCTCGTCGAGGCCGAGGATGCTCTTCGCCGAGTAGCCGCCGGTGAGGCCGGCGAAGGCGATCTTCAGGTCGCCATCGGGGAGCTCCTCCGTGACCAGCGACGAGAGGACCGGCCGCTCCCCTTCGAAGTAGTAGGTCAGTTTCCCGCGCTTCCTGACGTTGAAGGGCATGCCGCCGCTCCTTCCCCCATGAACCCGGCCCCGCCGAGTCATCGCCGACGCGACGCGCTACTCCGCCACCATCGCGAGGGTCTCCTGCCGCATCGCCAGCGCCTGCTCGCTCGGCTCGAGCGTCACATCGTCCTGGTGGATCACCTGCCCGGCCGCGACCGGCCGCGCAACGAGGACGTCCTTGGCGAAGCCGATCGGCAGCGCCGCCATGTCGATGCTCCGCCGCGCCGGGACGAGCTTGCCCCAGACCGTGAAGCCGCCTTCGCCATCGAGGCGCGCCCCCGGCGCCAGATCCCGCTTGGCGACCGCTACGACATCGCCCCGGAAGGCTCGCGGCGAACCTGTCGGCTCGCCCCGCAGCGCCGCCGAGTAGATGGAGATGCCGAGCTCCATGCCGATCAGGTGGTAGGGCCGGTACATCGCCGCGTAGCGCCCGCTCTCGTCGGTGCGCATGCCGTACTGATGGAAGCAGGCGGAGGCATAGTCGGTGAGCGCCTCGAAGACGACGTAGACGCCCCAGCGCAGATCGTGCGCGACCGGCGTGCCGTCCCGCTGCAGGGAGGAGACGACCTCGACGATGCCGGGGTGCGGAAACCCCTCCTGCCGGGCGCGCGCGGCGAAGGTCGCGGCCAGATCGGCGACCGAGCAGGGCGGGAAGTCGAGCCCGTCGTGCGGCGGCTGCAGCCCGCAGGCGTTGGCGACGGCGGCCATCTCGATGGCCGACTTGGTGCCGTCGAGGAAGGAGTTGAACATCTGGCTGTTCATCCCGCCGGCCTCGGCCTCGGTCGCGGTCAGCCCGTAGTAGGGCCAGACGGTGTCGGGCGTCGAAGTGTGGTACTCCGGCAGGTACTTGGTCCCCTTGCCGGCGGCGGCAACCCGGAAGCCGCAGGCGCGCGCCCAGTCGACCAGCTCCGCGATCAGGGCGGGCTGATCGCCGTAGGCGAGCGAGTAGACCGTCCCGGCCGCTCGCGCCCGGGCGGCAAGCGCGGGGCCGGCCAGCGCATCCGCCTCGACGGTGACCATCACCAGATGCTTGCCCGCCTCGATCGTCATCAGCGCGTGCGCGATGCCGGCGATCGGATCGCCCGTCGCCTCGACCACGACGTCGATGTCGGCGCCGTTGACCGCCTCGTCGGCCGCATTCGTGATGCGCGTTCTGGCGATCCGCTGGTCGTCCCAGCCGAGGTAGGCGAGCTTCTCCGGGACCCGGTCGGCGTACAGGTCGGCAATGGCGCGCACCTCGATGCCCGGCATCGACGGCGCCTGCGTCAGGAACATGGAGCCGAATTTTCCGGCGCCAATGAGCGCCACGCCGATCGGCCCGGAGTCCCGGGCATGCTCGAGCGCCATCCTCTGCAGATTCACGCGCGTGTCCTTCCTCATGCGTGCGGCGGCCCCGAGGCGAGGCGAGGGCCATCCACGATAGAGTAGGCGATCCCGCTGTCGAATCGCCGGACACGCGCTGCCGTCCGCGCGGGAAAGATCACGCAGAGTGGAAGGGGAATGCCGGCGTTGCTCTGCGGGCCAGACGCCGCTGCCCAGCCCCTGGGCGGCCAGCGCCGGGCTGAGCCTGCCGAGGTCGCGGTGGATCTCGTGGCACGGGTGGAAGAGGCTCTTCGCGACCAGCTCCGCTGCCGCGCTCGCGGCGGCACGGCTCGGCTCCTCCGAGGGTCGAGGCGCGAGCTTCGCGACCCTGACGCCGGGCGTGGCCTGAATCTCGCGCGTGGCATCGCGCGCGTCGCCGCCCGCCACCACAACCGACCCCCTGCCCGAGAAGAGGAGCGCCGTGCCGCCGATATTCGTGACGGGGACATCGCGCAACTCGACGCGCGCCATCGAAGACCGCGCCTTCGATACCGGCGGCGGGGTCGCGATCATCGCCGAAGCGGACATTCGTCACGGTCACGTTCTCGGCCAGCGCCGGGCCATCGATGACGGGCGCCGCGAGGCAGCCCGGACAGCGCTGATCGAGGTCCCGGCCATCGATCGTCAGATTGCGCACCGCCGCCTCGCTGACGCGGACGCCGACGCTCGCGAACGCCTCGGCATCCCCGATCAGCGAGATCGTCCGGCCAGCGCCATCGAGACTGATGCCGCGCGGGATGTCGATCGTCTCGCTGGTGGCGCAGTTTCCGCGAAGCGTCCAGACATCGTCGCGCTTCGTGAACTGGCAACGCCCCTTGCCGCCTCGCACTTTGCGTCGATCCAGCGGTTTTAAGCCGCTGCTAATATTGCTATCATTAGAGAGAGGAAATCTTTGCAAGGCCGCGCTCATCTTTGAGAGACGTTCGTTTGTGTGCCGTCACAATATGGCATCTAGCGAAGAAGTGCATCCGCATTCGTACGGAATGTTCAGATAGGCGCCCGTTACAGCAGGGATGCGCCAGGAGAGCGCGTGAGTGACAGGCAAAGAGCAGGGCCGCTCATCCGGCGCTTCGCCTCGTGCCATGCGCGGCCGTGAGTAGCGCGGGTTCCGCGATTCCGGCAATCGACGCCGTGCGAGAGCTGGCGCATCGTGCAGAATTGCCCGTATGGGAATCGTTCCGCGCACCATTGGAGACCATGTCCGCCATCGCCACCGATAACGCCGCGCTCGTCCGCCGCTTTTTCACCTACTACCGGCCCCATCGCCGGCTCTTCGCGCTCGATTTCTCCTGCGCGGTCCTCTCGGGCCTGCTCGAGCTCGGCTTCCCGATGGCGGTCGGGCTCTTCGTCGATCGGCTCCTGCCGGGGCAGAACTGGGGGCTCATCCTCGTCGCTGCCGCCGCGCTGCTCGGCGTCTACCTCCTCAACACGGCCCTGATGGTCGTCGTCAACTACTGGGGGCACAAGCTCGGCATCAACATCGAGACCGAGATGCGCCGCCGCAGCTTCGACCATCTGCAGAAACTCTCCTTCCGCTTCTACGACAACCAGAAGACGGGGCATCTGGTGGCGCGGGTGACGAAGGATCTGGAGGAGATCGGCGAGGTCGCCCACCACGGCCCGGAAGATCTCTTCATCGCGATCATGACCTTCCTCGGCGCCTTCGCGCTGATGGTCTGGGTCAACCCGACCCTCGCCCTGATCGCCGGGGCGATCCTGCCGATCACCGGCTGGATCACCATCCGCTATGGCGGCGGTATGACGCGCACGTGGCGCTCGCTCTTTCGGCGGGTCGGCGAGTTCAATGCCCGCATCGAGGAGAACGTCGGCGGCATGCGGGTGGTGCAGGCCTTCGCCAACGAAGACTACGAGCGCCGCCTCTTCGCCGGCGACAACGCACGCTACCGGCAGACGAAGCTGGAGGCCTACCGCCTGATGGCGACCAGCATGTCGCTCAGCTACTTCAGCATGCGCGTCACGCAGCTCGTCGTGATGATCGCCGGGGCCTATCTGGTGCTGCACGACCAGTTGAGCGAGGGCGGTTTCGTCAGCTTCCTCCTTCTCATCGGCGTCTTCTTCCGGCCGATGGAGAAGATCAACGCGGTGCTGGAGATCTACCCGAAGGGGATCGCCGGCTTCCGCCGCTACACGGAGCTGCTCGACACCGAGCCCGACATCGTCGACGCGCCCGGCGCGGCAGCCGTCTCCGGGTTGCGCGGCGACATCCGCTACGAGAATGTCAGCTTCGGGTATGGCCCGGGCAGGCCGGTTTTGCAGGGGATCGGCCTCGACATTCACGCCGGGGAGACGGTCGCCTTCGTCGGGCCGTCCGGCGCGGGCAAGACGACCATCGCCTCGCTCCTGCCCCGCTTCTACGAGATCGACGCGGGCCGGATCACCATCGACGGCATCGACATCCGCCAGATGACCCTCGCCTCGCTGCGGCGGGAGATCGGCATCGTGCAGCAGGATGTCTTCCTCTTCGCCGGCACCATCCGGGAGAACATCGCCTACGGCCGGCTCGACGCCAGCGAGGCGGAGATCGAGGAGGCCGCCCGCCGGGCGCGGCTCGACACGGTGATCGCCGATCTGCCCGATGGCCTCGACACGGTCATCGGCGAGCGGGGGGTGAAGCTCTCGGGCGGGCAGAAGCAGCGTCTCTCGATCGCCCGCATGTTCGTCAAGAACCCGCCGATTCTCATCCTCGACGAGGCGACCTCGGCGCTCGACTCGGAGACGGAGCGGGCCATCCAGCAGTCGCTCCTCGAACTCTCGAGGGGCCGGACCACGCTCGTCATCGCGCACCGCTTGGCGACGATCCAGAACGCCGACCGGATCGTGGTCGTCGACGAGTCGGGCGTCGCCGAAGAGGGCCGCCACGACGAATTGATCGCCGCCGGCGGCATCTACCGCCAGCTGCACGCCGC